>JAGGNC010000065.1 GCA_017886405.1 Pseudomonas sp. | reverse complement strand
GGCTGCAACAGACCGCCCGCGATTTTGGTCTGTGGATAGTGGCGGGTACCTTGCCCTTACCGCCCGAAGGCCAGCCAGAAACTAAAGCGTATGCGTGCTCACTGCTGGTCGATGAGTGCGGCCAGCGGGTGGCACGCTATGACAAACTGCATCTCTTTGATGTAGATGTCAGTGACAGTCACGGCCGCTACCGTGAATCCGATGACTATGCGTTCGGCAGCCAGGTGGTGGTGGCCGATACCCCGGTTGGGCGCTTGGGTTTGACGGTTTGTTACGACCTGCGTTTCCCCGAGCTTTACAGCGCGTTGCGCACTGCGGGCGCGGAGTTGATCAGCGTGCCAGCGGCCTTCACCGCCGTCACCGGCGCCGCGCACTGGCAGGTATTGACCCGTGCGCGGGCCATTGAAACCCAATGTTATGTATTGGCGGCCGGGCAAGGCGGGACTCATCCGGGCGGACGCGAGACCTTTGGTCATTCGGCGTTAGTCGATCCCTGGGGTCGCGTGCTCGCTGAGTTAACGCTTGGCACGGGGGTGTTGTTGGCCGAGCGCGACGCCACAGAGCAGGCGACGATCCGTCAGCGCATGCCGGTGATGCGGCATAAACGATTTTTTGCAGCGGCCGAACCGCGGCTGCCAGGTTTGGAGTAGCTATGAACAATATGTTGGTGTCCGTCAGCGAGCATCTGCTCGGCCCAGGCGGTTTGACCATTGACCATCTGCCCGGCGTCTTGGCTGAGTTGGCCGGGCCGGGAATTGATGCGGCTGACCTGTACTTCCAGAGCCAGATTTCGGAAACCTGGGCGTTGGAAGATGGCATCGTCAAGGAAGGCAGCTTCAACCTCGATCAGGGCGTCGGTGTGCGGGCTCAGTCCGGCGAGAAAACCGGCTTTGCCTACAGCAACGCGATTACCGCTGATGCGTTGAGCCAAGCGGCGCGTGCAGCGCGCTCGATCGCGCGTGCCGGCCAGAGTGGCCGCGTGCAGGCCTTCAGCAGCGCGCTGGTCAAGCCGCTGTATGCCCAGGACAGCCCGTTGGATGTGCTGGGTCGGGCGGAAAAGGTCGAGCTACTCAAGCGTATCGACGTTGCCACGCGCGCCCTCGATCCTCGGATCAAACAGGTCTCCGTCAGCCTGGCTGGCGTCTGGGATCGCATTCTGGTTGCCGCCAATGACGGTAGCCTGGGTGCCGACATTCGGCCGTTGGTGCGCTTCAATGTCAGCGTTATCGTCGAGCAGAACGGCCGTCGTGAGCGCGGTGGCCATGGCGGCGGCGGGCGTACCGATTACCGTTATTTCCTTGAGCAGACCAGTAACAATGAAGAGCGTGCCATGGGCTATGCCCGTGAGGCACTGCGCCAGGCGCTGGTCAACCTGGAAGCGATTCCGGCACCGGCCGGTAGCATGCCCGTGGTGATGGGTGCGGGTTGGTCTGGCGTGTTGCTGCATGAAGCGGTCGGCCATGGTCTGGAGGGTGACTTCAACCGCAAGGGCAGCTCGGCGTACAGCGGGCGTATGGGCGAAATGGTTGCCTCCAGCCTCTGCACCATCGTCGATGACGGCACGTTGGCCGAGCGTCGCGGCTCCCTGAGTATGGACGATGAAGGCACGCAAACCCAGTGCACCACGCTGATCGAGAACGGTGTGCTCAAGGGCTATATGCAGGACAAACTCAACGCACGCCTGATGGGCGTGGCCGCCACGGGTAACGGTCGTCGCGAATCCTATGCGCACCTGCCGATGCCGCGTATGACCAACACTTACATGCTGGCCGGTGAGAGCGATCCCGAAGAGATCATCCGCTCGGTGAAGAAGGGCATCTACTGCGCCAACCTCGGCGGTGGCCAGGTGGATATCACCAGCGGCAAGTTCGTCTTTTCCACCAGTGAGGCCTACCTGATAGAAGACGGCAAGATCACCGCGCCGATCAAAGGGGCAACCCTGATCGGCAACGGCCCGGAAGCCATGAGCAAAGTCTCGATGGTCGGCAACGACTTGGCGTTGGACAGTGGCGTAGGCACGTGCGGTAAGGATGGTCAGTCGGTGCCGGTGGGTGTTGGTCAGCCGACCCTGAAGATCGATGCCATTACCGTGGGCGGCACAGGATCGTAGGGTGTGTTGAGAAGGGCGTAGGGTGGGTTAGCCGAAGGCGTAACCCACCATCGCGGCAAGATCAACGCAAGCCGCGCTGAGCCTCATCCAGTTCGCGGATGTATGTGAAGATTTTGCGTGACGCGGCGGGTGCTTTGTTTTGCGCCAGTTCGTGTTGGGCTTGGCGGATTAGCTGACGCAGGTGTTGGCGGTCTGCGTCGGCATACTCGCCGACAAAGGCTTCCAGGGTGTCGTCGTTACCGTTGATTAGGCGGTCGCGCCAACGCTCTAGGTTGTGAAAGCGTTCGTTGTACTGGCGTGTAGACGCGTCCAGTTGGTCGAGCAGGGTCAGGATGGAGTCAATGTCCTGGTCGCGCATCAGCCGGCCGATAAACTGCATATGGCGCTTTTTCGCGGCATTGGCGGTGTGCCTAGGCGCTTCGGCAAGCGCGCGGCGCAACTCGTCCGTCAGCGGTAGCTTGTTTAGCAGGTCGAGCTTAAGGGTGGTCAGGCGTTGCCCCAGATCCTGCAGCGCATGAAACTCGCGCTTGACCTGGGTTTTGCTCTTCTCGCCGGAGAAGTCGTCAAGGTATTCAGACATAGTGGCGGTCCAGTGGAAAACGCCGACATGATAGCAGTAAGTTTCCAGCTGTAAGCGCCTGGCCTGTTGGCCACGCTTGCCGCTTATCGTTCAGGAGTTCTTATGAGTGCAGTAGATACAGTCGGGCCCCAGGCGGTGCCGCAATTGCAGGCGCAGGTGGAGCAGATTATCGCCGAGGCCAG
>JAGGNC010000022.1 GCA_017886405.1 Pseudomonas sp. | reverse complement strand
AAGTAGTACCGCCGCGCCGCGCGCTTTCTGAAGGCGCCCTGCTGTTGAGAAGCTGAGCACCAGCACGCTGGCGCCTACAGTCGCTATCCCGGATTGCATCCGGGCCATCAAACCTTGGGTCGCTGGATGTGCTCTTGCGAGCGCACCAGCTCCAATAGCACCAATCAACTGCCATCGCGAAAGCGCGTCCATATCCCGTCGACAACAGCGCTGTGTTTTTCCGGCAGGGTTTCCAGCGGGTACAGCCGTTTGGTGTCGGATCTGGGTAGAGATCTGGCTGGTTGCGTAGGGTTTCGTCGAGAAACTCGCGGGAGTCCGCGTTGCCGCTGGGGTAAAGGGTTTCGGCGGTGACCAGTGCGGCAACTTCGGGTTGCATCAGGTAGTTGATAAACCGATGAGCCAGGTCGGGGCGCTTGGCGCTGCTGGGGATTACCAAGCTGTCGATAAATAGCACCGAGCCTTCATCAGGTACTAGAAAGCGCACCGGCTGTCCTGCAGCAGCGGCGGCCAACGCATCGCCAACCCAGGCCATGGCCACGCACAACTTACCCTGGTTGAGGTCATCGATGTAACGCTCACTGTCGACGTAACGCAGGTTAGGCCGTAAACCATCCAGCACCTTGCTGGAGCGTTCGATTCTGCTCGGTGCGCTGCGCGCCAGGCTGCGGCCCTGATAATTGAGCAGCAAGGTAAAGGTCTCATCGGCTGCATCCAATATGCTGATGCCGCAACTGGCTAAACGTGAGCTTTGTTCTGCATCGAACAGCAGGCTCCAGCTATTGGGTAGCGGTCCACCAAATGCAGCTTCCGCCTGCGGCGTGTTGATCGCCAGGCCCACGGCCCCCCACAAATACGGAAGGGCGTGCCGGTTGGCGGGGTCGAGGGCGACCAAGGTGCTGAGCAACTGTTTGTCGAGGTGTTTGCGGTTGGGCAAGAGGCTGAAGTCTAACGGTTGCAGCGTGCCGTTCTTGATCATGGCCGGCAGCGCATCATGCGAAGGCACGGCGACATCAATGGCCTCACCGCTGGACAACACCGTTTCCAATTCCTCGGCGGTACTGAAGGTCAGGTACTCCACCCGAATGCCGGTTTCAGCCTCGAAATCCTTGAGCACTTGCGGGGCAATATAGTCATTCCAGTTGTAGACGCGGATCACCTCTTCGGCACTGGACAGCAGCGGAAGCAGGGTAAGCAGCAGTGAGGCAAGCAAGCGTGGCATGGAGATCTCCCGAGTAGGTTGATGCCGCGTTAACAGGAATTCGCGGCGCAGCTTCCCCTTCATCGCGCCGAGGGCGCGAATAAGGCAGGGTTACACTGTGGGCGAAATTAAATGGTCAAGCGCCATAAAAAACGCCGGCTCAAAGGCCGGCGTTGGGTGCTGCATTAAACGGTGTGCAGGTACCAGTTGTATTCGAGGTCGGAGATTGAGTTCTCGAACTCGGCCAACTCGCTTTCCTTACAGGCGACGAAGATATCGATGTATTTCGGGTCGATATAACGCGCCAGTACTTCGCTGTCATCCAACTCGCGCAGGGCGTCGCGCAGGTTGTTCGGCAGGCTCTGCTCGTTCTGCTCGTAGGAGTTGCCTTCTATAGGCGCACCCGGCTCGATTTTGTTGGTCAAGCCGTGGTGCACGCCCGCCAATACCGCTGACAGCAACAGGTAAGGGTTGGCGTCTGCGCCACCTACGCGGTGCTCGATGCGCACGGCATCAGCCGAGTCATTCGGCACGCGCAGGGCTACGGTACGGTTGTCGATGCCCCAGCTCGGCGAGTTCGGCACATAGTATTGCGCACCGAAACGACGGTAAGAATTGACGTTGGGGCAGAGGAAGGCCATCGATGCGGGCATGGTTTCCAGTACGCCGCCAATGGCATGGCGCAAGGCATCGTTCTGCTCCGGGTCTTCGCAGGCAAAAATGTTATTGCCTTGCTTGTCGAGGATCGAGATATGCACATGCAACCCGTTACCCGCTTGATTCGGGTACGGCTTGGCCATGAAGGTGGTGTCCATTTCATGGTCGTAAGCAATGTTCTTGACCAGGCGCTTGAGCAGCAGCGCGTAATCACACGCTTTGATCGGGTCAGCAACGTGGTGCAGGTTGACCTCGAACTGCGCCGGAGCGCTTTCCTTGACGATGGCGTCAGCGGGAATGCCCTGTTCTTTGGCGCCTTCAAGAATGTCTTGCAGGCATTCAGCGTATTCATCGAGGTCGTCGATCAGGTACACCTGAGTCGAGTGTGGGCGCTTGCCTGATAGCGGCGACAGAGGCGGCTGCGGACGGCCGTTCACGTTGGCCTGATCGATTAGGTAGAACTCCAGCTCGAACGCCGCGCAAATGGTAAGGCCCAGTTCGTCGAACTTCTCAACCACCTGACGCAACACTTCCCTAGGGTCGGCAAAGAACGGCTGACCTTCCATTTCATGCATGGTCATCAACAGTTGCGCGGTTGGGCGTTTCTGCCAAGGCTCATAGCACAGAGTGTTGGGGATGGGAAAGCAGACCCGGTCGGCATCGCCGATATCCAGGCCCAGACCAGTGCTTTCCACCGTCGAGCCGTTGATATCCAGTGCAAATAGAGAGGCCGGGAGATTAATGCCGCGTTCGTAAACCTTGTGCAGGCTCGCCCGCTCGATACGCTTGCCGCGCACCACGCCATTCATATCTGCGATCAGAAGGTCGACGAACAGGACCTCAGGATGTTTCTTAAGGAACGCGTTCGCTTCGTTAAGCTGAACGACACGCGGGGGTACAGACATGATGCAACACCTTTTTTGTTAAAAATATCAATCATGCAATCGCACGAGCGTGAGTCAATCTTAAACCCTTGATGCTGTCAATAGAGGCGTATTTTGCCCCAAAAGAGGGCTCGATGGCCATTTTTAGGGCATTACAGGCCGATACTGGTCAGCGGGAGCCCTTGCCTAGTGCGGTGCTCAGCGGGGTGTGTTCAATTTTTTACATGACTATTGTGAAAAAAAATGAACAAGGCTAAGCTCGACCGAAACCCCATAACAGCAACAAAACGGGTGTCTCATGTCGCGCCAGCCGATAATCGGCGTTAGTGCCTGTACCAAGCAGATCGGGCACAACATCTACCACACCGCCGGTGACAAGTACCTGCTGGCGATTGCCGAGGTGTCTGGCGGCATGCCGTTGATCATTCCCGCACTGGGCGAGCAGCTTAATCAAGCCTACCTGCTACAGCACTTCGATGGGCTGGTGTTTACCGGCTCACCTTCCAACGTCGAACCCCATCATTACGCAGGCGAGCCTAGCCAACCTGGCACAGCCCATGATTCGGCGCGCGACAATACGACACTTCCTCTGATTGAAGCAGCAATTGCTGCCGGTATTCCCGTGCTTGGCATTTGCCGTGGTTTTCAGGAGATGAACGTAGCCTTTGGCGGCGCACTGCACCAGCGCGTACACGAGGTAGACGGGTTGATGGATCACCGTGAACCTGCCGATTTGTCGGCCGATCAGCAATACGGCCTGCGCCACGCACTGCATGTGCAGCCTGGCGGGCTACTCGCCAGCATCGGCTTGCCGCGCGAGATTCAGGTTAATTCCATTCATGGCCAGGGCGTTCAGCGTCTGGCGCCGGGCCTTCGCGTAGAAGCACTGGCGCCTGACGGGTTGATCGAAGCCTTCTCCGTCATTGGAGCCAAAAGCTTCGCATTGGGGGTGCAATGGCACCCTGAATGGCAGGTACGATCCAACCCCCATTATCTCGCTATCTTCCAGGCCTTTGGTGAGGCTTGCAGGAAGACGGCGGGGCAACGCTGAGCCAACTATATATAAGTTTGCTCTCACCACTCCTGAGGTCTCTATGAGCACCAAATTAGACCAGCTTTCGAGCTGGCTGAAAGAACGCAAAATCACCGAAGTTGAATGCATGATCAGCGATCTGACCGGCATTGCCCGTGGCAAGATTTCGCCGACTAACAAGTTCCTCGACGAAAAGGGCATGCGCCTCCCTGAGAGTGTGCTGCTGCAGACCGTGACGGGCGACTACGTCGAGGACGGCATCTATTACGACTTGCTCGACGAGGCGGACATCGACATGTTCTGCCGCCCTGATGAGAACGCGGCCTTTCTAGTGCCGTGGGCTATTGAGCCAACTGCGATGGTCATCCACGACACCTTCGATAAGCAGGGCAATCCGATCGAGCTGTCGCCGCGCAACATCCTCAAGAACATTCTTAAGCTTTATGCTGACAAGGGCTGGAAGCCGATCGTCGCGCCGGAAATGGAGTTTTACCTGACCAAGCGCAACAGCGACCCGGACTTTCCGCTCGAAGCCCCGATGGGCCGCTCCGGGCGCCCTGAGGTTGGCCGTCAGTCGTTCTCCATCGATGCGGCCAACGAATTCGATCCACTGTTTGAAGATGTATACGACTGGTGCGAAATTCAGGGGCTCGACCTCGATACGCTGATCCATGAAGACGGTCCGGCGCAGATGGAGATCAACTTCCGTCACGGCGAAGCCCTGCATCTGGCCGATCAGATCACTGTGTTCAAACGCACCATGCGCGAAGCGGCGCTAAAGCACGATGTAGCCGCGACTTTTATGGCCAAGCCGATCACCGATCAGCCCGGCAGCGCGATGCATATCCACCAGAGTGTGGTGGATATCAAAACAGGTATTAACCTGTTCTCCAACGATGATGGCAGCATGAGCGAGCTGTTTATGCAGCATATCGGCGGCTTGCAGAAGTACATCCCAGAGCTGCTGCCGCTGTTTGCCCCGAACGTCAATTCGTTCCGCCGCTTTTTGCCGGATACCTCTGCACCAGTGAACGTCGAGTGGGGCGAAGAAAACCGCACCGTGGGCCTGCGTGTGCCGGAAGCTACGCCGCAGAACCGCCGCGTGGAAAACCGCTTGGCCGGTGCCGACGCCAACCCATATTTAGTGCTCGCGGCTTCTTTGCTGTGCGGTTACATGGGCATGGTCGAAAGTCTGCAGCCCAGCGTCCCGGTCAAAGGCCGTGGCTATGAGCGACGCAACCTGCGCCTACCAATCACCATCGAACATGCGCTGGAACGCATGGAAGCCTGCAAGGCCGCCGAACAGTATCTTGGTGAGAAATTCATGCGTGGCTATGTGGCGGTCAAGCGGGCCGAGCACGAGAACTTCAAGCGGGTGATCAGTTCCTGGGAGCGTGAGTTCCTGCTGCTGTCGGTTTAACACTCAGGCGGCTGGCGGAGGTATTTCCTGTGCGAGCCACCGTAAAGAATTTTCTTGGATTGCAGTGCGCATTTTGCGCGGAAAATGAATTTTTAACGGATCAACGCAGAAACGGCATCGTACTTGCAAAAGTATTTATGTGAGCTGGCGAACCATCCACTGGACCTTGAACTGAGCGGCATTGGCATGATTTGCCGTATTCACTGCTTTAATTACTGTCTGATCATGCGCGCCGCGGGGGGTACCGCGATCATTTCAATGCCGCTGGTGATCAGCGGTGCGTAAGGTGAAGAATGGCTTGATAAGGCCCGTAAATGTTTCGACCTGGCTGCTGCAGAGATGCTTAGTTAAGGTTAACTAGTCTTTATTTTCAGGTGTTTGTGCCTGAAATTTTTCAACAGAGTACTGACCTTGCCAGGCTGCACAAGGCTTAGGTCAGACTCACCGCAAGGTGTTGCAAACGGCTGCGTACCTTGCGCAAACGACTACAACAAACAGGAGCTGTACGCATGAAAACATTCGGCAAAACCCTTCTCGCGTTGTCCCTTGCTGGGGCTGTGGTGAGTGCCGCGCAGGCGGATGAAAAAGTCCTCCACGTTTACAACTGGTCCGACTACATCGCAGAAGACACGCTGGACAACTTCCAGAAAGAAACCGGTATCAAGGTTATCTATGACGTCTTCGACAGTAACGAAACCTTGGAGGCTAAGCTGCTGGCTGGCAGCTCTGGGTACGACATTGTGGTGCCGTCTAACAACTTCCTGGCCAAGCAGATCAAAGCCAAGGTTTACCAGCCGCTGGACCGGTCCAAACTGCCGAACTGGAAGAATCTCGACACCTCGCTGCTGAGCGCTGTAAGCGTCAGCGACCCGGATAACCAGTATGCCTTCCCCTACCTGTGGGGCACCATTGGCATTGGTTACAACGTCGATAAGGTAAAACAAGCATTGGGTGACGACGCCCCGGTCAACTCTTGGGACTTGGTCTTTAATCCGGAAACCGTCGCCAAGCTCAAAGGCTGTGGTGTGACCTTCCTTGATTCGCCGACCGAGATCCTCCCGGCGGCTCTTAACTACCTAGGCTTCAAGCCGGGCAGCACCGACAAAGCCGAGTTAAAGCAAGCTGAAGCGCTGTTCCTGAAAATCCGTCCGTCGATCTCCTACTTCCACAGCTCTAAGTACATTGGCGACCTGGCCAACGGCAACATCTGCGTGGCCATCGGCTACTCGGGTGATCTGTACCAGTCCAAGTCCCGTGCGGAAGAAGCCAAAAATGGCGTGAACATCAGCTACAGCATCCCCAAAGAAGGCGCGGGCAGCTTCTTCGATATGTTGGCGATCCCGGCGGATGCGAAGAACGTCGAAGAAGCGCACATATTCCTCAACTACCTGATGAAGCCAGAGGTTATTGCCAGCATCTCTAACTTCGTGCAGTTCCCGAATGGCAACGCCGCCGCCACGCCGCTGGTGGATGACGTATTGCGCAACGACCCGGGTGTCTACCCGGATGCCGAAACCATGGCCAAGATCTACACCTTCCCAGACCTACCCTCCAACGTACAGCGCACCATGACGCGCAGCTGGACCACGATCAAATCAGGTCGTTGATGCCACAGCCATAGCCCTATCGGTATGCGGCGGCTTACCCCGCCGCATTTACCCACAACAATAAGGAAGCTCCTATGCGTCGCACTCATCTTCTCGCCGGTCTATTGGCCGCCGCCGTCAGCGCCTCTGTCGTGCAAGCCGACGAGTCTGTAGTCAAGATCTACAACTGGTCTGACTACATCGGCGAAAGCACGCTGGCCGATTTCCAGAAGGCAACGGGTATCAAAGCCCTGTATGACGTCTTCGACAGTAACGAAACCCTGGAAGGCAAACTGCTGGCGGGCCGTTCCGGCTATGACATCGTCGTGCCATCCAATCATTTCCTCGGTAAGCAGATTAAAGCGGGGGCGTTCCAGAAGCTCGACCGTTCTCAGCTGCCGAACTGGGACAACCTCGACCCGCTGTTGCTCAAGCAGTTGCAAGTCAACGATCCCGGTAACCAGTATTCCGTGCCCTACCTCTGGGGTACCAGCGGCATTGGCTACAACGTAGCCAAGGTCAAAGAAGTGCTCGGCGTCGACACCATCGACTCCTGGGCGATGGTCTATGAGCCGGAGAACATGAGAAAGCTCGCCGCCTGCGGCGTCAGCTTTCTTGATTCTGCCGACGAGATGATCCCCAGCGTACTCAATTACATGGGCCTCGACCCCAACACCCGCAGCCCTGACGACTTCGCCAAGGCCGAAGCCAAACTGCTGGCGGTGCGGCCCTATGTGCGCTACTTCCACAGCTCCAAATACATTGGCGATCTGGCCAACGGCAACATCTGTGTCGCCGTGGGTTTCTCCGGTGACATTTTGCAAGCTGCCGACCGCGCTGAAGAGGCGGGTAAGGGCATCGAGATTGCCTACAGCATCCCTAAGGAAGGCGCCAACCTGTGGTTCGACATGATGGCTATTCCCGCCGATGCCAGTAACCCGAAAGAAGCGCATGCCTTCATCAATTTTCTGCTGGACCCGGCCACTATTGCCAGCGTCAGCGATTACGTCGGCTATGCCAACCCTAACCCCAAGGCGGGCGAGTTGATGGATCAGGAACTACGTAATAACGAATCGGTGTACCCACCTCAGGATGTGCTCGATAAGCTCTTTATCTCGGCAGAATACCCGATCAAGGTGCAGCGCTTGATGACCCGAAGCTGGACCAAGATCAAGTCGGGCCAATAACTTACTACCGCCCGACCAGTGTGGTCGGGCGCTACTTTTGCGGGAGTGTTGGGAATGGCAGTTGCTTCCAGTGCCTATAAAAAGGTTCTCGAGGGCGATCAGCAACCGAAAGAGGTGCTGGTCAAGATCGAGCGTGTGTCGAAGAAGTTTGATGAAACTCTGGCCGTTGACGATGTTTCCCTGGAGATCAACAAGGGCGAGATATTTGCCCTGCTCGGTGGCTCCGGCTCTGGTAAGTCGACGCTGCTGCGCATGTTGGCTGGGTTCGAGCGGCCTACCGAAGGGCGCATCTACCTCGATGGTGAAGACATCACCGATCTGCCGCCCTATGAGCGACCGATCAACATGATGTTCCAGTCCTACGCACTTTTCCCGCACATGAGCGTGGCTGAAAACATCGCCTTTGGCCTTAAGCAGGACAAAATGTCCAAGGCGGACATTAACGCTCGCGTCGACGAAATGCTTAAACTGGTGCAGATGAGTCAGTACGGCAAGCGCAAGCCGCACCAGCTTTCCGGTGGCCAGCGTCAGCGCGTTGCCCTGGCCCGCTCCTTAGCCAAGAGCCCTAAATTGCTGCTACTCGACGAACCTATGGGTGCGTTGGACAAGAAGTTGCGCTCGCAGATGCAGCTCGAGCTTGTCGAGATCATCGAGCGCGTCGGCGTAACCTGCGTGATGGTGACCCACGACCAGGAAGAGGCCATGACCATGGCCCGGCGCATCGCCATCATGCACCTAGGCTGGATTGCTCAGATCGGTAGCCCGGTGGATATTTACGAGACGCCGACCAGTCGCCTGGTCTGCGAGTTCATCGGCAACGTCAACCTGTTCGACGGCAAAGTGGTTGAGGACATGGAAGACTATGCCCTGATCGACAGCCCCGACCTGGAGCGCAACATCTACGTTGGCCACGGCGTGAGCACCTCGGTGCAGGACAAGAGCATCACCTACGCCATCCGCCCGGAAAAACTGCTGGTCACCACCGAACAGCCATCCTTCGAACACAACTGGTCGCGTGGCACCGTTCACGATATTGCCTACCTAGGCGGTCACTCGGTGTTTTATGTTCAGCTCCCGAGCGGCAAGATTGTTCAGTCATTTGTGGCCAATGCCGAACGGCGTGGCGCACGACCTACGTGGGACGACGAAGTGTACGTCTGGTGGGAGGATGACAGCGGGGTGGCCTTACGCTCATGAATATCAGCCGAAGCATCAGCCGCCGTATGCCTAAGGGCCGGCACCTGGTAATCGGGGTGCCGTTCCTTTGGCTTTTCATGTTCTTCCTGTTGCCGTTCATCATTGTGATGAAAATCAGCTTTGCCGAAGCCGACATCGCCATCCCACCGTATACCGAGGTGTTCAGCTGGGCGGATAACACCTTCAACCTGATCATCAACTTCGGTAACTACATCTTCCTCAGTCAAGACTCGCTCTACCTGGCGGCGTACTTGAGCTCGCTGCAAATTGCAGCCATTAGCATGCTGCTCTGTCTGTTGATCGGCTTTCCCATGGCCTACGCCATCGCCCGTGCCGATAAGGCCAAGCAGATGGTGTTGCTGCTGCTGATCATGATGCCGACCTGGACGGCGATTTTGATCCGCGTGTATGCCTGGATGGGTATTCTCAGTAACAACGGTCTGCTCAATAGCTTCTTGATGTGGCTGGGGGTAATTAGCGATCCGCTGCAGATACTCAATACCAACATCGCGGTGTACATCGGTATTGTCTATTCGTACCTGCCGTTTATGGTGTTGCCGTTGTTCGCTAACCTGGTTAAACACGACCAGAGCTTGCTGGAAGCTGCAGCGGATTTGGGTTCTAGCACCTACAACAGCTTTTGGAAAATCACCGTGCCGCTGGCCAAGAACGGCATCATCGCCGGCTGCATGCTGGTGTTTATCCCGGTAGTGGGTGAGTTCGTGATTCCTGAGCTGCTCGGTGGCCCGGAAACCCTAATGATCGGCAAGGTGCTGTGGCAGGAGTTCTTCAACAACCGCGACTGGCCGGTAGCGTCTGCCCTGGCTGTGGTCATGCTGGCGATCCTGATTGTGCCCATCATCTTGTTTAACCGGAACCAAGCGAAAGAGATGGAGGGCCGGCCATGAAGCAGTTCCCATGCATAGCCCCGATCCATGTGTTTAACCGGCTTCCAACCCAGAGCCGAGCGAAAGAAATGGAGGGGCGACCATGAAGCGTTTCAGTTTCTCCAATTTCATGCTGTGGGCTGGTCTGGTCTTTATCTACCTGCCGATGCTGATCCTGGTCATCTACTCGTTCAACGCCTCGCGCCTGGTAACGGTATGGGGTGGGTGGTCGGTGAAGTGGTACGTTGGCTTGCTCGACAACACCCAGCTGATGAGTGCGGTGATGCGCTCGCTAGAAATCGCCTGCTACACCGCGATTGCTGCCGTCGCGCTGGGCACCATGGCCGCCTTCGTGCTGACCCGCGTCACCCGCTTTAAGGGTCGCACGCTGTTCGGTGGCCTGGTCACCGCACCGCTGGTGATGCCTGAGGTGATCACGGGTCTGTCGTTGCTGTTGCTATTCGTGGCGATGGCCCAGCTCATCGGCTGGCCGGCTGAGCGCGGCATTCTGACCATCTGGATCGCCCACACCACCTTCTGTTCTGCCTATGTGGCAGTAGTGGTGTCGTCCCGTCTGCGTGAGCTGGACCTGTCCATCGAAGAGGCAGCGATGGACCTCGGAGCCAAACCGTGGAAGGTGTTCTTTCTGATCACCATTCCGATGATCGCACCGTCCCTGGCAGCCGGCGCCATGATGTCTTTCGCGCTGTCGCTCGATGACTTGGTACTCGCCAGCTTCGTTTCCGGGCCAGGTTCGACCACATTACCGATGGAGATCTTCTCCGCCGTGCGTCTGGGCGTGAAGCCAGAAATCAACGCCGTGGCCAGCTTGATTTTGCTGGCGGTGTCGTTAGTCACCTTTCTTGTCTGGTTTATCGTCCACCGCGCCGAAGAAACGCGCAAGAAAGCGCTGCAGGAAGCCATGGATGAAACCACCGGAGCTCACCAGAAAAGTGGCCCTGACAGCCGCCGTGACCCCTCTCAGGTGCATGCCTGAGCGCACTGCGCTGTAAACGCACAAGGGCCGCAATAGCGGCCCTTGTGCGTTATGCATCAACGAACAAGCGCAGCGCGTTTCGCCGTGAGCGATGCCCCGGTAGCTCACGCTGACGCTTAGCGGTGTTTGTATTGTGTGGGACAGTAAGCCCGGCCAACCTGTGGGTCGCGTAACTGCAGATGCTTAGTCTGCCGACCACTGACCCGCTTGCGCCACATCCGAAAGCTACTGGGTTTAAGGCTTCTTCTCATTAACGCGATAACCTGGGTTTCGTCCAAGCCGAACTGCAATTCAATGGCCTCAAACGGCGTGCGATCCTCCCAAGCCATCTCAATCACCCGTGATAACTCACTCTCAGACTGCACCACCCTACACCTCACTCGTACTGATTAATCTGGGGCTGCCACCGGGCCCATAAAAGAGGCTAGCCTGGTGCTGATAAATGCTCTGCAGCGTCCGTTTTGGCCTTGAGTCAGATCGGGCCCCGGCGCAGCGATGAATTATTAAGCGGCATGCCTTGATAGCGGTGACCAGGCTTGTGATGTCCCGACAAGATACAGCGTGCCAATGCCCAGGCAAATTGCAGAGCGCCAGAACCAGAATGCGGCCCCACGATCACCGGGTGCAGTCACAGCAAACGCGAGGCCTATTAACCCACGAAGCAGGTAAATGCGCCTAATGCCAATAAGAACAAGACGAACATGTGCAAGCCTGGAGATGACGCCCGCAGCAGAAAGAGCATACCGCGCCCAAAGCATAAGTATGGCCGTAATGCTGGCTGTGATGAGGGTCGGGATAATGCTACCCAGCGTCGGCTGGCTTGGCCATGTGCTCACCTGCACCGAAAAAACGCTACCCAGCCGCACCGCAGATAATGCAACCAATGTGAAGAAGGGCTGCTAGTGC
>JAGGNC010000288.1 GCA_017886405.1 Pseudomonas sp. | reverse complement strand
GACACGGTGGATGAAAAGGCGGCATCCACCCTACAAAAACGTTCGCCTTTACGGTGTACCCATCCCAGCAGCTTGCATAAACAGGCGCAGCAAATAAGACACCGCGCCCAAAATGTAGGGTGGATCACGCTTCACCGATCCACCATGGCGTCGGCACGGTGGATGAAAAAGCGTCATCCACCCTACGAAAACGTTCACCTTTACGGTGTGCCCATTCCCGCCGCCTGCATAAACAGGCGCAGCAGGTAAGACACCGCGCCAAGGATCAGCACGCTGCCAGTCCAGATCACTACTAACCAGCCGAGGCGCTGCCAGCGCGGTTTTGCCGTTGCGTCAGCTTGGCGACGCTTCGCAACTAGCGCTTGAAGCGTGCAACGATGCCATCGGGCAACGCGGCGTTTTCCTTAGCCACGGTGCGCCCTTCATCCGCTACCCCAGCAAAACCAAGCCCCTGCTCACCGGCACGGGCAGCCTCAATCGCCGCATTGAGTGTTCATAGATTGGTTTGCTCGGCAATAGTGCGGATTACATCGAGTACCCCGCCAATCTCCTGCGTATTACCCTCTAACGCTTGCATCACGTCAGCTGCACGACCGACTGCTGCGGCCAGTTGCTGAACATCACTAATGGTCGCATTGACGATATCCAGCGCTTACGCCGACTGCTTATTGGCAGCGCGGGTCTGCTCGGCACTGGCCTGGGCGTTCTGGCCACATTCTCTACGGTCGACGACATTTGGGTATTGTTATCGACATAGGCCCTGCTCACTTGAGTGGCCAGCAGACCTTTAATGGCCAACCAGCATGGCCTCGGCAACTTCCTTGCGCGTGGCTTTGCCTGCCAGTTGCTCGACCAGAGTCAGGGCGAACTCCAACGCGGTGCCGGGGCCCTGACTGGTAATGCAGTTGCCATCGACCACCACCGGCTGATCGACAAACACACAACCGCTCAAGCGGTCGCTATAGGCCGGATAGCAGGTCATACGTCGCTGCCTGAGCACGCCATAGTGCTGCAGCGCCAGCGCCGCAGCGGCGCAGATGGCCGCAAACAGCTTGCCGGCCTTGGCCTGTTCGCGCACCCGTTCAGCCAGTGGCTCATGGTCAGCCAGATGCTGCGCACCCGGCATGCCACCAGGCAGCACGATCAGGTCGAAGGGCTGAGCCAGCACATCGACCAGCATCGTGTCGGCAATCATGCGCGTACCGCGGGCACAGGTGATCATGCGTCGGCGTTCGATGCTGGCCACCACCACTTCGATCTCGGCACGCCGCAGCACGTCAATCAGGGTGACGCATTCGAGGTCTTCGACACCATCGGCAACGGTTATAAGGGCTCGCGCAGTCATCTTATTTTCCTTATCAAGGCGGCACGGAAACTGTCTGGCCGGCCATAAATTCACCGCGCCCAGACGAGCTGATATGATGCGCGACTTTTTCCAGATCGCCAGCAAAAACATGCACCCCTGGTGGATGTGCTTTGCTTTCGGTTTGCATAAACACCACGCAAAAAGCCGTTACGGGGAGCTCCGCATGCTGGAAAGACTGTTCCAACTCAAGGCCCACAACACCACGGTGCGCACCGAGATTCTGGCGGGCCTGACCACCTTTTTGACGATGGCCTACATCCTCTTCGTCAACCCCAACATGCTCGCCGAAACCGGCATGGACAAAGGCGCGGTGTTTGTTGCCACCTGCCTAGCAGCGGCTATCGGCTCAGCCATCATGGGCCTGGTCGCTAACTACCCGATTGCGTTGGCACCCGGCATGGGCCTCAACGCCTTCTTCACCTACACCGTGGTGCTGACCATGGAGCACACCTGGCAGGTGGCACTGGGCGCGGTATTCCTCTCCGGTGTGATCTTCTTTCTGCTGTCGATCTTCAAAATTCGCGAGTGGATCATCAACAGCATTCCCATGGCATTGCGCGCCGGTATTGCTGCGGGTATTGGCCTGTTCCTGGCGATCATTGCGCTGAAGAATGCCGGCATCGTGGTGGATAACCCGGCGACCTTGGTTGGCCTCGGTGATCTGTCCAAGGGCGGCCCACTACTGGCCTGCCTGGGCTTCTTCGTCATCGCTGCGCTGGCCTACCGCCGCGTGACCGGCGCGGTGATGATCGGCATTTTGCTGGTTACCGGCCTGTCGATCCTGTTCGGCCTGTCGCAGCTCAACGGCGTGGTCTCGATGCCGCCGGCGCTGGCCCCGACGCTGATGCAGTTAGACATCATGGGCGCCCTGGATATCGGCCTGCTCAGCGTGATCTTCGCCTTCCTCTTCGTTGACCTGTTCGACACCTCCGGCACCCTGGTCGGCGTCGCGCAGAAAGCCAACCTGCTCGACCAAGACGGCAAAATGCCCAAGCTGGGCCGCGCCCTGCTGGCCGACAGCACCGCGACCATGGCCGGCGCCGCACTCGGCACCTCGACCACCACCAGCTACATCGAATCCGCCGCTGGCATTAGCGCCGGCGGGCGGACGGGGCTAACCGCTTGCGTGGTTGCGGCGCTGTTTCTGCTGAGTCTGTTCTTCGCGCCGCTGGCGGGTTCTGTGCCGGCCTTCGCCACGGCCCCGGCGCTGCTGTTCGTGGCCGTGCTGATGATGAGCAGCCTGGCGCAGATCGATTGGGACGACCTGAGCGTCGCCGCTCCGGTGGTTATCGCCGCCCTGGCCATGCCGCTGACCTTCTCGATTGCCAACGGCATTGCCTTCGGCTTTATCGCCTGGACCCTGATCAAACTGCTGGCCGGCCGCTGGCGCGACCTCAACCCGGCGCTGGTGATACTGTCGCTGTTGTTCGTGATCAAGTTGGGCTGGTTTGCGTAAAGATCCATATATGGGTTAGGTGCGTAGACGATATATGGCAACACAGCGAATATTGACGCGCCGTAACCCACCATATATCCAGGTCACCCCAGATGCGCCGGGTTACGCGGCGCTCGAATTGCGCATCGACTGACGCTGTCGTAGACGCGCCGCTAACCCAGCCTACGGCTGCAGTTTTTTCACTTTCCGAGTCACATATGAGCCGTTCCCCGTTCGATCCCACTCGCTACGCCGCCCAACTGGCTGAAAAGCAGCAGCGCCTGATCGAGCTGCTAGCACCCTTCGACGCCCCAGCCCCCGAGGTGTTCGAGTCCCCCCGCGAGCACTACCGTCTGCGCGCCGAGTTCCGCCTGTGGCGTGAGGGTGACGACAGTCACTACGCCATGTTCGAGGCCGGTGATAAACGCACGCCGATCTTCTTTGAAGACTTCCCCATCGCCAGTGTGCAGATCAACGCGCTAATGCCACGCCTGAAAGCGGCATGGCAAGCCAGCAGCGCCCTGAGTTTTAAGCTGTTTCAGGTCGAGTTCCTCACCACCCTGGCCGGCGATGCGCTGATCACCCTGTGCTACCACCGCCCGCTGGATGACGCCTGGCAAGCGGCCGCCGAACAACTCGCCGCTGAGTTGCAGGTGAGCATCATCGGTCGCTCCAAAGGCAAGCGCATCGTTATCGGCAAGGATTATGTCGAGGAAAAGCTCAACGTCGCCGGCCGCCCCTTCAGCTATCGCCAGCCAGAAGGCGCCTTCACCCAGCCCAACGGCGAGGTGAACCAGAAGATGCTGACGTGGGCCTTTGAGGCGCTTGGCGAACGCCAAGACGACTTGCTGGAGCTGTATTGCGGCAACGGCAACTTCACCCTGCCCCTGGCCACCCGCGTGCGCAAAGTATTAGCCACCGAAATCAGCAAGAGCTCGGTCAATGCCGCGCTGGCCAATCTGGCCGACAACGGCGTAGACAACATCACCTTGGTGCGATTGTCCGCCGAAGAGCTGACCGAAGCCCTGAATGAAGTGCGCCCGTTCCGCCGCCTGGCCGGCATCGACCTGAAAAGCTATGACTTTGGCTGCGTATTCGTCGACCCGCCCCGCGCCGGCATGGACCCAGACACTTGCGAGCTGACCCGGCGCTTCGAGCGCATTCTGTACATCTCCTGCAACCCGGAAACCCTGGCCGCCAACATCGCCCAGCTCAGCGACACCCATAAAGTGACGCGCTGCGCGCTGTTCGACCAATTCCCCTACACCCACCATATGGAATCGGGCGTACTGCTGGAGCGCCGTTAACCTGTATGGCGCGGTAAGCCGCGCAACGCCCAGAAACACAGCGCCATGGACACCACTTCTAGCAGCAGCGCGTAAAGATTGAAGGTCTGCTGCGCGCCGCCGTCGAGCCATAGGCCACCGACACGCGCCAGCGCCAGCGAGCTGTAAAGCAGTACCAGCAAAGTTAATGCGGCGCGCATCAGGTCCAGCCGGCTTAATGACAAGCCGATAAACGCCGCTAAACCAATCTGCAAACCGCCGTAAAACGCGCGAACATCGGTTGCCGCCGCCGCTGACATCAGCAACATGCCACTGAGGTTGGCCATTTCATGTGGATTGACGAAATAGGCCAGACCCAAGCCGGCCAGCGCCAGCAGTTGAATCAGCAAAACTACGCGTGCAAACAGCATGGACAGCATCCTTATCGTGGAAATCGAGAGCCTGTAAATCGAGCACGCAGCATAAGCCCCATTCGCGTGTTTCGGAAATTGCCGGTGGTTGCCTCAGGCCGCCGGGCGTTATGCTCAGACTTTCACCTGCCAGGAGTCACCCTATGCGCCAGCTGCTTATTCTCGCCGGGCTGTTTATCAGCAGCCTGACTGTTGCCGCCGAACCCCTGACCATCGATGTGCACCGCGATGCTAATTGCGGCTGCTGCAAAGCCTGGATCAGCCACCTGCAGGACAATGGCTTTAGCGTCATCGACCATGTCGAAACCGATATGAGCGCCGTTAAACAACGCCTGGGGGTGCCGCCACGTTTGGCGTCCTGCCACACCGGCGTGATCAACGGCCAGTTTGTCGAGGGCCATGTGCCCGCCGCCGACATCCTCAAACTGCGCCAACAACCGAACCTGCTCGGCGCCGCCGTACCGGGTATGCCCACCGGCTCACCGGGCATGGAGTCTGGCAATGTACGCGATGCCTACCAGGTGATTGGCTTGGATAAGCAGGGTGCGGAACAGGTCATCAGCGAATACCCGGCCAACTGAGGCTCGGCTAACCGGGCCAACACGCCACCTCGCCTCTTATGACAGGACGACAACGATGCGCTGGAAACGCGGCAGACGCAGTGACAACGTCGTGGACGCGCGCGGCAGCGGCGGTCGGCGCATGGGCGTCGGTAAGGGGTTGACCCTCGCTGGCGTGGCCATCGTGGTGGTCGTCGGCCTGCTCAGCGGCCAGGACCCGATGCAGATCCTCGGCCAACTGGCCGGCCAAGCCATGCAGGGTGGTTCGGTCAGCGCGCCGCAACGCTCAACGCCGGCAAACAATGATGAGCAGTCAGCGTTCGTTCGCGCCGTGCTGGGCGACACCGAAGACACCTGGCGGGAAATCTTTCAGGGCGCCAATCAACAGTACCGCGACCCAACGCTGGTGTTGTTTAGCGGCGGGGTGAATTCTGCCTGTGGCTTTGCCAACGCGGCGGTCGGGCCGTTTTACTGTCCGGGTGATCAACGGGTGTATATCGACCTGGCATTCTTCCGCGAGCTGGAGCAGCGCTTTGGCGCCGCCGGTGACTTTGCCCAGGCCTATGTGATTGCCCACGAGGTCGGCCACCACGTGCAGACCCTGCTGGGTGTCTCGGCCAAGGTCAACGCCGCCCGCCAACGAGGCGAGCGGGTGGAGGGCGCTGGCGGTTTACTGGTACGTCAGGAATTGCAGGCCGATTGTCTGGCAGGCGTTTGGGCCTACCATGGCCAGCGCCGGCATGACTGGCTGGAACCTGGCGATATTGAAGAAGCGCTAAACGCTGCCAACGCCATCGGCGATGACCGCTTACAAAAGCAGGCCCGTGGCCAGGTGGTGCCGGACTCCTTCACCCACGGCACCTCGGCGCAACGCGTGCGCTGGTTCAAAACTGGCTTCGAGGGCGGTGATGTTGGCCGCTGCGATACCTTCAAGGCCACGCGCCTGTAGCCGTAGGGTGGATGACGCTTATTTCATCCACCACTGGGTGCGGGGTGGTGGATGGGTGGAACGACATCCACCCTACAGGCTGAACGTTGGCTGGCATGGACAACGGACATAAAAAATGCCGCTGACCTGGTCAGGTCAGCGGCATTTTTCTCAACGGCACTACTTTCTCAACGGCACTACCTACTGCGCCCAGGGCGGCGGCGGCTCTTCACCTTTGGGTGCATCTTCGGCGTTAAGCAATGCCTGACGGCGCTCTTCGTCGGCCAGTGCAGCCTTGATTTCGCGCATCACCGCGTCGATGTCGGCGTCTTCTTCGGGGTCATCAAACTCGCCAGTCAGCGGAGTCTCCGGGGTTAGCTCGCCCACTTCAAACAACGCCCACATTTCTTTGGCGTATTTGGTAAAGCGCAGTTCCGGGGCGAACTGACCAAAGTATGCAGACATATTACCGACATCACGCTCAAGCATCTTGAACGCGTGGTTATTACCGGCGGCGTCTACTGCTTGCGGCAGGTCGATAATCACTGGGCCTTCGGGGCCAAGCAGCACGTTGAACTCGGAAAGGTCGCCATGCACCAAGCCGGCGCAGAGCATTTTCACCACTTCCTGAATCATAAAGGCATGGAACTCGCGGGCATCATCCGGGTGCAGGTCAACATCATTGAGGCGCGGCGCCACACCGCCTTCACCGTCGTTGACCAACTCCATCAGCAGCACGCCTTCAAGGAAGTCATACGGCTTAGGTACCCGCACGCCGGCGTTAGCCAGGCGGAACAAGGCGGCCACTTCGGCATTCTGCCAGGCGTCTTCCTGACCCTTGCGGCCGTACTTAGAGCCCTTGGCCATAGCCCGTGCGTCACGGCTGTTACGCACCTTACGGCCTTCTTGGTATTCAGCGGCCTGGCGAAAACTGCGTTTGTTGGCCTCCTTGTAGACCTTGGCGCAGCGCAGTTCATCACCACAGCGCACCACATAGACAGCGGCTTCTTTACCGCTCATCAGTGGACGTACCACTTCATCGACCAACCCGGCCTCGACCAGGGGTTCAATACGTTTTGGCGTCTTCATCAGCTTTAATTAGGGGTCCTGTGTTGCCCAAGTCGACTCTGCCGCCCGTTATACGTCAATCCGTGCCAAGCGCCCACCCTCAGCAGCACTGGGCGAGCAAACGAAGCCATAAATGCAGGCGTAAAACCCTGGTGGCGGCCTATTTATGTGACTAACAACCTATCGCGTTGCTAACTCGAGACAGCTTACAGCGCGAGCCCGTCAACGGCGCTAAGGCAACGCTGTACATAATAAAAGACCCTGCGCTGCAGGGTCTTTTGTATGCAGCCAGTCGGCATTACGACAAGTAAGACGAGCGGGTCAGGCCCAGACGCAAGGCATCGAGGTACTGAGTACGCTCACGCGGGGTGATCTTGGCGCTGGCCACCTTGTCGCGGTAGTGGGTCATCAACTCTTCCGGCGACAGGTGCACGTAGCGCAGCATGTCCTCGATGGTGTCGTGGGTTTCAATACCGGCGTGATAAACACTGCCATCCTCGTTCTGGTAGATATTCACCGAATCGGTGTCACCGAACAGGTTATGCATGTCGCCAAGAATTTCCTGATAGGCACCGACCAGGAATATCCCCAGCAAATAATCCTCACCTTCGCGCACTTCGTGCACCGGCAGGCTGGTCTCGATGCTCTGTTCGTCGACGTATTGGCGGATCTTGCCATCGGAGTCGCAGGTCAGATCCTGCAGCACCGCACGGCGCATCGGCTCTTCGTCGAGGCGGTTGAGCGGTAGAATCGGCAGCACCTGGCCGATGGCCCAGGTGTCCGGCAGGCTCTGGAACACCGAGAAGTTGCAGATGTACTTGTCGGCCAACTTGTCATTGAGCTCATCAAGCACCTGACGATGGGAACGCTGACGGGCTTTCAGCGAGTTGTGCAGGCGCCGGCACACGGCGAAGTAGCACTGCTCGCCGAGGGCCTTCTCGGTCAGGCTGAGCTTGCCATCGGCGTACTGGGTGGCCACATCGCTCATGTAGTGCGTGGCGCGCCAGTAAGTCTCGGTGACCATCTCGAGATCGGTCGGGCCAAGCAGCTCAACCAGATAACGCACGGTTTCCGGCAGACTGGTAACGTCCTCGATCTTGGGGATTTCGTCGTTGTGTTTTTCCACATCGGTGACCTGCACCACCAGCATGGCGTGGTGTGCGGTCAGCGAGCGGCCACTTTCCGAGAAGATATGTGGATGCGGCAGTTCCTGGGCATCGCAGAATTCTTTGAGCATGCCGACCACCACGCCGGCGTAGTCATCCATGTCGTAATTGATCGAGCTGGCGTTGCGCGAATGAGTGCCGTCGTAGTCCACGCCGAGGCCGCCGCCGACGTCGATATGGTCAACTGGAAGCCCAAGGCCGCGCAGCTCGCCGTAATAGCGAATGGCCTCTTTAAAGCCGTGCTGGTAGTCGGCCAGGTTGGCGATTTGCGAGCCCATGTGGAAGTGCAGCAGGCGAATACCCTGATCCAGCCCGGCTGCGCGGAAACGCTCAACCACCGACAGCAACTGCGCCGCCGACAGACCGAACTTGGACTTCTCGCCGCCGGTGTCGGCCCACTTGGAGGACGCCAGCGATGACAAGCGCACGCGCAAGCCGATCTGCGGGGCGACCTTGAGCTCGGCCGCCTCCTCGATCACCAACTGCACCTCGGATTCTTTCTCGATGACGATAAACACGTTGTGCCCGAGTTTCTGCCCCATCAGCGCCAGCTTGATAAATTCACGGTCTTTGTAGCCGTTGCAGACGATGGTGCCGCCCTTCGGCGCCAGCGCCAGCACGGCCATCAGCTCCGGCTTGGAGCCGGCTTCCAGGCCGATGGAGACGTTTTTAGTGGCGATGATGTTCTCCACCACCGCTTCCTGCTGGTTGACCTTGATCGGGTACAACGCGGTGTACGGGCTCTGGTACTCGAGACGCGCGATATTGGCGTCGAATGCCCCGGTCAGCTGGCGCACGCGGTCTTGCAGGATGCCCGGAAAGCGCACCAGCAACGGCAGCGACAGACCGCTTGAGCGCAGCTCATCAAGCTGCTCGTGGAGATCAATCGGGGGGCTTTGTGGACCATTAGGGCGCACCTCGACATGGCCTTGGTCATTAATCGCGAAGTAACCCGCGCCCCAATGGCGAATGCCATAGACGCTGCGGCTGTCCGCTACGGTCCACTGGCTGCCGTCATCTTTGCGTGTGCGTCGTGCAGACATCGAAGTCTCCCTTGCTAGCGATAAAAAGCCCTGAAGCCAACGGTTAGGGCGCTTACAGATTAAACTCTGGAAATGACAATAACTCGGCAATTGACCGTGGCACTGCCGAGTATGTGTAGAAAAAGTGCGCTCAGCCGCCGGACTTCTTGGCCTTGAAGCCGTGTTTGATCAGCTCAGCAATCAGCAGTTCGACGTGATCGCCCTGAATCTCAACCACCCCGTCTTTAAGTGAACCGCCACAGCCGCAGCGCTTCTTCAGCTTGGCGACAAGCTCCTTGAGCGGCTCTTCTGCCAGTGGCACACCGGTGATGCTGGTGACCGTTTTGCCGCCACGGCCCTTGGTTTCGCGGCGCACGCGAGCAATGCCATCGCCCTCGGGGATCTGGGTCTGTTTGCAGATGCAGACGTCCAGCGGCTGGCTGCAGCCCGGGCAATGCCGGCCGCTGTCGGTGGAATACACCAAACCGCTCAAGGCGGAAAGTGACGAAGCTTTCTTGAGCACCGGCTTTTCCTCGTAGGGGTCAGGATAGCGACTGATCGACGGATTACCGGTCAAGGCGTCGACCGCAAAGCCCCACTCTGGCAGGGGCAGCGCACCCTGGCGATACTCAGCCAAGGCTTAAAGGCGGCGCAGTGTAACGGCAAAAAACGCTGCTGCTAAGTGTACAGATGCGCCATTAATCGGTGGAGTGGCGCCGCCGTGCGCGATGCCGAACAAAACGTCCAGATAACCGGCACAAAGTCAGTGCTGGCGAGGGGTTGAACCTGGTTGTGGCTGCCTAATGGGTTATGCAATGGCCGCCAAATAACGCTGCAGAGCAGCCAGCGAGTCGGGGCAATACGGCAGGTGCTGCGTCTCTGCAAGCGCCTCTTCAATAGAGATAAACCGCGCCTCCAGTACCTCTTCTGGCTGTAAAACCAGCGGCGCATCGGACACTGCCGAATAGGCCATGCACCACAAACGACTTTCCGGGGCGTCGTAAAGAAAATGTGCATGCTCCGTCAGTTGCGCATCCTCGATCCCCAGCTCTTCCGCCAGCTCGCGGGCTGCCGACTCGGCATAGCTTTCGCTTTCAAGCACCATGCCGCCGGCTGCCACATCCCAGTAACCGGGATACAGCGCCTTGCTTAGAGTACGACGATGGACACACAACAAACCGGCGCTGTTGAACAGCAGGATATAGGTGCCTCGCCCGAGCAAATGGCGCTCGCGCAATTCGCTGCGCAAGACCCCACCCAGTGGACTGTCCTGTTCATCGACCCAGGCAATCAGCTCGGCATCGGAGGCGGCGCGGTGCGCCACCTCAGCGTCGGACCAGGCCATCAGTCAGCCTTGCGTCAGCAGTTGGCGCAGATCAATCAGACCCGCATTAGCACGGGAAATATAGTTGGCCATCACCAGCGAGTGGTTAGCCAGCAGGCCATAGCCGCTGCCGTTGAGGATCATCGGACTCCACAGGGGCTCCTGGGCGGCTTCCAGCTCACGGATGATCTGACGCACGCTTACGGTGGCGTTCTTCTTCGCCAGCACATCAGCGAAGTCCACTTCAATGGCACGCAGCAGATGCGCCAGCGCCCAAGCCTGGCCACGGGCCTCATAAAACACGTTATCGATCTGCAACCAAGGCGTCTCGTAGCTCACACCCTCGACAAAATTCGCCTGGGAGACACTGTCTGCCATCGCCGGATCGACCTCTGCAGTGTTCAGGCGCACTTTGCCAACGCTGGCAGAAAGGCGCTGCGACAGCGACCCCAAGCGAGTGGCGGCATCGCCCAGCCAGTTGTTCAGGTTGTCAGCGCGGGGATAGAACTGCGAGCCAGAGCGGGTCGGATCAGATAAACGGGCCAGATAGCTATCAAGCGACTTGATGCCTTCAGCGTACTCAGCCTCAGAGGCGGGCAGCGCCCAGCTTTTATTGTCGAAGTGAAAGCGCGGCTCGGCCTTGGCCAGGTCCGGGTCTTCGGTCGACTGCGATTGCGAGCGGGTAAAGTCCTTACGCATCGCTCGCGCCATATCGCGCACTTGCACCAGCACGCCGAACTCCCAACTCGGCATGTTATCCAGCCACAGGCCAGGCGGGGCGAGGTCGTTGGACAGGTAACCACCCGGCTTGTTAAGCAAGGTACTGGCGACTTGTTTGAGCGTTTCCCCCGTGGTGTAGCCACTCACTAGCGTTTGACCGCGGGCCTGTGCAGTGGTTTTGGCACGTTCCTGCACGGAAAATTGTGCAGGCTCCTGGCTCCAGTACCAGCCGACGATCAGCGCCAGCAGCAGACCGAGCCCAACCAGCACAACCACAGTGCGTACAAGCCAATTTGCGGAGGATTTGTTTGGGGTATTGTCGGCTGAGCCTGCCGCCCCTGCAGGCGCAGCGGCGGTTCGATTCTTCCAATCCAGCATGGCGTTGTCCTCTTTACTCAAATAGCGAACCAGTATGCAAATCGCACCGTGGAAGGGGCGAAATCTAGCGACTTCGCGTTCGACCAACACCCGCGAGCAGGGTTGCGCAACTGCCTTGTACTATAAGGCAAGCAGCGCTGCGCTGCTCAGCGGCGAACAGCAAACTTAATGCCGGGTGTGCCAATCGCGTATCTGTGACGCCATAGACAGAAGGCTGGCGCCAGTAGATCGACGGCGCGCGTAAAACACCTTGCCAGTGGTAGCATTGCCATCACTAAGCCATTAGCTGATGGCACACT
>JAGGNC010000230.1 GCA_017886405.1 Pseudomonas sp. | reverse complement strand
GCTCGATCCACCTCGGCCATATGCTCGAGTACATCCAGACCGATATGTGGGTGCGTTTCCAGAAGCTGCGTGGTAACCAGGCCATCTACGTCTGCGCCGACGACGCCCATGGCTCGGCAATCATGCTGCGCGCCGAGAAAGAAGGCATCACCCCGGAGCAGTTGATTGCCAACGTGCAGGCCGAGCACACCGCCGATTTCGCCGATTTTAGCGTGGCGTTCGATAATTTCCATTCGACCCACTCCGATGAAAACCGCGAGCTGTCGGCAGCCATCTATCTGAAGCTGCGTGATGCCGGGCATATCGCCACGCGCTCGGTGACCCAGTATTTCGACCCTGAGAAGGGCATGTTCCTCGCCGACCGTTTTATCAAGGGCACCTGCCCCAAGTGCGCGGCCGAAGATCAGTACGGCGACAACTGCGAGAAGTGCGGTGCCACCTATGAGCCCACCGAGCTGAAGAATCCGCGCTCGGCAATCTCCGGCGCGGTACCTGAACTGCGCGATTCCAAGCACTTCTTCTTCAAGTTGCCGGATTTCGAGGCGATGCTCAAAGCGTGGACGCGCAGTGCCCACTCAAGAGGAACAACGCTGCAGGAACCTGTCGCCAACAAGATCGCTGAGTGGCTCGATGGGGGCCTGCAGGAATGGGACATCAGCCGCGACGCCCCCTACTTTGGTTTCGAGATCCCCGACGAGCCAGGCAAATATTTCTACGTCTGGCTGGACGCGCCAATCGGCTATATGGCCAGTTTTAAGAACCTTTGCGCCAAGCGCCCTGACCTCGACTTCGATGCGTTCTGGGGCAAGGATTCCACGGCCGAGCTGTACCACTTTATTGGTAAGGACATCGTCAACTTCCACGCGCTGTTCTGGCCGGCCATGCTCGAAGGCGCCGGCTATCGCAAGCCAACAGCGGTCGCCGTACACGGCTACTT
Source organism: Pseudomonas sp. (assembly GCA_017886405.1). Classification (GTDB taxonomy): domain Bacteria; phylum Pseudomonadota; class Gammaproteobacteria; order Pseudomonadales; family Pseudomonadaceae; genus Aquipseudomonas. The sequence goes on along the minus strand of JAGGNC010000230.1, from coordinate 11,038 downwards.
GACGGTCAACGGCCAGAAAATGTCCAAGTCACGCGGCACCTTTATCAAGGCGCGTACCTACCTGGATCATTTGAACCCGGAATACCTGCGCTACTACTACGCCGCCAAGCTGGGTCGCGGCGTAGACGACCTCGACCTCAACCTCGAAGACTTCGTACAGAAGGTCAACTCGGATCTGGTTGGCAAGGTGGTCAACATCGCCAGCCGCTGCGCCGGCTTTATTCACAAGGGCAACAATGGCCTGCTGGTAGCCGGCAACGCTGCTCCGGAACTGACCGAGGCTTTCCTAGCCGCTGCGCCGAGCATCGCCGACGCCTACGAGAGTCGCGATTTCGCCCGCGCCATGCGCGAAATCATGGCTCTGGCCGACCGCGCCAACGCCTGGATCGCCGACAAAGCACCGTGGTCATTGAACAAGATCGAAGGCAAGCAGGATGAAGTGCAGGCTATTTGCGCCTTGGGCGTGAACCTGTTCCGCCAGCTGGTGATCTTCCTCAAGCCCGTATTGCCTCAACTGGCTGCGGATGCCGAAGCCTTTCTCAATGTGCCGGCGCTGACCTGGAATGACCACCAGAGCCTGCTGGCCAATCATCAATTGAACCCGTTCAGCGCGCTGCTGACCCGTATCGAGCCTGCGAAAATCGACGCCATGATCGAAGCCTCTAAAGAAGACCTCGCCGCTAGCGCAGACGCACCCGCCGCAACAGGCAACGGCGAGCTGAGCAAAGACCCACTGGCCGCCGAAATCGCTTTCGACGCCTTTGCCGCTGTCGACCTGCGTATCGCCCTGATCGAAAAATGTGAATTCGTCGAAGGCGCCGACAAGCTGCTGCGTCTGACTCTGGATATCGGCGACGCCAAGCGCAACGTCTTCAGCGGCATCAAGAGCGCCTACCCGGACCCAAGCAAACTGGAAGGCCGCCTGACTCTGTACGTGGCCAACCTGGCCGCGCGCAAGATGAAGTTCGGCGTATCCGAGGGCATGGTGCTGGCAGCCGGCCCTGGTGGCGAGGAAATCTACCTGCTGAGCCACGACAGCGGCGCTCAACCGGGCCAGCGGGTTAAATAACCCACTGCAACGGATGAGCGCAGCTAGTGCACTCTGGCTGCGCTAGCCTTATGCCAACACCTCGGGGAAACTGATCCAGCTTGAATGGCCGAGTCAGCTTACCGATAATGATTACCCTTTCCTGCGGCCTTTGCCCCGTCCATCAATGGAACCCGCAATGACCGAACTCGCCTTGATCATGGTCAGCGCCATCCTGGTAAACAACTTCGTGTTGGTCCAGTTCCTTGGCCTGTGCCCGTTTATGGGCGTTTCGAAGAAAATCGAGACGGCGATTGGTCTATCTCTGGCCACCACCTTTGTACTGACCCTGGCCGCCATGTGCAGCTATCTGGTACAGCAGTACGTGCTTAAGCCGCTGGATATCGAGTACCTGCGCACCATCAGCTTTATTCTGGTGATTGCCGTGGTGGTGCAGTTCACCGAGATGGTGGTCAACAAGACCAGCCCGCTGCTGTATCGCGTACTGGGCATCTTCCTGCCGCTGATCACCACCAACTGCATTGTGCTGGGCGTGGCCCTGCTCAACGCCAACAAGGCCGAGTTTACTTTTATCACCGCCACCGCCAATGGCTTTGCCGCTGGCCTGGGCTTCTCCCTGGTACTGGTGCTGTTCGCCGCCATGCGTGAACGTATTGCCATTGCCGACGTGCCGAAGTCCTTCCAGGGCGCGGCCATTGGCATGATCACCGCAGGGCTGATGTCCTTGGCATTTATGGGCTTTACCGGGCTGATCAAGCTATGAGCCTGGTGCTGATCGCTGTTCTGGCGCTGCTCGCACTGTGTCTGGTAGCCGGCGCCATCCTTGGCTTCGCGGCGGTGCGCTTCAAGGTCGAAGGCAACCCGATTGCCGAACAGATCAACGCCCTGCTGCCGCAAACCCAGTGCGGCCAGTGCGGCTACCCAGGCTGCAAGCCCTACGCTGAAGCGATTGCCGGCGGCGACAAGATCAATAAATGTCCACCCGGCGGCGAGTCGACCATTCAAGCGCTGGCCGACCTGCTCGATTTAGAAGCCGAACCGCTGGATGCCGTGGACGGCGAAAAGCCGCAAATGGTCGCCTATATCCGCGAAGCCGAGTGCATCGGCTGTACCAAATGCATCCAGGCCTGCCCAGTGGATGCCATCGTCGGCGCGGCCAAGCAAATGCACACGGTGATCGTCAGCGAATGCACCGGCTGCGACCTGTGTGTCGAGCCCTGCCCGGTGGACTGCATTGACATGCTTGAAGTTGGCAGCACCGTACAAAGCTGGAAATGGGAAAAACCACTGGCACCCGGCCAATTAATTGTGAGTGACCGGGAGCACGCGGCATGACGGCAGTGCACAACCCTGACGCGCTGATTTGGGACATCCCCGGCGGCATTCATCCCGCTGAGCGCAAGGAACTGTCCAACCGCACGCCGATCCAGCAAGCGCCGCTACCCAAACGTCTGTCCTTGCCACTGGCTCAGCATCTCGGCGCTCCCGCCGAAACCGTTGTAGCCGTGGGCGAGCACGTACTCAAAGGCCAGCTGATTGCTGACGCCAATGGTTTTGTCAGCGTACCGGTGCACGCGCCCACCTCCGGCACTGTGAGCTTTATTGGCCCGCAGCCTTACCCACATGTGTCCGGCATGTTCGCCCCAGCCATCGTCATTGATAGCGACGGCTTGGAGCAATGGTGCTCGTTAACCCCCTGCCAGGACTACCGCCAGCTGGATAGAGATGCCCTAGTTGCGCTGATTCGTCAGGCCGGCATTAGCGGCATGGGTGGTGCAGGCTTCCCCACGGCAGTCAAACTCAACGCGAGACCAACGCAGAAAATCCACACCCTGATCATCAACGGCACCGAGTGCGAGCCTTACATTACCGCCGACGACCTGCTGATGCGCGAGCGCGCCAGCGAGATGATCTCGGGGATCGATATTTTGGTGCAGCTGATCCAGCCGGATCAGGTGTTAATCGGTATCGAAGACAACAAGCCCGAAGCCATCAGCGCGGTGCGCAGCGCGCTGAGCGAGGGCAACTATCAGCTCAAGGTTTTTCCAACCAAATACCCCTCCGGTGGTGAGAAACAGCTGATCCAGATACTCACCGGGGTAGAAGTGCCCAGCGGCGGCCTGCCTGCAGATATCGGCATGCTCTGCCACAACGTCGGCACCTGCGTGGCCATTCATGACGCGGTAGTCCACGGCAAACCGCTGATCTCGCGCATCACCACCCTCACCGGCGAGGCACTGGCAACACCGATGAACGTCGAGGTGCTGCTGGGCACCCCCGTGGGCGAGCTGCTGGCGTTTGCCGGACTCGATCAAAGCAAGCTCAACCGCCTGATCATGGGTGGCCCGATGATGGGCTTTACCCTGCCCGACTTCGCTGTGCCGCTGATCAAGACTACCAACTGCCTGCTCGCCAGCACCACCGCCGAGCTGCCGCCACCGCCGCCGGCCATGCCGTGCATCCGTTGTGGCGAATGCGCCGAAGCCTGCCCAGCCAGCCTGCTGCCGCAGCAGCTGCACTTCTTCGCCATCGGTCAGGAGCACGAGCAGCTCAAGGCACATAACCTGTTCGACTGCATCGAGTGCGGCGCGTGCGCCTATGTTTGCCCATCCAGCATCCCCTTGGTGCAGTACTACCGCGCGGCAAAGGGCGAAATTCGCGATCTGGAACACAAGCAGCTAAAGGCCGAACAGTCCAAGCAGCGCTTTGAACTGCGCCAAGAGCGCCTACGCCGCGCCGATGAGCAAAAGGAAGTCGAACGTCAGGCCCGCGCCGCCAAAGCCGCGCAAGCCAAGGCTGCCCAGGCCCAAGCCGCCCCTGCTGCTGGCAACGATGGATCCGCAGCCAAACCGGCGGGCCTGAGCGATGCACAGAAGAAACTCAAGATCGAAGCCAGCATGGCTCAGGTTGCGCTGAAAAAAGCCGAGAAACAACTGGCCACTCACGCCCGCGCAGAGTTACAGGCCCAGGTCGACGAACTGCGCAGTGCAGCCGCTTCCGCTCAACAGGCTCTCGATACGGCCATAGCGGCCAACCCGCCGACTGCAGCGACGCCACCAGCAGCAGCCGATGGCGCCCTGAAAAAAGCCAAAATAGACGCCGCCATGCTCCGCGCCCAGGTGCGCAAATTGGAAAAACTAGAAACACCCAGCAGCGAGCAGCAAAACCAACTGCAGCACCTGCGTGCCCAGTTTGAGGCCGCAGAAAAACGACTGGCCAGCCTGGAAGCCCAAACATCCGCCACGTCAGTTAAAGAAACTGAAGCACCCGATTCGCTGAAAAAAGCCAAGATCGAACTCGCGATGAAACGCGCGGAACTGAAAAAAGCCGAGAAAGCCGAAAGCGACGAGGCAACGCTTCACAGCCTGCGCGAGGCATTGGCCCACGCCGAACAAGCGCTGCATCAAGCCGAAGGGGCATCCAATAAGCCCGCGCCTGAATTGGTGCGCACCGACAAAAAGCCGATTGACCAAGCCACACGCGCCTTAAAAACCGAAGTGGCCTTTGCCCGGGCAGATCTGCGCAAGCTTGAACGTGACGAAAACAGCCCAGCCGAAGCCCTGGCCGCCGCACGCCAACGCCTGGCAGACGCCGAAAATCAATTACAACAACACGCAGGCAACTGCTAACAGAATCGCAGGATGGGTTAGGCCGCTAGACGACTCACTTGTGCGGCCCGACCTACCCTTCACAGCTTGTTCAACCGGAGCGCCAATGGCCCTGCCCCGCATCACATCGCCCCACGCCAGGGGCAGCAACCGCACCCAGCAGGTGATGCAGCACGTATTGCTAGCCACAATACCGGGCATTCTCGCCCTGACCTGGCTGTTTGGTGCTGGCACCCTGATCAATCTGTTATGGGCCAGCATCTGCGCCTTAGGTTTTGAAGCGGCCATCCTGGCCCTGCGCAAGCGCCCGGTGGCTTTCTTCCTCAAGGATTACAGCGTATTGGTCACCGCCGTGCTGCTCGCCTTGGCCCTGCCGCCCTATTCACCTTGGTGGCTAACAGTGGTCGCCGTCGGTTTTGCCGTGGTGTGTGGCAAGCAGTTGTATGGCGGCCTCGGGCAAAATCCCTTCAACCCAGCCATGCTCGGTTATGTGGTGGTACTGATCTCTTTCCCGGTGGAAATGACTAATTGGCCGGCTTTACACACGGTGGGCATGCTGGAAGGCCTGCAGCAGATTATAGGCATCGCCACCCTACCGGACGGCTGGGCTCAAGCCACTGCACTGGATGTGCTGAGGGTCAACAAGAGCATGACCATAGACGAGCTCTGGGCGCAAAACCCAGCCTTCGGCCGGTTTGGCGGCGCTGGCAGCGAAGCCGTCAACCTGGCCTTCCTCGCGGGGGGCCTGTACCTGCTGCACAAGCGTCTTTTCACCTGGCATGCGCCCATAGGCATGCTTGCGGCACTGGCCGTGATGAGCCTACTGTTCTGGAACGGCTCAGGCTCTAGCTCCAATGGCTCGCCGCTGTTCCATCTGCTCACTGGCGCGACCATGCTGGGGGCCTTCTTTATCGTCACCGACCCGGTCAGCGGCGCGACCAGCAACCTCGGCCGGCTGATTTTCGGCGCGGGAGTCGGCGTACTGGTCTATGTGATTCGCGCCTGGGGCGGCTACCCGGATGGCGTCGCCTTCGCCGTGTTGCTGATGAACCTGGCGGCCCCCACCATCGACTACTACACACGGCCGCGCACCTATGGCCACCGCAAGCCGACGCGCGGCTTCAAGTTGGGAGAATGACTGTGGCCCTGCCTGAAATCAGCCGTTCAATGCTGAAAAACAGCCTGGTACTCGGGCTTTTTGCGATAGCCACCGTAGGCCTGGTGGCGTTGCTACAACAAGCCACTGCTGAACGCATCGCCACCGCCGAACGCGAATCCCAGGTGCGCGCCCTAAGTGAGATCCTGCCTCAGGGCAGCTATGACAATAACCTGCTCGATAACAGTATTGAGCTGCACGACTCGCTGCTCGGCAACAAGTCGCCGCAGGCCGCTTATATTGCCCTGAAAGACGGCAAACCCAGCGCGATCATCCTGCGCGCCACTGCACCTGACGGTTACAGCGGCGCCATCGAATTGCTGATCGGTATTCGGGCTGATGGTCGCCTGGCCGGCGTGCGCGTACTCAACCACCGAGAAACGCCGGGATTAGGCGACAAGATCGAGCTGGCTAAGAGCGCCTGGATTCGCAGTTTTAATGGAAAATCGCTGAACAATCCCGACGCCGATGGCTGGGCAGTAAAAAGAGATCGCGGCGAATTCGACCAATTTGCCGGGGCTACAATCACCCCGCGGGCGGTGGTCAAAGCCGTGCACAGGGCCCTGCAGTATTTCGATGCCCATAAGCAACAGCTGTTCGCAGCCCAGGTGAAGTCCAATGGCTAGTCCCAGCTATCGCGAGATAACACTCAACGGCCTGTGGAAGAACAACCCGGCCTTGGTACAGTTGCTTGGCCTCTGCCCGCTGCTGGGGGTCAGCAACTCGGCCGTCAACGCCCTCGGTCTAGCCCTGGCCAGCGCCGTGGTGCTGATCTGCTCCAACACCTTAGTGTCGCTGGTGCGTGGCGTGGTCAATACCGCAGTGCGCCTACCGGCCTTCGTGATGATTATTGCCGCCCTGACTACCTGCATTGAACTGCTGTGCAGGCCTTCACCTACGAGCTGTATCAGATCCTTGGCATCTTTATTCCGCTGATCACCACCAACTGCGTGATCCTCGGCCGCGCCGATGGCTTCGCGGCGAAGAATGACCCGGCCCGCGCCGCCTACGACGGCCTGATGATGGGCCTGGGCTTCGGTTCAGTGCTGGTCATGATCGGAATTCTGCGCGAGCTGCTGGGCACCGGCGCGGTGTTTGCCAATATGCACCTGCTGTTCGGCCCCATGGCCGCCAACTGGCAACTCACCCTGATTCCTGAGTACAAAGGCTTTCTCCTGGCCATCCTGCCGCCTGGTGCGTTTATCGTGCTTGGCTTACTGATCGCCTGTAAGAACCGCGTGGATGAAGTGCTGGCCGAGCGGGCCAAGGCACAGCACGTCGATACCCCAGTACAGAGTCGCCGCGTACGGGTGACCGGAGTGATTGAGTGAACGCGGCCAAGCGCCTGGAAATCTTTCGCCGTCTGCACGAAGACAACCCCGAGCCAAAGACTGAGCTCGCTTACAGCACGCCCTTCGAGCTGCTGATTGCGGTGACGCTGTCGGCCCAAGCCACCGATGTCAGCGTTAACAAGGCCACCGCCAAGCTCTATCCGGTGGCTAATACACCAGAGGCCATTTATGCCCTAGGTGTGGCGGGTCTGAGCGAGTACATCAAGACCATCGGCCTCTACAACAGCAAAGCCAAGAATGTGATTGAGACCTGCCGCTTGCTAATTGAACGGCATGGCAGTCAGGTGCCCGAAACCCGTGAGGCGCTTGAAGCCTTGCCGGGTGTGGGTCGCAAGACCGCCAACGTGGTGCTTAACACGGCGTTTCGGCAACTGGCCATGGCCGTAGACACGCATATCTTCCGGGTCAGCAACCGCACCGGCATCGCCCCTGGCAAAAATGTCGTGGCGGTGGAAAACAAGCTAATGAAATTCGTGCCCAAGCAATTTCTCCTCGATTCACACCACTGGCTGATCCTCCATGGACGCTATGTGTGCCAGGCGCGTAAGCCGCGCTGCGGCAGTTGCCGCATCGAAGACCTGTGCGAATACACGCAGAAAACCGCCGACGATTGAGCCGCTATTGAGACACTCAATGAATCGATTGAAAAAATCTTTTTTACCCGCCCGTGTTTTGCCGCTATAAGGTGCGCAAATGGCCCTTGTAGCCTGGAGTGAGACACATGAGCGCTGATAAAGAAGAACTGGAGATCGACGAGGACTTTGTTGCCGAAGATGCTGATGACGCGGAAGCACCTGCCGAGGTTGCCAAGACCAACCTGACCAAACGCCGCATCATCGACAACTTCCTGGATGAGCGCCGCCTGCACAAGCAGTTAGCCGAATACGACTTTGAACTGTAAAAACCTGTCGAGTATCTGCAGCCCATTGGCGAGACCCGAACAGCCTGCAAGCCAACATACTAAAAAGCCCTGCAACGCTGCAGGTCTTTTTGTTGCTCGCCAGTAAGTATCAGTCAGTGCGCTTTGGTGACAGCAGCTCAATTTTGTAGCCATCCGGATCTTCGACAAAAGCCAGGATGCTGCTGCCATGCTTCATCGGCCCGGCCTCACGGGTGATCTTGCCGCCACGGCTGCGAATGTCTTCACACGCCTTGTACACATCGGCCACTTCCAAGGCGATATGGCCGTACCCGCTGCCCAGCTCGTAACTCTCCACCCCCCAGTTATGGGTCAGCTCAATCACGCTGTTATGCGCTTCATCCCCGTAACCGACGAACGCCAGGGTGAACTGCCCTTCCGGATAATCCTTACGCCGCAGCAGGGTCATGCCCAGCACTTCGGTGTAGAACGCGATGGATTTATCCATATCGCCGACGCGCAGCATGGTGTGCAGAAGTCTCATCAGGTATTTCCTCATCGTTGCCCGCTATGCCGGACTTTTAAATGCAAACCCCGGCTTATGGCCGGGGTTTGTTCAGGCTAAGAAGCTCGAGTCTATCAGAGCATCTTGCGGCCTTTGCCAGCGGCGATGCGCAGACGCAGGGCGTTAAGTTTGATAAAGCCCGCCGCGTCAGCCTGGTTATAAGCACCGCCGTCTTCTTCGAACGTGGCGATATTGGCGTCGAACAGTGAGTCATCCGACTTGCGACCGGTAACGATCACGCTGCCTTTGAACAGCTTTAGACGCACCACACCGCTGACGTTGGCCTGCGAAGCATCAATCATCTGCTGCAGCATCAACCGCTCAGGGCTCCACCAGAAACCGTTGTAGATCATGCTGGCGTATTTCGGCATCAACTCGTCTTTCAAATGAGCGACTTCGCGGTCCAGGGTGATCGACTCAATGGCGCGATGGCCCTTGAGCATGATGGTGCCGCCGGGCGTCTCGTAACAACCACGGGCTTTCATGCCGACGTAGCGGTTCTCGACCAAATCCAGACGACCGATACCATTGATGCCACCGATGCGGTTCAACTCAGCCAGCACGGTGGCCGGGCTCATCTCAACACCATCGATCGCCACGATGTCGCCGCCGCGATAGGTCAGTTCAATGTAGGTCGGCGTGTTGGGTGCGTTCTCTGGCGAGGTCGTCCAACGCCACATGTCTTCTTCGTGCTCGGTCCAGGTGTCTTCCAGCACGCCGCCTTCATAGGAGATGTGCAGCAGGTTGGCATCCATTGAGTATGGCGACTTCTTCTTGCCGTGACGCTCGATCGGGATGGCGTGCTTCTCGGCGTAGTCCATCAGCTTTTCACGGGACAGCAGATCCCACTCGCGCCACGGGGCGATTACTTTCACCCCAGGCTTCAGTGCATAGGCGCCCAGCTCGAAACGTACCTGATCGTTACCCTTACCGGTCGCACCATGGGAGATGGCATCAGCACCGGTTTCGTTAGCAATTTCGATCAAGCGCTTGGCAATCAGCGGCCGCGCGATCGACGTACCGAGCAGGTACTCACCTTCATAAATGGTGTTGGCGCGAAACATCGGGAAAACGAAATCGCGGACGAACTCTTCGCGCAGGTCATCAATGTAGATTTCCTTGACGCCCATGGCCTTGGCCTTAGCGCGAGCCGGCTCGACTTCCTCACCCTGACCGAGGTCAGCGGTGAAGGTCACCACTTCGCAGTTATAGGTATCTTGCAGCCACTTGAGGATCACGGAAGTGTCCAGGCCACCGGAATATGCCAGGACTACCTTGTTTACGTCGGCCATGCCATCAACTCCACGGGGTTGTGCGGTAAACCGATGATTCTACTGCCCATGCTGGCTAATTTACAGAGGCGCGACAGCTGGTGATGACCAAGCGGCGGTGAATCGCTGGGCAATAGGGGCGCAGTAAGGCCTATGAAGTAGCTGCAGGATCAGCTGGTGCAGCCGCAGGAATCGTGGGGGTGGCGGCTTCAGGTACTCGATCAAGCAATATGGTGACCCGGCGATTCTTGGTGCAGTTGGCTTCACTGTTATTGGGCACGACTGGGTAGCGCTCACCATGAAAACGCATGGTGATCTGCTCGGCCGGGATACCGCTGGCTTTGAGGTATTCCATCACGGCCAACGCACGGCGACGCGATAGGTCGCGATTGGTCAGGCGATTGCCACTGTTATCGGCATGACCATCCAGCTGGATGCGATTGACGCTGGGGTCCGCCTTGAGAAAGCTCAGAATAATATCCAGCTTGGCTTGGGCCAGTGGCTCAAGGTCCACACCGCCTCCAGGAAAGCCCACCAGGCTCTTGCGCACCTGATCGAAATTAACCGGCAGCAGTTTAGCCGTGCAGTCCAGGTAGTCGTTGTAAGCCTTGTGGAATTTGGCTGGCAGCAAGCGAACCTCTACCGTATCACCACCCATTGCTGCACGATGCCGTACCACAGGGCTACGGCCCTCCAGCAAGCCGGTGAGCAGGCGCATACCCTGCTCCTGAGAGCTGTTAAACAGTACTTCGGCGGGCACCACACTGACTGACCCAAGGTTGATATCACCGCGCCCGGGCTGCCATGGTGCCGCGGCCGCCAACAGGGTTGCGTTACCCGTACCCAACCAGCGCTCGCGGGCTTTCAGGCTAAAGGTCACCTGCTCGCCAGCGCGTCGGACGAACACCCCAGAACCAAAATCGGTAATGGGCTGCGACAAACGACACTCGAACAGATCACCTTCGACCTGCCACTCAATTTTCTCCAGACGCGTCTGGAAACTAATGGCAAGAACCGGCTGGCTTGCCAGCAGGCACAGCACTGCGAGTGAATAGGGTCGCACGACAGACTCCAGGGAATACGGCTTACCTCTGTCTATCGGTGCCACGGCGGAAAACTTGAGCGCGGCTTTAGTTTCGCGAGTAGACATGGCTATGGCGATACACAAAGGTCCCTTAG
>JAGGNC010000180.1 GCA_017886405.1 Pseudomonas sp. | reverse complement strand
CACTTCGCCGACGCGGCCCATGGCCTGGCTGTCGGAGCTGATCATGGAGAACGCACCGAGGTCATGCAGGATGTCTTCGGCAGCGATGGTTTCGCGGCGGATACGCGATTCGGCAAAGGCCACGTCTTCGGCGATGCTCGGGTCGAGGTGGTGGCAGACCATGAGCATATCGAGGTGTTCGTCGATGGTGTTGCGGGTAAATGGCCGCGTTGGGTTGGTTGAGCTGGGCAGCACATTGGGGAAACCGCAGGCCTTGATGATGTCCGGTGCATGACCGCCGCCGGCACCTTCGGTGTGGTAGGTGTGGATGGTGCGGCCCTTGAACGCGGCCAGGGTGGTTTCGACGAAACCGGATTCGTTGAGGGTGTCGCTGTGAATGGCCACCTGCACATCGTACTGGTCGGCCACGTTCAGGCAGTTGTCGATGGCCGCCGGCGTGGTGCCCCAGTCTTCATGCAGCTTCAGGCCGATAGCGCCGGCCTTAACCTGCTCGATCAAAGGCTCTGGCAAGGAGGCATTGCCCTTGCCGGTAAAGCCCAGGTTCATCGGGAAGGCGTCGGCAGCCTGGAGCATGCGCGCCATATGCCAAGGCCCTGGCGTGCAGGTGGTGGCGTTGGTGCCGGTGGCCGGCCCAGTGCCGCCGCCGATCATGGTGGTGACGCCGCTCATCAACGCTTCTTCGATCTGCTGCGGGCAGATGAAGTGGATGTGTGAGTCGATACCACCCGCGGTGAGGATCATGCCCTCGCCCGCGATGACCTCGGTGCCGGCGCCGATGGCGATGGTCACGTCGGGCTGGATGTCTGGGTTGCCGGCCTTGCCGATGGCGGCGATGCGCCCGTCCTTGAGGCCGACGTCGGCTTTGACGATGCCCCAGTGGTCGATGATCAGCGCGTTGGTGATCAGGGTGTCGACTACGTCCGCCGCGCAGAGCTGGCCCTGGCCCATGCCGTCGCGGATGACCTTGCCGCCGCCGAACTTCACTTCTTCGCCATAGGTGGTGAAGTCCTTCTCCACCTCGATCCACAGCTCGGTGTCAGCCAGGCGAACCTTGTCGCCGACGGTGGGGCCGAACATGTCGGCATAGGCTTGGCGGGAAATTTTCATGGGGTACGATCCTGTCCGTAGGATGGGTTAGCAGCGCAGCGGCGTAACCCATCAATATGTGGTGCGGTTTTGGCGATGGGTATCGCGTCGCTCAACGGAGCGCCGCTCGACCCATCCTGCGAGTGGCTGTGTTCAAAGATCGCCCATCACCCGCCCGGCAAAGCCGAACACGCGGCGATGGCCAGCCAACTCGACCAACTCGATGTCACGCGCTTGCCCTGGCTCAAAGCGCACGGCGGTGCCGGCCGGGATATTCAGGCGCATGCCGCGTGTGGGTGCGCGGTCAAACGCCAGGGCGTCATTGGTTTCGAAGAAGTGGAAGTGCGAGCCGACCTGGATCGGTCGGTCGCCGCTATTGGCCACTGTCAGGGTCAGGGTGCGGCGGCCGACGTTCAGTTCGATTTCGCCATCCTGGATCTGGTATTCGCCGGGGATCATCGGCTGCTCCTTTGCTCGGGTAGAGTCAGTTGCATAAAGGTCAGGTCGAGCCAGCGCTCGAACTTACGTCCGACCTGCGGCATCTGCCCGGTGATGACAAAGCCTAGGCGTTCATGCAGGCGGATTGAGGTCAGGTTTTCGCTCTCGATGGCGGCAACTATTACATGCAGTTCGGCGGCTTTGGCCCGTTCGATCAGTGTCTGCAGCAGCAGCGAGCCAAGGCCCTGACCGCGTTGATCGCGGCGTACATAGACCGAGTGTTCGACGCTATGGCGAAAGCCTTCGATGCTGCGCCAGGTGCCATAGGTGGCGTAGCCGAGAATCTCGCCGGCAGCGCTGGCAACCAGCACCGGAAAGCCTTGGGCCTGGCGCTCAACCAGCCACGCGTCACGGTTGGCCAGGTCCACTTGGGTCTCGTTCCAGATCGCCGTGGTGTTCAGCACCGCATCGTTGTAGATAGCGAGAATGCCGGGAAGATCGGCTGCGGTGGCGTCTTGTATGCGCATGGTTGCTCCGGGAATCAATTCAAGCGCCTAACGAGCGCAGCATGAGCACGCGCAGTAGACATTGGAGGGGTTCCTTAGGCGATCGGTTGATGGACGGTGACGAGCTTGGTGCCATCGGGAAACGTAGCCTCAACCTGAATATCCGGGATCATTTCCGGGATGCCTTGCATCACCTGATCGCGGGTCAGCAGGGTCGTCCCGAAGTGCATTAATTCGGCCACGGTCCGGCCGTCGCGTGCCCCTTCCAGCAGCGCGGCGGAGATATAGGCCATGGCTTCCGGGTAGTTGAGTTTGACCCCACGGGCCAGACGGCGCTCGGCCACCAAGCCGGCAGTGAAAATTAGCAATTTGTCTTTTTCGCGGGGTGTCAGGTCCATCGGTTAGGTACTCCAGATTCTTGGGGGGACGGCATCGCGGCCGAGCAGGGCGGGGCGTAGCAGGCGCCAGAGTTCGATTAGCCAGGCGCGGGCATGCAGCGCTTCACTGGCCAGGCAGCGGGCCACTAGCAGGCCCGGTAGTTGAGTCAGGTTGCCGCGCACGGCCCCAGAGATGGGATGAGGCAGGCTGCGGCAGTGTTCAAGCAGTTCGGTGTTGATTTCGCCAGTGATCAGCAGCGTTGCGAATACGGGTTTGCCGTCCAAGCCAATGGGTGAATCGAGTAAACCGTCGCCCCCGTCTAAGTGCTGGCGTTCATGCCAGATTAACTGGCCGTCGCGACGAACATTTAGCTGGGCCAGAAAATGGCCCGCATCGAAGCGCTCATCACTGGCCGGGCGGCCGAGGGCAACGACGTCCCAGTACAGCAGCTTGGCGTCGCCTTCTAAATCAATCTCGGTGCTCAGCTCAGCCTGGGCCGCCGAGTAGATAATGGCTTCCTGCGGCAGCCACTCCAGAGTAGCGCCGGCGGCGACGCGCAGGCTCAGGTGTTGATAGGCCGGTGCCCCGGCGCGGTACCACTTGGCCGCGCCGGGGCTGGTCAACTGGGCCCACGCGTTGGCGCCAACTGTCACGGATATATCCAGGCGGTCACCACCGGCAATTCCTCCAGGCGGATGCACGATGATGTGCTGACACACCTGCGGGCCTTCGGCATACAGGTGCTTTTGCACCCGCAGCGGACCTTTGTGGCGGCGCAAGGTGGGCCGCGTGGTCACGCCGTCGCAGCCGTAAGCCAGTTCCAGCTCGGCCTGCCAATTGGGGGTGAACAGAGTGGTGGGGACGGGCGCGTTCATAGGATTTTTTCGTAGGGTGGATGACGTTTTATCCATCCACCAGCTGTTAGCACCATGGTGGATGAGAGGAGCGTCATCCACCCTACAGAGAGTTTCAAATCGCCACCAGCCCACGAACGCCATCAGTTTCCATGGCCTCACCGCGGCCCTGCTGAACGATCTCACCGCGGCTCATCACCAGGTACTGATCGGCCAAATCGGCGGCAAAGTCATAGAACTGCTCGACCAGCAGTATCGCCATGTCGCCGCGCCCGGCAAGCTTCTTGATGACCACGCCGATTTCCTTGATCACCGAGGGCTGGATGCCTTCGGTGGGCTCGTCGAGGATCAGCAGGCGCGGCTGGCTGGCCAGGGCGCGACCGATGGCCAGCTGTTGCTGCTGGCCGCCGGAAAGGTCGCCACCACGGCGCTGTTTCATCTCCTTGAGTACCGGGAACAGCTCGTAGATAAACTCAGGCACGACCTTGGCTTCGTTGCCGGGGAAGCGTGACAGGCCCATCAGCAGGTTTTCTTCCACGGTGAGGCGAGCGAATATCTCGCGCCCTTGCGGCACATAGGCAATGCCGGCGTGTACGCGCTGGTGCGGTTTGAAACTGGTAATGGCCTTGCCTTCCCACTGCACAGCGCCTTCTTTGGCTGGGATCAGGCCCATCAGGCACTTGAGCAGGGTGGTTTTGCCCACGCCGTTGCGCCCGAGCAGGCAGGTGACTTCGCCGACCTTGGCCTCGAACGACAGGCCGCGGAGGATATGGCTGCCGCCGTAGTACTGGTGCAGTTGCTCAACTTGCAGCATGTCGGTGTCCTTGTAGGGTGGATCGGGGCGCGTAGCTCGCGCTTTACCGATCCACCGTGCGATGTCTTTGGTGGATGAAAAAGGCGTCATCCACCCTACAGATGCGACGTAGGGTGGATGGCCGAAGCCATCCACCGCCAAAGGTTTAGCGGCCGAGGTAGACTTCAATCACGCGTTCATCGGCCTGCACCTGTTCCAGCGAGCCTTCAGCCAGCACGCTGCCCTGGTGTAGCACGGTGACGTGGTCGGCGATTGAGCCGACGAAGCCCATGTCATGTTCCACCACCATCAGCGAGTGTTTGCGCGCCAGTGATTTGAACAGCTCGGCGGTGAACTCGGTTTCAGCGTCGGTCATACCGGCCACGGGTTCATCCAGCAGCAACAATTGCGGGTCTTGCACCAGCAGCATGCCGATTTCCAGAAACTGCTTCTGGCCGTGCGAGAGCAGCCCGGCGGGGCGCTGACGCGAGCTGTCGAGCTTGATGGTGTGCAGCACTTCATCAATGCGGTCGCGTTGCTCGCCGGTCAATTTGGCACGCAGGCTGGCCCACACCGACTTGTTGGTTTTCTGCGCCAGTTCAAGGTTTTCAAACACGCTGAGCGCCTCGAATACCGTGGGCTTCTGGAACTTGCGGCCAATGCCGGATTGGGCGATTGCAACCTCGCTCATTTGCGTCAAATCGAGGGTTTCGCCGAAGTAGGCCACGCCGTTATCGGGGCGGGTTTTGCCGGTGATCACGTCCATCATGGTGGTCTTGCCGGCACCATTGGGGCCGATGATACAGCGCAGTTCACCGACGCCGATATACAGGGTCAGGTTGGTCAGGGCCTTGAAGCCATCGAAGCTGACGTTGATGTCTTCCAAGGTCAGAATGGTGCCGTGGCGCACGTTCAGGCCCTTAGTCGCCGCCGCACTGGTACCGATCGGGTCACGACCGCTACCCGCTGGGTCAAAGGCAGGTTCGAGCATAAAGTCGGGTACCGGAGTCGCACGCATTATTGCTCTCCTTTTTTACGAAGAAGGCCGATCACGCCTTTCGGCAGGAACAGCGTCACGACAATGAATAAGAAGCCCAAGGCGAACAGCCAATACTCGGGGAAGGCCACGGTGAACCAACTCTTCATGCCGTTGACCAGGCCGGCGCCGAGCAGCGGGCCGATTAGCGTGCCACGGCCGCCGAGGGCCACCCATACGGCCGCTTCGATGGAGTTGGTCGGCGACATTTCGCTGGGGTTGATAATGCCCACCTGCGGTACGTACAACGCACCGGCCAGGCCGCAGAGCACCGCGCTGAGTACCCAAATAAACAGCTTGTAGCCGCGCGGGTCGTAGCCGCAGAACATCAGGCGGTTTTCCGCATCACGCAGGGCGGTCAATACGCGGCCGAACTTGCTGCGTGCAAGCGTCCAGCCCAGGTACAAGCTGGCCACTAGCAGCACGACGGTGGCGAAGAACAACACCGCCCGGGTGTGCGTCGAGGTGATATCGAAGCCGAGAATCGTCTTGAAATTGGTAAAGCCGTTATTGCCGCCGAAACCGGTTTCGTTGCGAAAGAACAGCAGCATGCCGGCGAAGGTCAGCGCCTGGGTCATGATCGAGAAATACACGCCCTTGATCCGCGAGCGGAAGGCGAAGAAACCGAACACCAGCGCCAGCAAACCGGGAGCCAGTACCACCAAGCACATGGCCCAGAGGAAACTGGACGTGCCGTACCAGTACCAGGGCAGTTCGGTCCAGGCGAGGAAGCTCATAAACGCCGGCAGGCCATCGCCGGCGGCCTCGCGCGACAGGTACATGCCCATGGCGTAACCGCCGAGGGCGAAGAACAGACCGTGGCCGAGTGACAACAGACCGGCATAACCCCAGACCAGATCGAGGGCCAAGGCGACGACCGCGTAGCAGAGAATCTTGCCGACCAAGGTCAGGGTATAGGCCGAGATGTGCAGCGCGTTGTCTGCCGGCAGCAGGTGCAGCAGCGGCATGGCCAGCAGCACCGCAAGCACCAGCACACCGAGGGCAATCGAGACCTGTGCGCCGAGCTTGGCGCTGGCGCGAGCCAGCAGGGTTTGGTTAATGGCATTCATCAGTCGATCACCCGTCCTTTTAAAGCAAACAGACCTTGCGGGCGTTTCTGGATAAACAGAATGATCAACGCGAGGATAAGGATCTTGCCAAGTACGGCGCCGATCTGCGGTTCGAGAATTTTATTGGCGATGCCCAGACCAAAGGCGGCCATGACGCTACCGGCAAGCTGACCGACGCCGCCAAGCACCACCACCAGGAATGAGTCGATGATGTAGCTCTGGCCCAAGTCCGGGCCGACGTTGCCGATCTGACTCAGCGCCACGCCACCCAGGCCGGCGATGCCGGAGCCGAGGCCGAAGGCGAGCATGTCCACCTGGCCGGTCGGTACCCCGCAGCAGGCGGCCATGTTGCGGTTTTGCGTGACGGCGCGCACGTTAAGGCCCAGGCGGGTTTTGTTCAGCAGCAGCCAGGTCAGCACCACCACAAACAGGGCGAAACCAATGATCACGATGCGGTTATACGGCAGCACCAAATTCGGTAGCACCTGAATGCCGCCGGACAGCCAATAGGGGTTGGCCACTTCGACGTTCTGCGCGCCAAAGAGTACTCGCACCAACTGGATCAGAATCAGGCTGATGCCCCAGGTCGCCAGCAGGGTTTCCAACGGGCGGCCGTAGAGGTGGCGGATCACCGTGCGCTCCAGCGCCATGCCAATGATGGCCGTGACAAAGAAGGCCACCGGCAGCGCCACCAGTGGGTAAAGGGCAATGGCTTCGGGGGCGAAACGCTGGAACAGCACTTGCACCATGTAGGTGGAGTAGGCCCCGAGCATCAGCATCTCGCCGTGGGCCATATTGATCACCCCGAGCAGGCCGAAGGTGATGGCCAATCCCAGCGCCGCGAGCAGCAGGATCGAACCCAGCGACAGGCCGCTGAAGGCCTGGCCGAGCAGCTCACCGATCAGCAGCTTGCGTTTGACCTGGGCCAGGCTGGTTTCGGCGGCAGTGCGCACGGCCGGGTCACTTTCCACGTTCGGATCGAGCAATTTTTCCAGGCGGGTGCGCGCCAGCGGGTCGCCGGTTTCACCGAGCAGGCGCACGGCGGCCAGGCGGATTTGCGGGTCGCGGTCAACCAGTTGCAGGTTGGCCAGGGCCAGGCTCAGGGCATCGCGCACCGTGTCGTCTTTTTCGCGGGCGACACTGGCGTTAAGCAGTTGCAACTGCGCCGGCTTCGCGCTTTTTTGCAGGTGCTGGGCGGCGGCCAGGCGCAGCGCCGGGTCGTCAGTCAGCAATTGATGGCTGGCCATGGCGGTGCTGATCAGTCCACGAAGGCGGTTGTTAAGGCGCAGCTTGCGCGGTGCTTCAGTGGGTTCAGCATCGCCTTCGGCTGGTTGATAGGTGCCATTGATTTCGATAAAGGCATTTTTTGCGCTGTCGGCGGCCATGCGGCCTTCTTGCAGGGCTTCGAGCAGCGGTAGGCGCGCGCTATCGGGGGCGGCGGACCAACTCGCCAGCAGGCGCGCCTGGTTGCCTGCATTGGCGGCGACAAAGTCCTGAGCATCACCTGCGTGCGCCGCCATGGGCAGCAGCAACAGCAGGCTGAGCAGAATTCGGGTAAAGGCAGTGGGCATAAGGGACAGTCCTTCGAGTGAGGTCGCTCCCGGATTAATCCGGGACGGCCTTTCCCGGATTACCTCCGGGCTACGTGCAGCGGGCATGCCCACGTCCCAGGCTGCTCTCGGCTAAACAGGAGAGCGCCAGGGCGTGGGCTTTTGCCTTAGTTTGACTTAACCGCGTAATCCGGCTTTTTGTCGTTACCTTCGATGTACGGGCTCCACGGCTGGGCACGGATCGGGCTGCTGGTTTCCCAGACTACCGAGAACTGACCGTCATCCTGAATCTCACCGATCATCACGGGCTTGTGCAGGTGGTGGTTGGTCTTGTCCATGGTCAGGGTGTAGCCGCTCGGTGCAGCGAAGGTTTGTCCGGCGAGTGCGTCGCGTACTTTATCGACATCGGTGGTGCCGGCTTTTTCAACGGCCTGGGCCCACATGTTGATGCCCACGTAGGTGGCTTCCATCGGGTCGTTGGTGACGGCCTTGTCGGCGCCTGGCAGGTTCTTGGCCTTGGCGTAGGCTTTCCACTTGGCGACGAACTCGGTATTGACCGGGTTCTCTACCGACTGGAAGTAGTTCCATGCGGCCAGGTGACCGACCAGCGGCTTGGTGTCGATGCCGCGCAGTTCTTCTTCACCCACGGAGAAGGCCACCACGGGTACATCAGTGGCTTCCAGGCCTTGGTTGGCCAGTTCTTTGTAGAACGGCACGTTGGAGTCGCCGTTAACGGTGGAGATCACTGCGGTTTTACCGCCGGCGGAGAACTTCTTGATGTTGGCGACGATGGTTTGGTAATCACTGTGGCCGAACGGGGTGTAGACCTCTTCGATGTCTTTCTCAGCCACCCCTTTGCTGACCAGGAAGGCGCGCAGGATTTTGTTGGTGGTGCGCGGATAGACGTAGTCGGTGCCGAGCAGGAAGTAACGCTTGGCCGCGCCACCGTCTTCGCTCATGAGGTACTCGACGGCCGGGATGGCCTGCTGGTTTGGCGCTGCGCCGGTGTAGAAGACGTTGGGCGACATCTCTTCACCCTCGTACTGCACCGGGTAGAACAGCAGGCCGTTGAGCTCTTCAAAAACCGGCAATACGGATTTGCGCGACACGCTGGTCCAGCAGCCGAACACCACGGCGACCTTGTCCTGGGTCAGCAACTGGCGGCCTTTTTCGGCGAACAGCGGCCAGTTGGAGGCCGGGTCAACCACCACGGGTTCGAGTTGCTTGCCCATCACGCCGCCCTTGGCGTTGATTTCGTCGATGGCCATCAGCGCCATGTCTTTCAGCGACGTTTCCGAAATGGCCATGGTGCCGGACAGCGAGTGCAGGATGCCGACCTTGATGGTCTCGGCTGCTTGGACTGTCCAGGTCATGCCCATAGCGGCAATGGACGCGGACAGGGTGAAGGCTTTGATTAGGTTACGACGGTGCATTGTGCGATCTCCATTCACGAATTTAAATGTTTGAGCTGCTTGTTTTTAGTTGTTTATCTGGCAGTTGAAACAGGGTCGATTCCTAAGGCTTCACCGCTGCCGCCGCGCTGACGCGCGCTATGCAACATATGCAGGGTGATGGTGTGCACTTGCGCCTTGCTGACCTCTACATGGGTCCTGAGCAATAGCTGTGCCTCTTCGCATCGACGCGACAAAATCGCCTCGAGTATTTCTCCGTGCTCTTCATAGGTGGCCGCTACGCGAGCACTCTGGGTGAAGTCTAAACGCCTGATAATGCGGATTTTCTCGCTCACTTCAGCATGCAGGCGAGCCATTTCGCGGTTGCCGGCGGCCTCGACCAGTTGGCAGTGAAAGCGCTCATCAAGGCGTGATACTTCGCGACCGTCGTGTAAGCGCAGCGCTGGCTGCACCAACCAGGTGCGCCCGAGCTGTTCCAGGGCGTTGCAGTGCTCGGCATGGGGGCGTTCACACAAACGTCTTACGGCGTCCAGTTCGAGGACGATGCGCACCTCGTAGAGTTCTTCGAAGTGGGCGAAATCAAACGGCATGACCTGCCAGCCGCTGCGGAAATACACCTGCAGGTAGCCTTCGCGTTGCAGGCGATACAACGCCTGACGCACCGGGGTGCGGCTGACAGCCATGCGCTCGGCGATGCCGCCCTCGGAAAAGCGATCACCGGGCAGCAGGCGGAACTCAAAAATATCGTCTTTGAGCTGCTGGTAGATGCGCTCGGCGAGGTTCGCCGGGCGCTCCTTGGGCGCCCCCGGCGTGCCGCTCAGTTGCATGCTGCTCAGGCCTGTTGCTGGCTGGCGATAAAGGCGCGCCAGCCGCCGAAGCTGGTGATGTCGCGGGCGCCGGCAAGGGCGTAAGGCTCGCAGATAAAGCCCTTGACCCAACGGCCGTCGGCCAACTGCAGGTTGCCGATGCCCAGCGGAGCGGGGATTTCCGCGACGAATTCGCCAAAGCGTGCCTGGGGGATGTCCCACAGCTCGACGATGATTGCCGCACCGTCCTCAGCCACGCGCGCCAGCCCAGGTTTAGGCGGCACGGTGCCGGGTAGGGCATAGAGACGGTAAGTCGCAGCGCTGGTGGTTTGTTCCACCCATACAGCGTCGCGGCGGGTCAGCTGGACGTTCAGCGGCATGCCGGTGAGGTGTGCGCCCACCACGGCTACCCTGACGCAGCCTGGCGCTGGGCTGTTGCTGGCGACCTGGGTGGGCAGCGCGCGGCCGGTTGCACCCAGCGGCAGGTTGAGTGCGTGCTGCCAGCGTTGACCGAAGGCTGCCAGGGCGTGGTCGTGCCAGGCGGGGGCAATCAGGGTGATACCTGCAGGCAGACCGTCGGCGCGAAAGCCGGCCGGCAGGGCCAGGGCCGATAAGTCGGCGAGGTTGGTGAAGTTGGTATAGGTGCCGAACTGGCTGTTGTACAACACCGGTTCGGCCTCCATCTCGGCGAGCGTGCGCAGGGTCGGCGAGGTCGGGACCACCAGTGCATCGAAGCCGGCCAGGGCATCGTTGATCTGTCGGCTGAGTTCAGCGCGGGTGTACTCGGCCTGGTAGGTATCGCAGGCGCTGTACTTTAGGCCGTTCTCGACAATGCCGCGCACCACCGGGTTGATCGCCTCGGGCTGGTGCTTGAGCATGTCACCCAGCGCAACGGTGCGTTCGGCGACCCATGAGCCGTAATACAGCTGCTCGGCCAAGGCGCGGAACGGGCTGAAATCAATCGGGGTGATCTCGGCACCCAGCGTGCGCAGGCGTGCGACGGCCTCCTCGAACACGGCCTGATTCTGCGTATCGCCAAAGAACTCCAGCTGATCAGGGATGGCCAGCTTGGGGGCTGCGGGCATGCCGACGGGGGCGCGGTTGGGGTTCTGTCGCGAGTAGGCATCGCTGGCGTCATAACCGCCGGCGATCTGCGCGACGCACTGGGCGTCGCTCACGGTCAGGGCGAATACCGAAATGCAGTCCAGGGTGCGGCAGGCCGGCACCAGGCCGGTGTTGGACAGCCAGCCCTTGCTCGGCTTGAGCCCGACAATATTGTTGAAGCCGGCCGGCACGCGGCCCGAACCGGCGGTGTCGGTGCCCAGGGAGAACGGCACCAGCCCGCGCGCCACCACACTGGCCGAACCGGAGCTGGAGCCACCACTGACGTAGGCCGGGTTAAAGCTGTTGCACACGGCGCCATGGGGCGAGCGGGTGCCGACCAGGCCGGTGGCAAACTGGTCGAGGTTGGTCTTGCCCATCAGGACAGCCCCGGCGCCGCGCAGGCGCGCGACTGCCGTGGCGTCGGTCGCAGCGTCATAGGCGAACTCTGGGCAGGCGGCCGTGGTGGGCCAGCCGGCGGCGTCGATATTGTCCTTGATGGCAAACGGCACGCCGTACAACGGCAGCTTGCTCAGGTCACCACCGGCAGCGGCCAACAACGTTGCCAGGGCGTCGAGTTGGGTATTGAGTTGGGCTTCGCTGGCCCGCGCGATCCAGGCGTTATCGGCGCTGCTGAGTTCAAGGCGCAGGGCGTGTAGCAGCTCAGCGGGTGACTGGGCGTCGTGGTAAGCCTGTTGCCAGTCGGCGAGGGTAAAAGCGAGAGGGGCGTTTGACATGCTTGAAATTCCATCTTGTATCCAAGAGATGGAGTAATCAGAGCAAGCCCGGTGCCAGAGTTATAAAATCTATTTAATTCAGTAGCTTGGCTAGTTTATAGCGGAGCAGTTATACCGCGAGGCGGTGTTTATGCACCGCCGTGGGGCTGTTTGCCAGCTAATGGTGCGCGGCGTGATGCGTGCCGGCTGCGTTGCGGGCAGCGGTTAAAGCGCCAGGTAGTTTT
>JAGGNC010000079.1 GCA_017886405.1 Pseudomonas sp. | reverse complement strand
TGATGGCACTAGATTGCTCAGTTAAGCCGGGCTATCTTGACTGGCGGCTCATGCAATTTGCGGCGCTGTGCGGGTTCCTCCAAGCAACTTCACTCGCTGTGCGCTGCGCGACTGACAGCTATGATTCTATTCGTTAAGGCATGCTTTCCTTGAAGAAAATCAACTCCTTTCTTACGCCTGCACTCACTGTATTTATACCCTTGGCGGTCGGCCTAGCACTGAGCATAGTGGTTGCTAAATGGCTCCAAAACAGCAATGAAACCCAGGCTCAAGCGGCCTTGCAGCAAGCCACAGATGAGAAGGCTGATGCGGTTGTTAGGCGCATGCGGCTCTATCAATATGGCCTGCGTGGTGCACGTGGCACAGTTGTAACCCTTGGTGAACATGGCATCAGCCGCAAGCTGTTTGCCAATTACAGCCAGACGCGCGACCTTGATCTGGAGTTCCCTGGTGCACTTGGTTTTGGCTTTATTCGCAGGGTGTTACCGAGTAATGAAGCCGAGTTCCTCCGGCAAGCTCGCAACGACGGCAAAACGGATTTTAATATTCGCCAACTGGCCCCTCACGACGCTGAGCGCTATGTCATTCAGTACATTGAGCCTGAGGCGCGCAACGCTGCTGCCGTTGGCCTGGATATCGCGTCTGAACAGAACCGGCGCGAAGCTGCATTTAATGCATTAAGAACCGGCACTGTGCAGTTATCTGGGCCCATCACACTGGTTCAGGCTAGCGGTCAACCTAGGCAGTCTTTTCTTATTCTTCTGCCGATCTACCGCACCCATGCCACGCCGGAAACTGAAGCAGAGCGGCTGAGACAAGGCTTCGGCTGGAGCTATGCCGCACTTATTACTGAGGAAATGCTCCACGCCTTACCGCTGAGCACTGAGGATGTAGATCTACGACTGCGTGACATTACCGACCCTGAAAACCCTGCCCTGTTCTACCAAGACAGTCCGCAAAATGACCCGCTGCCGGATCTGTTGAGTGGCACCTTTGTAAAGGAGGTTTTTGGTCGTCGCTGGGAGATCAGCCTTATTGCCCACCCTGCATTTATCGACGATCTGCACCAGACGTCTGCGAAGTTAGTCCTGGCTATTGGGGTTTTGCTCAGCCTGTTGCTGGGCGCACTAAGCGCAGTTCTTGGCGCAAGCCGTCGGCACCGCCGTCAGGTTATAGCCGAACAAGCTAAGCAGGCGGCCATTGTCGAAAGCTCACGCGATGGCATCATCGGCCAAACCCTTAACGGCATTGTCACCAGCTGGAACAAGGGGGCTGAGCGTCTTTTCGGCTACCGCGCGAATGAAGCTATTGGCAAAAGCCTGGTTGATCTTATTGTGCCGGATGAGTTTGCTGACGAGGCAATCAGCATCCTAAGGCGCATCAACGCAGGCGAATCTATCGAGCACTTTGAAACATATCGCCGTCGCAAAGATGGCAGCCTGGTCGAGGTGTCATCGTCCATTGCGCCAATCTGCAATGAGATTGGCCAGGCTGTTGGGGTTTCCAAGACGGTGCGCGACATCACTCTGCAAAAAGCCGCAGAGACGCAAATCAAAGCGCTGAATGCCAGCCTGGAAAAACAAGTTATAGCGCGAACCTGCGAACTCAATGAGCTTAATAGCCTGCTTAATAGCGTGCTGGATTCAGCCTCTGAAATCTCAATCATCGCCACCGACACTCAAGGTCTGATCACCCTATTTAACCAGGGCGCCGAGCGGCTTTTGGGCTACAGCGCGGCAGAAATGATCGGGTTACACACTCCAGCGCTCATCCACCTGCCGGAAGAACGACTGCAGCGCAGTGCTGAGCTCAGCCAGCAGTATGGTCAGGTCATTGAGGGCTTCCGTACCTTTGTCCATGTTTCAGAAGTGGAAGGTGCTGAGGTTCGCGAGTGGACCTATGTAAGAAAAGACGGTTCACACCTCACCGTGACCTTGATGGTTACCGCCATGTATGGCGTTAAGGACGAGTTGATTGGCTACCTAGGGATCGCCATTGACGTCACCCAGCGCATAGCGGCTGAGGCCGAGCTGGCGGCCAGCCTTGAGATGACCCGGGCCGTTTTGGACACCGCGCTAAATCCGGTGGTGACATTGGATACATCCGGGCGGATTAATACCCTCAACCCAGCGGCACAAAAGAGCTTTGGCATTGATCCTGATAAGCGCGAGCAGCTGTCATTACAGATGTTACTCAGCCCTGGTTCGCAGGAACGGGTACTCGAACTAATCAAGCATGCGGCGGCGGGCGAGCGTGAGCACGACAAGGTTTCGGCAGAGCTAATCGGGCGAAAAGCGGATGGCACTGAATTTCCCATTCAACTCTCATTGGGCTTAATGAATGTTGATAAGCAACTGCTGGTCTGTGTCATCACCGATCTCAGTCATCAGGTTCTGCTGCGTCAAGAGTTATTGGCTGCCCGAGACCACCTGTTGCTGGCGGCTGACGTCGCAGAGCTAGGAATATGGACATTGACGCTGAGTGACGACAGCTTGCTGTGGAATGAGCGCATGTACGAGCTCTATCAACAGCCGCTCACTGTCGGCGATACTGGGCTCACCTACCAACACTGGCTTTCTCGTGTACATCCCGAGGATGGGCCGTTAGCGGCGGCCAAGCTCGCAGCTGCAGCTGCCGGCACTGGCATCTACGATCCTATTTTTCGTGTTGTGCGGCCTGATGGCAGTACCCGCATCATTCAGGCGGGTGCTCGAATTGAGACTGACGGCGACGGTAAAACGACCAAGATCACCGGGGTCAATCGCGACATCACGTCCCAACATGAGTTGGAAACCTCCCTGCGCATAGCCAAACAACAGGCTGACTCCGCTAGCGCTGCAAAAAGTGCCTTTCTCGCCAACATGAGCCATGAAATACGCACGCCGTTGAATGCGG
>JAGGNC010000210.1 GCA_017886405.1 Pseudomonas sp. | reverse complement strand
CGTAATAGTCGATTAGCGCAGTCAGGGCCGAGTCTTCCAGTACCTCCACCTCCACCTCCAGGTTCAGCGTTTGCTTATCCAGGCCGCGCTCTTGCAGGCTGCGCGCAGATGCATAAAGCGCTTCAACGCCAAACATCGGCAGGGCTTGCAAGTTGGCGCTGAGATCTTTCTGCTGCAGGTTCCCGGGTTTTTGCGTCGCTGCAAGCTGCCATACGCCATCGTCGAGAAACAGCAGGCCCACGGGTAAATCGAAAGCGCCGCCGGCCAGGGCAATATCCAGTGCTTCGCGCGCACTTGGCCCCGCCCAAGGCGATTGTCGACTGATGATCAACAGTGATTGGCTCATCTCACGGCCCTCCGAAACAAACCAAGCGATCAGCCAGTTGCGTCGCCTCGTGCAGTTGGCCCAAGCCGGACAAGTCCCAAGGCTCGCCCAGGTTTGCCGCAGGTCGGCTATAGCGCTGCGCCTCCTGTTCGTTCAACACCCCGCGACGCAGGGCTGCAGCAATACACACCACCGCATCCAGCCGTTGCTCGCGCACGAAGTCACGCCATTCAGTGGTCAAGTCCAGCTCGTCCTGGGCGCTGACAACATTGCTGGCGGCGCTGTGTACGCCATCTTGGTAAAAGAACAGCCGAACAATTTCATGGCCACCGGCCAGTGTCGCCTGGGCGAAACGCAAAGCCCGGCGAGAGGAGGGTGCATGAGGCGGGGCAAACAGGGCGATGGCGAATTTCATGGCAAGACCGACAGACATAACTGACGTAATGATACGGCTTGAATGGCCAAGATGTTCATTGCAGGCATGAAAAAGCCCGCCGAAGCGGGCTTATTGATGCAAGGCAGAATCAGTCATCGCTGCCCATGATGCCCAAAATCTGCAGCAGGCTAACGAACAGGTTGTAGATCGATACATACAGGCTGATGGTGGCCATGATGTAGTTGCGCTCGCCACCATGAATAATCGCACTGGTCTGGAACAGGATGCAGGCCGAGGAGAACAGGACGAAGCCCGCGCTAATCGCCAGTTGCAGGCCGCTGATCTGGAAGAAGAAGCCCGCCACCATGGCGCCGATCAGAACGAAGAAGCCTGCGGTGATAAAGCCACTGAGGAAGCTCATGTCCTTGCGAGTGGTCAGCACGTAGGCCGAAAGACCGCAAAACACCAGCGCTGTCATGGCAAAAGCAGAGCTGACAACTTCAGCACCGTTGGCCATGCCCATGTAGCGGTTGAGGATAGGGCCGAGGGTGTAGCCCATAAAACCGGTCAGGGCGAGGGTCGAAACCAGGCCCCAGGACGAGTTACGCAGTTTGGCGGTGAGGAAGAACAGCCCGTAGAAGCCGATCAGCACCACAAAGATATTTGGATAGGGCACGTTGGCACGTTGTGCAATGAACGCCACCAAACCACTGAAGGCCAAGGTGATGGCCAGCAGGCCATACGTATTGCGCAGAACGCGGCTGACTTCTTGCTGCTCGACCTGCGTATGGTCAAGTACGTAATTGTGTTCGTTCATGGCGACACTCCTTAAATGGCTGATGGTCCGTGACCAAAGTCAGGCTCGATCATAGCAGAGGCAGATAAAGAGCCACTACACAGAGTTTGACAGCGTGTTGCGTTCGGGTAAGATTGCCGCCCGCAAACGCCGGAAGCGTGGCAGAGCGGTTGAATGCAACGGTCTTGAAAACCGTCGAAGGGGAAACTCTTCCGTGAGTTCGAATCTCACCGCTTCCGCCATATTCTTTTAGCCGTCACATGCAGCTCTAGCTTTACTGACGCTTGCATTTTGACGGCTGTGCTTCATCATGAGTAATAAGCTGACTGTTCTGCTTCCAACCAAGCCGCTGACCTTAGCCGCTGTCGCAAACCGGGGTGACGCTTGATCAGGGTACTCGTTGTTGATGACCACGACTTGGTACGTATGGGCATCACCCGTATGCTGTCTGATATCGACGGTTTGCATGTGGTTGGCCAAGCTGAGTCTGGTGAAGAATCTCTGAACAAAGCCCGCGAACTGAAGCCTGACGTTGTCCTCATGGACATCAAGATGCCAGGCATCGGTGGTCTTGAGGCCACGCGCAAATTGATTCGCAGCCAACCCGCCCTGAAAGTCATCGCTGTCACCGCTTGTGAAGAAGACCCATTCCCTACGCGCCTGCTGCAAGCTGGCGCTGCCGGCTACCTGACCAAGGGCGCTGCGCTCGAAGAAATGGTCCAAGCAATCCGTATGGTATTCAGCGGTCAGCGCTATATAAGTCCAAAGATTGCTCAGCGGCTGGCGCTAAAATCGTTCCAGCCGCAGAGCAGTAATTCGCCCTTTGATTTGTTGTCCGAGCGCGAAATCCAGATATCCCTGATGATCGCCGGCTGCCAAAAGGTTCAAACGATCTCCGACAAACTATTTCTGTCGCCAAAAACCGTTAATACCTACCGCTATCGCATTTTCGAAAAGCTTTCGATCACCAGCGATGTCGAACTGGCCTTGCTGGCCGTGCGCCACGGCATGATTGATGCCAGCAGCTGACGACAGCAGCGCGACCTTCGACTCCAGCGCGTTTCTCTCCACCTGCAGCGGTCGCCCTGGCGTCTACCGCATGTTCGATGTGGATGCCAAGCTGCTCTATGTGGGCAAAGCCAAAAACCTAAAAAAGCGCCTGGCCAGCTACTTTCGCCTAAGCGGCCTAGCGCCTAAAACTGCCGCATTGGTTGGCAAGATCGCGCAGATTGAAACCACCATCACCGCTAACGAAACCGAGGCGCTGCTGCTTGAGCAAACGCTGATCAAGCAATGGCGGCCGCCCTACAACATTCTGCTGCGTGACGATAAATCCTATCCCTATGTGTTTTTGTCCGACGGTGATTTCCCGCGCCTGAGTATTCACCGTGGCGCGAAAAAGCAGAAGGGTCGCTACTTTGGCCCCTATCCCAGCGCTGGCGCCATCCGCGAGAGCCTCAACCTGCTGCAGAAGACTTTTTTTGTGCGCCAATGTGAGGACAGCTTCTACAAGAACCGCACACGACCCTGCCTGCAATACCAGATCAAACGCTGCAAGGGTCCTTGTGTCGGTCTGGTGGAACCTGCCGAATACGCCGTGGACGTCCGTCACTCCGTAATGTTCCTCGAAGGCCGCAGCAATGCGCTGACCGATGAGCTCTCCAGCGGCATGCAGGCCGCTGCAATGACGCTTGATTTCGAGCGGGCTGCCGGGCTGCGAGACCAGATATCACTGCTGCGGCGGGTGCAGGATCAGCAGAGCATGGAGGGCGGAACAGGTGATGTGGACGTGGTCGCGGCCATGGTCAACCCAGGTGGCGCGTGCGTGCATTTAATCAGCGTGCGTGGCGGCCGGGTGCTTGGCAGCAAGAACTTCTTCCCGCAGGTGGCCATTGAGGAGGAGGGCAGTGCCGTTTTGCTGGCTTTCTTGGCCCAGTACTACCTGAGTAGTCAGGAGCGCGATCTGCCGAGTGAGCTTATCGTCAATGCCCAGCATGAGGACTTTCCCACCCTGATTGCAGCCATTGACGAAATGCGCGGCCGCGAACTGAGTATCAGCTACCGCGTTCGAGGCACCCGCGCACGCTGGCAGCAGCTTGCCGTGACCAATGCCGAACAGGCCCTGGCCGCGCGCCTGGCTAATCGACAGCATGTCTCCGAACGCTTTGACGCTCTGGCCCTGGCTCTGGATATGGATGAAGTGCCGCAGCGCCTGGAGTGCTTCGATATAAGCCACTCCAGTGGCGAGGCGACCGTTGCCTCCTGCGTAGTATTTGGCCCTGAAGGCCCGCTGAAATCCGATTATCGCCGCTACAACATCGAGGGCATAACGCCCGGGGATGACTACGCAGCCATGCACCAGGCCCTGACTCGGCGGTTCAGCAAGATCAAAGAGGGCGAAGGCAAGCTGCCTGACATTCTCTTGGTTGACGGTGGTAAGGGTCAGCTGGCCATGGCCCGTGAGGTGCTTGAAGAGCTGGCAGTGCCTGACCTAATTCTGCTGGGCGTAGCCAAAGGCACGACCCGCAAGCCAGGCATGGAAACCCTCTATCTAAATGATGCCGCGCACGAATTCACCCTGCCGGGACATTCACCCGCCCTGCATCTGATTCAGCAGATACGTGATGAATCGCACCGTTTTGCCATTACCGGCCACCGCGCCCGCCGCGACAAAACCCGGCGCACATCGACGCTTGAGGAAGTGCCAGGGGTAGGCCCCAAGCGCCGCCGCGAACTGCTCAACCATTTCGGTGGACTACAGGAATTATCGCGCGCCAGCATCGATGAAATCGCCAAAGCTCCTGGGATTAGTAAAAAACTCGCCGAGTTGATTTATGCAGCGCTGCACAGTGAGTAGAATGCTAAATCTCTTTACCGCCAAGTTGTGTCGATGAATATCCCCAACCTGCTCACCATGCTCCGTGTTTTGCTGATACCGGTGTTTATTCTGCTGTTCTATCTTCCATTCAGCTGGAGCTATTGGGCGGCCAGTGCGGTGTTTTCGGTTGCTGCAGCCACTGATTGGCTAGATGGCTATCTGGCCCGTCGCTGGGAGCAGAGCACCCCCTTTGGCGCCTTCCTCGACCCTGTTGCCGACAAGCTTATGGTGGCAGTAGCGCTGGTCTTGCTGGTTGAAGAGCACGCCAACCTTTGGCTGACCCTATCAGCTGCGATCATCATTGGTCGTGAGATCGTGGTTTCAGCGCTGCGCGAATGGATGGCTGAACTGGGTGCGCGGGCGCAGGTTGCCGTATCCAAATTGGCAAAATGGAAAACAGCAGCGCAGATGGTCGCGCTGGTGATTCTTCTAGCCAATCCGCCGGCGTTCACTGCCTGGGTAGTGCTGGGCTATGCGCTGCTGATCATTGCTGCTGTACTCACTCTATGGTCGATGGTGCAGTACCTTATGGTGGCATGGCCGCACCTGCGGATCACCACCGATAAGAAATAAGCTTCTTTGAATCAAAGGGTTGACGGAAAGCTGCGAAGCTATAGAATGTCGCCCGTCAGTAAGACAAGCGGGAATAGCTCAGTTGGTAGAGCACGACCTTGCCAAGGTCGGGGTCGCGAGTTCGAGTCTCGTTTCCCGCTCCAGATTTCAACGATCAGTTTTATACGATCGTTTCGCTTCAAGGCTGAGTAGCAGAGTGGTTATGCACCGGATTGCAAATCCGTGAACGCCGGTTCGATTCCGACCTCAGCCTCCAATTAGAAAAGCCTCGTAGATCCATGATTTACGAGGCTTTTTCATATAAATTTGAAACCTTGCGAGGCTTCTAAGGGCTGTATATAGTCCAAGCCTCGCAAGTAGCGCTACCGCCCGAATGGCGAAATCGGTAGACGCAAGGGACTTAAAATCCCTCGGGGGTAACCCCGTGCCGGTTCGATTCCGGCTTCGGGCACCATACACACACTCAGCTGCATCATTGCAGCTGTAATGCAATGAAACCGGCCTAATTGCCGGTTTTTTTGTATCTGCCATTTGCTCATGGGCTCGTGTGCCGGCATTGTATGACCAGTGCAGACTGATAGACTGCGCAAGCACTTTTCACACCATAAGGTCTCCCATGATTAAAAAATGCTTGTTCCCTGCAGCCGGTTACGGCACCCGTTTTCTGCCAGCCACCAAGGCCATGCCCAAGGAAATGCTGCCAATCGTGAACAAGCCGTTGATCCAGTATGGCGTCGAAGAGGCGCTCGAAGCCGGCTTGACGGAAATTGCCATGATTACCGGTCGAGGTAAGCGGGCGCTGGAAGATCACTTCGACATCAGCTATGAGCTCGAGCAGCAGATTCGTGGCACCGACAAGGAAAAGTACCTGGTCGGAATTCGTCGCCTGATTGACGAATGCACCTTCTCTTACACCCGTCAGGTTGAGATGAGAGGTCTGGGCCACGCCATCCTTTGTGGCCGCCCACTGATTGGTGATGAGCCTTTTGCGGTAGTTCTGGCCGATGACCTGTGCCTGAATCTGGGCGGTGATGCGGTGCTGACGCAGATGGTAAAGCTGTACAAACAGTTCCGCTGCTCAATCGTAGCCATCCAAGAAGTGCCGCCGGAAGAAACCTATAAATATGGTGTGATCTCCGGTGAGATGATTCGTGAAGACATCTACCGAGTTAACGGCATGGTCGAGAAGCCCCGGCCGGAAGATGCCCCATCAAACCTAGCCATCATCGGCCGCTATATCCTCACGCCGGATATCTTCGACCTGATCGAGCAAACCGAACCCGGTAAAGGTGGGGAGATTCAAATCACTGATGCGCTGATGAAGCAGGCGCAAAACGGCTGCGTAATGGCCTACAAATTCAAAGGTAATCGTTTCGATTGCGGTGGCGCCGAAGGCTATATTGAAGCCACTAACTTCTGTTTCGAGCATCTCTACAAGACTGGCAAAGCCTACTGATTCAGGCTTGCCAGCGCTCATGCACAGCCACCTACGGGTGGCTGTGTGCATTTAAGGCAATGGCATTTGTTCAGCGCCTGGCCCCAAGGGTTGGCCGTAACTGAACTCCACATAATTTCCCGCTGGGTCGCGCAAGCCGCAGTAATAGCCAACAGGGTAGGGCTCATCACGCGGCTCCCAGACCAGACATCCTGCCGTTTGTGCCCGCATTGCAATGGCATCGACCTGGGCGCGACTCTCAAGGGCAAAGCCGAAGTGGCTGTAGTCATCGGTAGCCAACTGACGATCTTTGCCGCCCGGCATGATCACGAAGATAAAGCTGTGTTCCTTGCCCGGTTCGGCCATCCATACAATTTTTGAGCCTTTTCCTGCGCGCTGGTGTATCACCTGCATCGCACAGAACTGCTCATAAAAGGCCACGCATGCCTCCACGTCAGGCACATGCAGCGCCACATGGGTAAGAGTAGGGCGCATCACAGTTCCTCCTGTTGCATATGCTTCTAGCTTAGATGCTAACCCAGCTTGAGGTATCCTTGCAGCCTGCTCTGGAGGCTTGAAATGACTTACGATTTTGACCTGTTTGTAATTGGTGCCGGTTCCGGTGGTGTGCGTGCTGCGCGATTTGCCGCAGGTTTTGGCGCGCGCGTGGCGGTTGCCGAAAGTCGTTATCTCGGCGGCACCTGCGTCAATGTCGGCTGCGTTCCGAAAAAACTATTGGTCTACGGCGCACACTTCGCAGAGGATTTCCACCAGGCTCAGGGTTTTGGCTGGTCGCTCGGCGAGGCGAGCTTCGATTGGCCGACGTTGATTGCCAATAAGGATCGCGAGATCGAGCGCCTTAACGGCATCTACCGCAACCTGTTGCTAGGCAGCGGGGTCACTCTGCTCGAAGGTCATGCGCGCATGCTGGATGCGCACAGTGTCGAACTTGGCGGCAAACGCTACAGCGCCAAACACATTCTGATCGCCACCGGCGGCTGGCCACATATCCCGAATATTCCTGGCCACGAACATGCTATTGGCTCCAATGAAGCGTTCTTCCTCAAGCAACTGCCAAAGCGCGTGCTAGTGGTCGGTGGCGGTTATATCGCCGTGGAGTTTGCCTCAATCTTCAATGGCCTCGGTGCACAAACCTCGCTGCTTTATCGCGGCGAGCTGTTCCTGCGTGGTTTTGATAAGGCGGTGCGCCTGCACGTGCAGGAAGAGCTGATCAAGCGCGGCCTAGACCTGCAGTTCAACAGCGATATACAACGTATCGACAAGCAAGCGGATGGCAGCCTGCACGCGACCCTGATTGATGGTCGGGTGCTTGAGGCCGACTGTATTTTCTTCGCCACCGGGCGCAAACCGATGCTAGACAATCTCGGCTTGGAAAACACCCTAGTCGAGTTGGACGAGCGCGGCTATATCCAGGTCGATGAGCAGTATCAAACCCGTGAGCCGTCGGTTTTGGCAATTGGTGACGTGATTGGTCGTGTGCAGCTAACGCCCGTGGCGTTGGCCGAAGGCATGGCGGTGGCGCGGCGCCTGTTCAAGCCTGAGGAGTACCGTAAGGTGGACTACCAGATGATCCCGACGGCTGTGTTCAGCTTGCCAAATATAGGCACAGTCGGCCTCAGCGAGGAGCAGGCGAGAGCAGCGGGGCACAAGGTGAATGTCTTCGAAAGCCGCTTCCGCCCGATGAAGCTGACGCTGACCGACTGCCAGGAACGCTCGCTGATGAAGCTGGTGGTGGATGCCGACAGCGACCGCGTACTCGGCTGCCATATGGTCGGGCCCGATGCCGGAGAGATTATCCAGGGGCTGGCGGTTGCGATGAAAGCCGGAGCAACCAAACAGCACTTCGATGAAACCATCGGCGTACACCCAACGGCGGCCGAAGAGTTCGTCACCATGCGCACGCCAGTTGCGTCTTGAGGTTGGCATGGAGCAACTGTTCTATTTAGCGGACCTGTTCGGCGTCGCGGTCTTTGCTATTACCGGGGCGCTGATGGCCGGGCGCAAATCCATGGACCTGTTTGGCGTGCTGGTGATTGCCGTCATCACTGCCCTGGGCGGTGGCACCATGCGTGATCTGATTCTGGACAACCACCCGGTCAGCTGGATTCGCGATGACCTCTATATTGTTGTCGCCTCGTTGGCGGCGGTTGCTACCGTCCTCTGGGTGCGGCTGACACAACCGATTCACGAGAAAGGCCTACTACTGGCGGACGCCTTCGGTTTGGCCGTGTTTACTGTGATCGGCACCGAAGTGGCCATGCAACACCACGTACCCAGCAGCACAGCGGTGATCATGGGCGTGATCACCGGGGTTGCGGGAGGGGTGATGCGTGATGTGATCTGCAATGAGATTCCGCTGATCTTTCAGAAGGAAATCTATGCCACTGCCTGCATTGCCGGCGCACTGGTGTTTATCACCATGCGTGCCATGGACACGCCGCATTGGCTGGATACGGGCGTAGCCATGCTGACGGTGTTGCTGACTCGCCTGGCTGCCATTCGCTGGCACATTGCCTTACCACGTTTCCATTTACTGGATCGGGACTGATGGCGATGATTGAACGACTCGACCACCTGGTGCTGACCGTGGCCGACATCGCGCGCACCGTTGCATTCTATGAGCGCGTGCTAGGCATGCTTCATGAAACCTTCGGCCAGGGGCGTAGCGCGCTGGTATTCGGTCAGCAGAAATTTAACCTGCATCAGCAAGGGCGCGAGCTCGAACCCAAAGCCAAGCATCCAACGCCGTGGGCTATTGATGTCTGTCTGATCAGCAACGGGTCGATGGCTGCGATCATTCAGCACCTAAGCGAGTAAGGGGTCGTGATCGAAGACGCACCGGTTGCGCGCACTGGAGCAATTGGGCCAATTGAATCGGTATATTTTCGCGACCCTGATAACAACCTGATTGAGATCAGCCGTTATTGTTGAACAGTGGCGAGGGTACCCGGAGGTAATTAGACATAGGCTGCATATTGTTAATTTAACATAATATACATTATACGTAGTTGTGGCGTGTTGAGCCTGGTAGCGGCTGTTGTCAGCGCTACAAGATGAATTGATGAACAAAATTATGTCCGGGCGGCGGTTGTGCTTGGGCCCGAGGATGCTGAATTGATTGATCGCCAGCCAGTCGTTGGCCTGCACCTGCGCCCAATCAATTAGCCGAACAAAATCGCCACGGGTCTCGCCATCCTTTTGGTACTGCACCGGCACGCCGCCGACCAACAAACGATGAAACACCTGATTGGCCGACAACTGCACCGGCACGCCCAGCTCCAGCACTTGTTTGAGCGCATCTTCACGCGCCACCAGCGGCACCTTGGGGTTGAGCTTGGCAAGCGCTCCACTAACACCACCTCGCGTTAGTTGTCGCGCTCGGGGTTTGCACTGTCGTGGGCGATGCTTGGCCCGTGAATATGGGTGTAACCCAGTTCAGTGAGCCATTCGAGAGTTTCTTGTTCCAGCTGGTCTTCGGTCATGCCGACAATTCCGTTTTATTTTCCCGCAACCAGCACTCAACGCGCGCCAGCAATTGTTCGGCCTGTTTTACCGCCTCTGCGGCCATCGACGCACTGACCACATCGCCGGAGTAGTCGATTACATTGCGTTGTTTGCGCAGCGTATCGAGCAGCACCATGGTCGTTGGCTCCAGGCCGATGGTGCGCGGCAAACTCTGGATCATGGTCTGATGATGGCCAGGCTTACTGGTCAAGGTGCGATAACCATTGGCCTGCAGCGCCGCATTGGCAGCCTGCATAATGGCCTTGTAGGCCATATCAAAACGCCCTTCACTGCTGATCGCAGGCAAGCGCGCATCGTTCAGGCTGCGGCCGGCGGCCTCCAGTAAACGCCGG
Source organism: Pseudomonas sp. (assembly GCA_017886405.1). Taxonomy (GTDB): domain Bacteria; phylum Pseudomonadota; class Gammaproteobacteria; order Pseudomonadales; family Pseudomonadaceae; genus Aquipseudomonas. Next base: position 1,752 of record JAGGNC010000210.1, on the reverse strand, counting down.
ATACTCAAAGCATCGGCTTGCACGGCCTCGAGTGACAGCCCCAGTAAGTTCTCTAGTGTCATCCCTGCTCCTTGACCTGAACCAATTGCTGCTCAGTGCCCAGCACCAGCATGCGCGGTTTACTCAATACATCGCGGATAAAAGCCCCTTGCTCGGCTAATAATTGTTGCCACTCCGTGTGGCGATAAACCTTAGGATTAATCTCCCGGGCCAACTGCGCCTGTAGCGGATAGAGCGCCGCCACCGCCTCGGCAAACCCCAGTTCGCCAATTATTAGCAGATCGATATCGCTATCGGTCCGCGCCGTGCCGCTGGCCATGGAGCCAAACACAAAGGCCAACTCAACCTGCTCTGCCAGCGGCAACAATGCCGCCGCCAGCGTCTCGGCCAAGCCACTGGTTTTACGCAAAATGCTGCTCAACTCGGTAAAAATCGGGCACTCACGGTTGGCCCGGTAGTGCACCTGATTACCCACTGGCACCTTGAGTAAAACCCCGGCCACCACCAGTTTGGCCAACTCACGGGCCAAGGTGCCTGGCTGAGTCCCCGTCAGGCGGGCGATTTCGCGCAGGTGATACTGCGCATCTGGCTGCAACAGCAGCAAATCCAGTACCTTGCGCCGATAATCCGTGAACAACACTGAGCTCAGCATAATACCCACCAAAGATGTAGCTTTAAAGGCAACATATGTAGCCTAAAAAGCTACGACCGTATAGCAAATAATCAACTATTTATTCCGCTATCTGCCAATGCCCGCCTGCTTTCAGCGAAGGCTGCTGCTTAAGCACCATCAATAGCCGTGTTACTTGATCGCTTACTTAGTCGGTTACTTAGTCGCTCAGCCTGCTATTACCCGGCGCACTGCGGCTTCAGTGTGCTGTCGCGCGGCCAAGCGTTTTGAGCTTGGCGAGCTGCGATACCCGCGCGACCATTTGTACCGAAGTTTCTACCGAAGCCTTACCCCAACGCAGCTGCGGCACTAGGCTCAAAGGTGGTTGATAGCGCCCTATATAGCGTTCCTACTCCAGCATCACAAAAGCGTTTCTACTCAATCCGACATTAGCGATTAAATAAGCCAATGGCGGCAATCGAGAAGGTTGGCGCCAGCACCGCACAAACAGTCATTAGCGTTTAAATAGAAACCGTTCGTTGTGTAACTACTGACCCGCCAAGGCTTCCAGCTGCAACAGCCATGGATTGAAGCGCACACACTGCTCACGAATAGCCGGCAACTCGCCAAGCTCAACGATTTACGGGCCATGCAGTTTTTTATCGTAGCCTGGGAACAGCGCCTTCAACCGATGTGATGGGCTGGTTTCTGGGCGGTCATTAACCCGCTCGGGCCAACCGGCCTCACGCACGGCCTGCTGCATGCTCTGTAACGCCTGTGCAGAACCGCTTAGCCACTTCCGGCAGTGATTCGGCACGGCAAATAGCAAGGCCTCAAATTCATACTGTTGCACGTAAGGAATCAGCCGATGACGCGCCTCTGCCTCCAACAAATCGGCAATCGCGGCTTCCAGCTCATCAACTGATCGGCCAGCACGGCCCTTGAAGCCATAGAGGTCATAAAAGGTGCTAACCCGGTCAAAACCCGCCATCAAGGCAGGCAACACCCCACGAGTTTTATCTAGGCTCACATTGCCACGCAGATCAATAGCCGCTATCTGCACGCCACGGCCAGCCAAATGCGGGCGCACGATCCGATTGACGAATTCGCGCTCAGTAGCGCCCTCAACACTCAATCCTGTC
>JAGGNC010000273.1 GCA_017886405.1 Pseudomonas sp. | reverse complement strand
GTTACAGGCCGTGTTCATTCAGCCACAGGTTAAGCGCCGCCATCTGCCATAACTTGGAGCCGCGCAGCGGTGTCAGCTGCCCATGCGGGTCGCTTAACAGGCGATCAAGCATGGTCGGGTTGAACAGACCGCGATCTTGGCTCGGGTCCAGCAGCAGGTCACGCACCCAGCCCAGCGTTGCGCCTTCAAGATGCTTGAGGCCCGGCACCGGGAAGTAGCCTTTGGGGCGATCAATCACCTCGCCGGGGATGACTTGGCGCGCTGCCTCTTTGAGCACATGCTTGCCGCCATTAGGGAGTTTAAACCGTCCTGGAATTCGCGCCGAGAGTTCGGCTAGGCGGTAATCGAGGAACGGCGTACGCGCTTCTAGGCCCCAGGCCATGGTCATGTTGTCGACGCGTTTAACCGGGTCGTCGACCAGCATCACCGTACTGTCTAGACGCAACGCTTTGTCTACGGCGGCAACCGCACCAGGTTGGGCAAAGTGCTCACGCACGTAGTCGCCCGCCGCATCACCGGTCAGCCAGGCCGGTTGCACGCAGGCGGCATATTCGTCGTGGTCACGGTCGAAGAAAGCGGCGCGGTAGGCGGCAAAGGCATCGTCGGCGGCATCCACCTGCGGGTACCAGTGATAACCGGCGAATAGTTCATCGGCACCCTGGCCGCTTTGTACCACTTTGCAGTGCTTGGCCACTTCACGCGACAGCAGGTAGAAGGCAATACAGTCGTGGCTGACCATCGGCTCGCTCATGGCGCGGAAGGCCGCTGGCAGCTGTTCGAGAATCTCGTGTTCGCCGATGCGCAGTTGGTGGTGCTGGGTAGCGAAGCGTTCGGCGATCAGGTCGGAATACTGAAATTCGTCACCGCGCTCGCCGCCGGCATCCTGAAAACCGATGGAGAAGGTCGAGAGATTTTCCACCCCGGCCTCACGCAGCAGGCCCACCAGCATGCTGGAATCGACGCCGCCCGAAAGCAGTACACCGACATCCACAGCAGCACGCTGACGGATCGACACCGCTTCACGCATGCCGTCGAGTACGCGCTCCTTCCATTCCTCCAGGCCATAGCTGATTTCATCACGCTGCGGGCCGAACGTGAGGTGCCACCACGTGTGCTGCTCGCAGTTGCCCTCAGCGTCGATGCGCATCCAGGTTGCCGGCGGCAACTTCTCCACGCCTGCCAGCAGGGTGCGCGGTGCAGGCACCACGGCGTGGAAGTTGAGGTAATGATTGAGGGCGATCGGATCGAGCGTCTTGCCGATATCGCCACCGGCCATCAGTGCTGGCAGGCTAGAGGCAAAGCGCAGGCGTTGGCCGGTTCGCGACAGGTATAGCGGTTTTACCCCGAGGCGGTCGCGGGCAATGAACAGCTGCTTGCTGTCACGTTCCCAGATGGCAAAGGCGAACATGCCATTTAGCTTGGGTAACAGGTCTGTGCCCCAGGCGTGATAACCCTTGAGCAGCACCTCAGTGTCGCCGCCGGAGAAAAAGTGATAGCCCAGCGCTTTCAGCTCTTCACGCAGTTCTGGGTAGTTGTAGATGGCGCCGTTGAAGACCATGGACAGGCCCAGATCGCTGTCGATCATCGGTTGGCCTGACGCTTCGGCGAGATCCATGACCTTCAGTCGGCGATGGCCAAGGGCAATCGGCCCTTGACTGTGGAAGCCGTGCGCGTCGGGACCGCGCGGGGCTAGGTGATGGGTGATGCGCTCGACTGCAGCCAGGTCGGCTGGTCGTTGATCAAAGCGTAGTTCTCCAGCTATTCCGCACATATTCTTCCTTACCGGTATTGCCGTTGGGGAGTGGTTTGGGCTTGCAAAGCTTTTACAGGGGAACAAAAAAATGCTTTGATGTCAAAGTTATATGTCTGATAAATGGCTGAATATGGCTAATAAAAAGGTTTCTACTGAAATAGATTTGTCATCTATTTCTGCGTTTGAATTGCCACTCTTTCAGGCGCTGCGGCGCTTACAGCAGGCGGGTGAAGTGCATGCCAAGCGCCTCAGTCGCTTTGGTGGGCTGACGCCGATGCAGTTGATGATTTTGCAGGTGTTGGCGGGGGAGGGTCGCCTAACGGCCAGTGACCTCAGCGGCCGCGTCAGCCTCACGGCTGCGACCCTGTCGGGCTTGCTTGATCGTCTGGAGGAGCGTGGCCTCCTGCAGCGCCTGCGCGATGATCAGGATCGTCGACGGCAATGGCTGCTGCTCAGCGAGCAGGGCCGCGCCTTGCTGCAACAGGCGCCGAGCCTGCTGCCACCTGAGTTCGTCGAGCGCTTTGCTGGGCTGGAGCAGTGGGAGCGACACAGCCTCACGGCCGCGCTGTTACGCGCGGCGCAGCTGTGTGGTGTGATGGAGTAGAGATGCTGCGCCGGGTTGGATCGGCGCGGTGTTGTCAGCCTTAGCGTTGCGCGCTGGTTTTGGGCTGCTTGTAAAGATCCAGCAGCACCTGATCAAGGATCGAGGATGCGCCCCACGGGCGCGGATCGTTAAGGATCGCCACGACGGCCCAGCTATTGCCGTTGCTGTCGCGGCTGAAACCGGCGATGGCGCGAACGTTGTTCAGCGTCCCGGTCTTGATTCGCGCCTCGCCTACCAAGGGTGTGCGGTGGAGGCGTTTGCGCATGGTGCCGTCTATGGCGACCAATGGCAGCGACGCCATGAATTCTGCGGCATAGCGGCTTTTCCAGGCCGCCTGCAACAGGCTGGCCATTTCCCGCGCGCTGACCCGTTCGGCGCGTGAAAGCCCTGAGCCATTTTCCATCACCAGGTGCGGTGCGGTGATGCCTTTACGCGCCAGCCAGCTGCGAATCACCCGTTGCGCCGCCGTGCTGTCGTCCTGGTCGGCGGCGTTACGGAACTGCGCGCCGATACTGAGAAACAGCTGCCGAGCCATGGTGTTGTTGCTGTACTTGTTGA
>JAGGNC010000192.1 GCA_017886405.1 Pseudomonas sp. | reverse complement strand
GCAATGACTGACCTCATCTGCAGATACATGAGGGAAAAGACGGCCCCCACCGCCAACATGGCAATCAGCAAAAGCGCACTGATTAAGATCAGTCGATTCATCCATTTGATGCTTTCGTTGGCAGCCACAAGCCGCTCGTCAGTCCAATCGTTCAAGATGACGCGCAACGTGCTCAGCGCTTTTATCGCGGGATAATCGTCGACACGAACAGCCGCAGCCACTGCAGTGACACCCTCACCTGCAGCCAGCATGCGTTGAGCAATATTCAAGCGCTCAACATACTGCTCAACCATCACCAGCACCTGCGCCAGTGCGCTATTGGCCTCGTCCGAGCGCAGGTGCTTTTGCAGAAGAAATACTTGTTCACGAACCACAACAACATCACGCAGCGCTTGTTCTTTGTACGTAACATCCTGTTTCAACACATAATTCTTGAAGTTGTGAATGAGCCCACCATAGCCAAGCTGACTGGTCAGTTCAGCGAAAGCATTCAATGCCTCAAGCGATTCATGCTCATACTCAATCCAAGGGGCGTGTACCGCGCGCTGAGCCCCCAGCATTATCAATCCCCAACCTGCGCTCAGAGCAACAATCAAAAAAACGCCTGAAAGGATTGTAAGCACATAATTTTTTTTATACGTCTTCAAAGAACTACTCCTCCCGACAAATCATGCTGAACTGATAACGAGGCCACCCGGGGTTATTCATGCAAATACAATACAACTCAACAGTCGAAATTAGGCTTTTATGGAAAAAATATTCTGCTCCGTTGGCGCACCACTCAATCACTTGGCACTGAGACCGTTATAAATTTTCCCACCCAGACAGCGTAGTGAGTCAGCGATCTTTATTTTCCTTATGTTGGTACATCGCAGCGTCCGCCTCTTGAATCATTTCCTCTGCTGATTTTTTCGTATCATGGGGAACATGCTCTTGGCCAACACTGTATTGTATTTTATAAGGCTTTTTTATATGCGCATTAACCTTGTCAACGGCCACGGCCCGGCAAACCGTGCTAACATTTCGCCCACAGTGTATTTATTCGAGTCAGTCAGCATAGCAACAAATTCATCTCCACCCAGCCGACCGATAGCATCACTTTGACGAAATGTAGTCAGTGGCACACGGACTGTGCACACAGACTTACTGTGCCTCCGAAATCAATTTATTGGCCTTAGCAAAGTTCATAATTTCTGCATTACTGTTTAAACCCAGTTTTATTTTAATCCGGGCCTTGTACGTACTGACGGTCTTACCACTTAAAAAGAGCGTGCTTGCTATTTCAGTAACTGTTTTATCGGAGGCCATTAATAAGAGAATTTGGTGCTCCCGATCGGACAACAGGGAAATGGAATTGCTCCCAACATCCGGAGCCTGGAGTGCGCTGACCATTAACGACGCCACTTCAGGGGTAATAAAGCGCCCGCCGCTGGCGACCTGCCTGATGGCACTTACCAGATTTTCAGCCGCGTCGTCTTTGCATAGGTAGGCTGAAGCCCCCGCCTTAATTGTTCTCACGGCATACATTTCTTCCTTGTATGTACTGAGCACGATAACGGGCAAATCCGGAAACTCGCTCTTGAGCTGTGTTAAAAGTTCCAGCCCGCTTCTGCCCGGCATCGTCATGTCCATGAGCACAACATCAAAGGTGGATTGGCGCAGAAGTTGAATCAGCTCAATTCCGTTATCCGCCTGAGCACTGAGTTCGAGGTCCGGTTCTGCTGCGAGCAAATGCTGCAACCCAACTCTTACCAGCGGGTGGTCGTCAGCCATAGCAACTTTAATCATTTCACTCAAGCCTCCGCATCGGAAGAAAAACTTCTATTTTGGTCCCGCCACCCGTTGATGATTCGACTACCAACTCGCCACCCAGCATTTCAGCACGCTCTGCCATGCCAATCAGCCCGAAACTGTTTTCCCGGGGGCCGCCCGAATTCTGCATGCCCACGCCATCATCCTCTATCATCACCAACAGCCACTCCTCGCTGCCTATCACACGAATCGACACCGAATTGGCATTAGCATGCTTGGCAATATTGGTTAAAGACTCCTGAACCACCCGAAACACCACCGTTGCATGGTGATCATCAATATCAGCTCGGTTATCAAGGCGAATTTCAGTGTGGCAGGCTAATTTAGTGATCTTCGCAAAGTTAGCGATATGGAATTCAAGCGCGGGCTTTAATCCCAACGTATCGAGCATTCCCGGGCGTAAATTTTCAGAAATCGAGCGCGCGGTTTCCGCCGATTTTTTCAGTGAATAGTCGAGCCGTTGCAGAACAGGACTGAGTTGAGTATTGGCGCAGTCTAGTCCACTCAGTAATATTGTCAGCGTTTTCAATTCAATATTCGCCAGACTCAGCATTTGCCCCAGTTCATCATGAATCTCGCGGGCAATTCGCCGACGCTCTTCTTCACGAACATTTTGCAGGTGTTCCGCAAGTTGTCTGAGCTGTGTTTTTGATTGCAGAAGATCGGCCTCGATAATTTTTCGCTCAGCGATCTCCGTGACAAGTTGCTCTGTGCGCTTTGCCACTGTTTCTTCAAGATTGGTTTGCAGGGCACGCAGTTTCAGATGAACGCCAACCCTGAGCAGGATCTCATCCGGGTTATATGGCTTGCTCAAAAAATCTGCCGCGCCAGCCGTCAGCCCCTCTATTCGTATATTTGAATCAGCCAACACCGATTGAAACAAGATCGGTACATTCTTAAAACGCTCCTGTTTTTTTATCAACACGCATAATTCCAGCCCGCTCATTTCGGGCATATCAACATCTAAGAGGATTAGATCTGGATTAACGTTATCAAGAATAGACAGGGCATCCTGCGCATTTTTCGCGCAGGTCACCTTATAATTCACACCCGACATAAGTTCGGAAAGCCACATCAGCGATGAGCTGGAGTCATCAACTATAAGAATTTCTTCTTGGGCCATTAGCCGCTACTCCTCAGGCTCTCATTGGGCATTTTCACTCGACTGCTCCCTTGGTCCGAATGGCTTTGCGTCTTAATTTGGCCAAGACGTTTAAATGACATCTGCCAAGGCCAGTGAATGAGACTCGCGCCACTGACGAATCCAGTCGGGCATTTGCGCCCCAGCCATGGGTTTAGAAATACCGTACCCTTGACCAAACTCACAGCCCAAGCTCAACAATTGCGCCGTATGTTCAGGCGTCTCGATGCCCTCTGCGATCACGCCAAGCCCGAATGATTTAGCCAACCCTAAAATACCCTGCACAATGGCAAAGTCGTTGTTGTCAACGAGCATATCGCGCACGAAACTCATATCGATTTTGAGCTTTTCTACAGGCAGGCGCCGCAGGTATGACAAAGACGAGTAGCCGGTGCCAAAATCATCTAGGGAACACACAACGCCCAGTTGACGGCAGGCACTGATAATCTCGGATACGATCTCCAACTTTTCTAGGGCGGAGGTTTCGACGATCTCCAGTTCCAGCTCTGTGGAAGGAATCGATGGGTAGTCTGCCAGTATTTCGGCCAGCCGACTTACAAACGTCGGCTGGCTGAGATGAAGTGAGTTGATGTTGACACTGACGGGAACATAAACACCCCGGCGGCGCCATTCAGTCATCTGCGACAGGGCCGCGTTGAGGACCCACTCACCAAGGTCCACGCTCAGCGCATGCTGTTCAATAAGCGGTAGGAACTCAATGGGGGCAATCAAACCCCGCTCCGGGTGCTGCCAGCGTATCAACGCTTCGGCCCCAACAACCTCGTAGGACTTCAGGTTGATCTTGGGTTGATAGAAAAGCACAAACTCATTTCTGTCCAGCGCAAGGCGAATCCTTGCCAAATCTTCATGCAGTGTGCGAACCGCCTTGTCGCTTTCGGTATCGAAAGACTGAAACTGATTCCGACCTTTCTGCTTCGCAAGGTACATAGCCTGATCTGCCTGACGGAGCAGCTGATCAGCATCGAGGGTCTCACTCTGGGGATAAAACGTCAGGCCGATACTCGCGGTTAAAGAAACCTCTTTCTCCGCCAACGTTATATTTTCCGCGATGGCCGATAGAATTCGGCTGACGACGACTTCTGCGCTTTCCGGGTCGCTAAGCGCTGGCAGAACGACGACAAATTCATCGCCACCAAAGCGCGCAAAAGTATCGCTGTCACGAAGCTCCAATAAAACGCGCTGGGTGATTTTAATTAGCAGCTCATCACCGACTGCATGGCCCAGGGAGTCGTTGATTTCCTTGAAACCATCGAGGTCAATAAAAAGCAGCGCCAGCTTTTCGTTTTTTCGCTCGGCCAGTCGCATCGCCTGAGTGAGGCGATCACTTAGTAACACCCGATTCGGCAGTTCGGTGAGCGCATCATATTTTGCCATGCTCTCAAGCTGCCTCTGGTAGTGCTTTACCTCGGTTATATCGTTCAACAGAAAGACGTATCGGTGAACTTCTGCATGTTCACCAAAAATGGTACTGATGCTTTGACGAATAACAACGGGACGTCCATTTTTGCTGGTGATTTGCACCTCACTCTGCCACTCGCCAGCCTTGCTGAGTCCTTGCAGCGCCTGAGGCGTAAGCAAATCATTTTGTTGGATCGAATACAGCTGGACTGGACTACGGCCAATTGCCTCGCTTTTGGCGTAACCCGTCACTTGTGTAAACGCCGCATTCACATCGAGGATGAAAAATTCCGCATCGGTGATAAAAATGCCTTCGCTCGCATAACGAAAGACACTGGCTGATTCATACAAACGTCGGTCAGAAGAAAAACGCTCAGTGGCAATGGCAACCAACCGTGAGGCTTTTTCAAAAATATTTTTATTGCGTACAGACAGCTCTTGCTGGTCTGGCCAGAATACCTTGAGTACGCCTAGCCTTTGGCTGTGGGAATCAGTAATTGGCACCCGGCTTACGTGGCAATAAAAAGCAGGCCTGATGCTTTCTCTATCCGTGTTGATATAGCAGGCTTTCGGGATATGACTGTCTACCACAGACCCCGGGGCGTCGAGTTCAATGATACAGCGCACCGCAATCATGGCTTCAAGGCTGGTAATAACCGTGTTGTAGATATCTTGCAGGGCGTTGTTTGCCGCAATTTTTTCTAACGCTTCACTGCCAAATCTTTCCAGATCAGCGGTTTCCTTTTGTTCTGTAATATTCGTTTGAATAGCTATATAACCCTGCATCACTCCATTTTCGCGGTACATCGGCTCGCAATTGATACGGACCCAGTAACCTTGGCCATTCTTGCCGTAGTTAAACACTTCCTCTTCAAATACTCGTCTCTCGGCCAACGCCTGGCGAATACGGGCCACGGTACGTTGATCGGTGCGCGCCCCTTGCAGTACATCGCCCGGTTTCTTTCCGCGCAGGTCATCCAATAGATACCCAGAGATATTGCTAAACCCTTGGTTAATCCATTCAATCCGGCCGTCAAGATCGGTAATGATGATGCCATTGGTTGCGCTGTTCAGCGCCTTGGACATCCGCCAGAAGGGTACCGTCAGAAGTCTACTCAGGCCTTGGGACACGAGAATCCCCATAAGCAGCAAGCCACCCAGCAACATCAGAAAGTTGAGGTTGTGCCTCTCCATTTGGCTCGCGATGGGCAAAACAGGCGCCTGCACAACAACGGTGAGGGGGGAGCTATCGCCAATAGTTCTCGTCATTTCATAGCGCCCTTCGCGCCAGCTTTTCATCCTGGACAACTCGCGGTCGGGCTTAAGCAGATGTAACCCTTTTGTCAGCGTTGCACCGGGTGCCTCTTTTACATTGCGCAGCAATGGCGCGCCCTGACTCGCCAGCACCGTTCCTGACCCATCCAGAATCGCAAACGCCAGGCCCTTATCGGGCGCTGCATGTGCGGAAAAACCAGCCCTAAATTCGTCTGCAGGTTCCGCCGACTGGCCAAGATCGGCAACAATGTGATCCAAAACCCCTGAGAGTTCTGCAACCAGAAGGCTCTCACTGTTTTGTTGTTCAATCGTGCCGTAATGAATAATGGGAACAGTGCCTGCTGTTAGCGTCAGTGCAAGCATTACCTGGAACAGAATGCTTCTGATCTGACCGCTCGTTAGATAAAACGCTGACATCCTGCTGCGTTTAATCGCCAGCACAAACAACACTATTCCAGCGATCAGGACGTTGAATATCCCGTTGATGCTTTGCTTGAGGGCGATAACAGCAGACGCTTCCAGTGATAACTTTAGCGCCTGACTGTAAAAGAGCACCGTTAACGGAATGCCGATGCATAGCCAGAACAGGCCATCGGCCAAAAATAGTGACTTGCCCAAGCGACGATTCAGCCAGAAAACAAACGACCCTTCCGCCACGAAAACTAACAAGGAATAGGGATGATCCCATAACATCCAAGTGTACAATCCGCCGGCGATGGCAACACAAAGCGTTGGAAGCCCGCCGAGCAACGCTACAGCAATAAAGACAAAAACAGACCCGAAGATCAGGTCTACTCCGTAGAAAATACTGACCGAAAAAACGTTGCCCAGTATCGCAAGCGTTGCCAGCAAGGCTGTCAGTGACAGCATTGCTATCGGCTGGTTATGCATCAACTTCTTGGCGTTCATCAGCAAGTACCTCTGTAAGTTTTCTCACCGCCAGCGGATCGAGAAACTCTCTGTAACGTCATGCCATTGTCAGGAAATGCTCGCGCACGCTGGGCAGAGCGACCCTCTAGACCACGGGGACGTATTGCTTTATTTCCCGGAAGAAATCCATGGCTGACTGGGTGCTGAGCGCCAATGGTTCGAAGCTCCGGCGGCCCATCGTTCGCGGAAGGCGGCATATCAGGATGCCTGACAATATTATGCGGGCTGCCAATCAGCTCTTGCCTGGTATAACCGCTGATCGCTTGGAACTCATCATTGCAGTAGAGGATTTTCCCTGAGGCATCCGTTGCCGATATGAGTCGCTGCGACTGATCAAAGCTTCGCTCATGTCCTGTCAGGGGAAGGTTCATGCGCATCAGCAGTCATCTCATAGGGGTTGTAGACAATTTTGGCGTGGCGAGCATTAGTCGCTAGCCACTGATGGAATATGCAATAGCTGTTAACTCAGTTTCCCCCTCAGCAACCTTTAAAAACATGGCCACCACCTTATTGCGCTCGGTAGCCAGTCACGCGAAGTCGTTACAGGCTGCACAATAAATTAAAGAGGGGGCGATGCATGTCAACCCGAATGCCTCAATAACTGTAGGGGACGCCCTACATGGCATAAATCCGGGGAATTAAATTTTAAAAAATCACTATAAAACTATATAAAACAGGTATTTAAGTGATTTTAATACGGAATTAATCCGACTAGATTTCAGCATAACCTGTCACTCAGGCGCAGGTTACAGCCACAAAAAAGCCCGCTTGGTCGCGGGCTTTATGCTGAACATTGAACCGTTACTGCAAGCTTTCAAACGCGCGCACCAATGACTTGCTGAGGTCCACGGTGGAGAACTTGGTCAGCACATCATTGGCACCGACGGCCTTGGCTTTTTCAGTGTTCATGGTGCTGTCGAGTGAGGTGTGTAACAGCACATAAATTTGCCCGATATCCGGTTTTTTACGCAGCGTACGTACCAGCTCATAGCCGTCCATTTCCGGCATTTCGATGTCCGATACCAGCACCTCTATCGGCTGCCCGGCGTCATATTGTGCCTGTAGCAACTCAAGCGCCTCGACGGCGCTGCGCACCATCTGGCAATCCAGCTCAAGTTTGCGCAGGGTAAGCATGGTCTGGTGCAGGGCCACGTGGGAGTCATCCACCACCAGCACACGACGCCCCTTGAGCAAGGCACGCTCATCCTCTGACAACAGCTGCTCGTCCAGCTCCTCGACAATCGTCGGGGCGAGTTCGTAAAGCACTTTTTCGATATCGAGTATCTGCACAATCTTGCCGTCGATCTGCGTGACCCCGGTGATAAAGGCTTTGCTACCGGTGCCTGCTGGTGGCGGACGCACATCGCAGGTGGCGCACTGCACAATTCGCTCGACGCTCTGGACATGCAGGCCCTGACGCGAGCGACTGACTTCGGTGATGATCAGGCAACCTTCATTGTTGGCTATGGCGCTCTGTTCACCGATTGCCTTGGCCAGATCAATCACCGTCAACGCCGAACCGCGCAAGGTCGCTACGCCACGAACATGGGGGTGACGACTGGGCAATTTGGTCAGCGTGGGGCACGGGATTATCTCCTGAACCTTGAGCAGATTGATCCCCAGCAAACGTCCGCTATGCAAACGAAACAGCAACAGCGACAACGCGTCTCCATGCACCACGCTCATTGAGATTCTTTCCTCATAAACTGATTAACCACCACGCGCCGCTTAAGCATCAGGCACTGCGCAAAAACTCGACAATTTGTTCGGCTTCAAAGGGCCAATCCAGTTCGGCCCCGGTATCGGTGCGGCGCAGAATGGGAATACGCAGGGAATAGTCATCGACTAGGTGTTCATGCTCGGCAATATCGATCACTTCGACCAACAGACCATGCTCGACAAATGGCATGAGCAACGCTTCTGCCACCTCACAGAGGTGACAGCCAAGCGTACCGTATAGCTGACATTCCGGGAGCATCTGCGCACATCCAATGGCTAGTGAAGGTGGAGTTTAGCACTGCACTCTAATCAGGCGACCGTGGGCTTGGTGTTACCTGGCGCGGCGGGGAGCAGATTTTGCAGACCGTCGAGCAGACGGCTGTTGAGCTGTTCAGCCTTGTCCAGGCGGCCGCTGTCGAAACGCTCATCCAGCGAGAAGCCACCCTTGAGCAGATCCAGCAAGCTGGACTTGGCTGAGCCTTCTTCACTGACCTGATTGGCGCTGCGTAGCGCCTCAAGCAAGCCTTGGGCGTAATCAATCAGTGCGTTATTCACTGCACTGGCGGCCTGACCGCCTTGTTGCGCAACCGAACTGTAGGCATCGCTCGCCTGACGCACAGTCGTTTGAGTGAGCCTTAACGACATAGACGCTAACTGCTCGCCATCCATCTCCAGCGCCATGGCCCGATCGAACGCACCGGACAGATCGCCGGAGTAGAACTTGTCAGACAGCTCCTGCACCTGGCCAAAGAGCTTCTCCAGCGCCGCGCGCTCACCTTCATCCAGTTCGCCTTCAACGTTCACCTGCCATGCGCCGACTTGCAGGCTACCGGATTGGCTGCTGGCAACTACAGAGCTGCTGTTGCCGTTACTGCTGGCCACTATGCCGCTTTGCGACCAGTTGGCCGAGGCCTGGGCGATGGAGATTCGCAGGCGGTCGCCATCTCGCGTGGTCACTGACATCTCAAAGGTGTCTGCTTGCGCAGCAAAACGCTCGCTGTAGGCGGCAATTTTGCTTGAGTCCTCGATCAGTGCGGCATCGGGATTAAAGCGTTTAGTCAGGTCACCAAAACCGTCTTGGATTTTCTGGTAGGTGGCGTCGATATCACTCGCCACCCCCTTGCAGCACACCCATGCCGTCAGAATCTTCCGCACCTCGGTAAAGCCTTTCTCCACGCCGCTGCGGGCCTGGTCGAGGAATTTCTGCAATTTGCCGGTATCGGCACCGGCGGCTTGTTCGCTTTGCAGGCGCTGTTCGATAAAACCGAGAATGCGCCCTGCGACTTTCTCCGGTGTGTAGTCGCTGGCCTTGCCAGCCAGGGCGCCGGGCTCAAGCCCAAGACGTTCGGCCAGACGATTGGTCAGGGTCGCCTGCGCGTCAGCGGCGTTGCGCACCACAGGTTGCGCAGCAGCCGAGGATGGGCGAGAAGCAGAGGATAAGTTTGAAGCCAGCGGGTTCATGACAAATTACCTAGACGGTGTATCTAACTGGTTGACGGCCGGACGCGGCCAATCTTTAGCGCCACAGCGCACAAGCCGATCAATGGTGCACCTCTCAGGCTAGAGCGGCCGTTTTGGGATCTAGCATTTATTGTAGGTAATGCGTATCATTTACAAATACCAAAGTCTAACTGCCAACCACTGGCGGGTATGCTTTATTGCGACTTGCAATAATAGATCGGCCGCAAGCCGACCCGCACACATGAGGATCCAACAACAATGATTCACTCCCCCCTCGCCCGCGCTGTGGCAATCGCCGCACTGGGTACCTGCCTCACACTGCCATCGATGGCGCATGCCGAATTTATCAAGGACAGCAAAGCGACCCTTGAAGCGCGCAACTTCTACTTCAACCGTGATTTCCGTGAACTCTCCGGTCCGTCCAAGAGCGAAGAGTGGGCGCAGGGCTTTATTCTTCGGGCTGAGTCTGGCTACACCGAAGGCACCGTCGGCTTTGGTCTCGATGCCATTGGCATGCTCGGCTTTAAACTGGATTCCGGTGACGGCACTGCAGGCAGTGGCCTGCTGACTCCGGATAAATCCTCCGGCGGTTCTCAGGATTATTCCTCGGACTTGGCTGTTGCCGCTAAGGCCAAGATGTCCAAAAGCACATTGCGCGTTGGCAGCATGCAGTTCAAGAACATGGCCATTGCCTCCAGCGACAGCCGCCTGACTCCGCAAGTTTTCAAAGGCGGTCAGTTGATATCCCAGGAAATCGACGGCCTAACTCTAGACGGTGGCTATGTACGTGAAGTCAACAACCGTAACTCGGGTGACTTTGAAGACATCTCCATTTCTGGGCGAGGGATAGTTAATACTGGCGGCAACACCACCGACTCATTCAGCTTCCTCGGCGGTAACTACAAGCTTACTAAGGATCTGACGGCAGGCTACTACTACTCCAACCTGGAGGACATGTATAAGCAGAACTCCTTCAACCTGGTCCATGTGTTGCCGCTAGCCGATAAGCAGACCCTGAAAACCGACCTGCGCTATGCGCGCTCCACCGATGACGGTCGCAGCAATATCGATAACAAGGCGCTGGGCGCCATGGTCACCTACGGCTTGGGCGGTCACAGCTTCGGTCTGGGTTACCAGAAGATGAGCGGCGACACTGGCTTTGCCTATATCAACGGTACCGATCCGTTCCTGGTTAACTACGTGCAGATCGGTGATTTTGCCAACAAGGACGAGCAGTCTTGGCAAGCACGTTACGACTTCAACTTTGCCAGCATCGGCATCCCCGGCCTGACCTTTATGACTCGTTTCTTGAGCGGCGATAACATCGACCGCGGCAATAACGTTTCTGAGGGTAAGGAACGTGAGCGCAACTCCGAGTTGATGTATGTATTCCAGGAAGGCACGCTGAAAAACCTCGGCGTACGCTGGAGGAACGCGACCATGCGCAACAACTTCGGTCGGGATATCGACGAGAACCGCCTGATCGTCAGCTACACCCTGCCGTTGCTGTAACAGCAACTTGGCGGTAACAAAAAAGGCCCGGACATTGTCCGGGCCTTTTGCATGCAAACGCTGCAATTAGTCTTGGCTAACCGCGCCAATCTTATGCACCGAGAGGTCGGCACCGTAGTACTCCTCCTCCTGGCTCAGGCGAATGCCCACGGTAGCCTTCAGCACGCCATACACCAGCACGCCGCCAATCAAGGCCACCACCACGCCCAGCGCGGTACCAACAAACTGGCTGGCCAGGCTCACACCGCCCAGGCCGCCCAGCGCCTGCTGGCCGAAGATACCGCAGGCGATACCGCCCCACACGCCGCACAGACCGTGCAGCGGCCATACGCCCAGCACGTCGTCGATCTTCCATTTCACCTGGGTTGCGGTGAACGCCCAGACAAATAGCGCACCGGCAATCGCACCAGTGGTCAGGGCACCGACCGGGTGCATCAAGTCAGAACCCGCACACACCGCCACCAGGCCGGCCAGCGGCCCGTTGTGCAGAAAGCCTGGGTCATTGCGACCGACAAATAATGCCGCCACGGTGCCGCCGACCATCGCCATCAAGGTATTGACCGCCACTAGGCCACTGACACTGCCAAGGGTTTGCGCACTCATCACGTTAAAGCCAAACCAGCCGATGATCAGAATCCACGAGCCCAAAGCCAGGAACGGAATGTTCGAGGGTGCAAAGGCCACCAGACGACCATCGCGGTAACGCCCATCACGGCGGCCCAGCAGAATCACCGCACCAAAGGCCAGCCAGCCACCCACCGCATGCACCACCACCGAACCTGT
>JAGGNC010000095.1 GCA_017886405.1 Pseudomonas sp. | reverse complement strand
GAGTCAGGCCAATCGACAGGTTTGGCACGATGCTCATATTCGCTGTCGGCGCGAAAGTCATGCCGATGTTGAAGTAGGCGGCGTTGTAATTGCTGTTATCCACCGATTGCCAATCGCCGCCGTCAGGCTTGATCCTGCTCTTCTGCGAGATCAGCTCGGAAAACGACATGGCCAAGCTCATCTTCTCGTTCAGCGCGAAGGCCACACCCAGGCCGAAATTGATGGTGTTGCCCAGGTTCACCTTGCCCGGTACTTTCACACCCTGCTGGGCGCTGATGTCGTCGAAGCTGTCCTCAACATTATAGGTGTAGCCAATATTGCCGAAGACAATGGCCGGATCGTAGGTTTTGACCAGCGAGATGGCCGTGGTCACGCCCCAGACCCCGTTACCGGTCGGCAGGTCTTCAGGGGCGAACAGGTTGTCGTTGCCTGAGGTCTCCACCAGCTTGATGCCATAAGGGTCTTTGCCGGTGGGGGCGCGCACGTCAACACTGAACACGCCGTCCGGCATGCCGTCCGCTTCGTCGAGGAACTTGTAGGCCACGCCAAAGGTAAGGTCACCAAGGCGTGGGTCGCCGGTAACGGTTTCCTCGCTAAAGGTTGAGGTCGAACCGCCTGCACCTGCCGAAGAATAGGTCGTTTCGCGGTAGTTGACCGGTACATTCATGCTGTATTGCCAGCGCCCGCGGTTGTAGCGTCCGGTCAGATCCAGGGTGTAACTGTCAGAGTTGATCTCGTCGCTATTGATATTACCGAGGAAGATCGCGTCCAGCGCCAAAAAGCCGTTGAGGGTCAGTTGGTTGGAATTGAAGTGGGTATAGGTGAGGCCGGTTTCCAAGCTGAAAGCGCCAGTACCGAAGAAGCCGCTGGCCTGCTGGTAAACGTCTGCAACGCTCTCTGCCGGCTTGGAATCATCCTTGAGCGAAGCACCATAAGAAGACGGCGCCCCACCCACGGTACGACCTGATTGGACAACGCTGCGTTGCGGTGCGGCGGCTTGCTGGCGATCACGCGCCTCTACGGTACGGAAGCGTTGCTCAAGGACCATCAGTGCGTTTTGCTGCGCCTCATAGCGTTTCTGCAGCGTTTCAATCTCTTGGCGAAGGGCTCGTATTTCGCCGGTATCCTCGGCTGCGTTGGCCGTGCCAATGGCAGCCACTAGGGGTAACAGCAACAGGTAAGCGGGTAGGCGCATATGAAAGTCTCCTGATCCTTGGGGATTGTCACTCGATCAGCCTAGACGCTCTTTCGGTGCCACGCCACAGTCATGGTTTTAATGTGGCCTGATGCAGGCGTGGGTATCTGCGCCCCTTGAAGGTGGCTGAGCCTGAAATACCTGCGGCTCATACCGTTAATACCCTACGCGTGGGATAACGCCTAACTGGCTCAGGTTGCAGTAGACCCGTTGCTGAGCCGATGGATTTTCTTGCATGGCCACGGTCAGCGAGGTGAGGTTGCGCACCTGGTTTAAAGCACCGCTGATATTGGCCTGCTGATTGATACCGCCTTGGCCGATTGACTGGCTGGCTGCACCTTGGCCCTGACTGGCTTGTAACTGCATCTGTAAGCCGCCATTGACTGAAGAGACCTGCACTGCTCCGGCATCGTTGCTGAACTGCTGATCACCCCCCCAGCTTTGTCCTTGGATAGCGATCGGTTGCCCCGAACTGTGACTGATAATGACGTCCACATAGTTTTCGCCATTGTTGAAGTCACCGGCCGTGCGCACGCTCTGGGATATGCCCTGAACGTTGTTAAGGCCCTGGCCGCCGATGACTTGACCCTGGCCCTGGCCGGGTACATTGCCATTGCCGGCCTCATAGAGCGGGGTGACGATCAAGTTGGCGGCCAGGTTATTCACCGTCAGATTGACCTGGGCGCCGATGGTGGCACCGCTGCTGTTGCGCCAGGACGTCGACATGGTTACGCCAAAGTTGACAATACCCTCGGGCAGCACATAACGGCCGCGTAGGGTGGCCATTTCGGCGTCACTGATTTCGACAGGTTGAAATAGGTTTGATGCGCCAACCGGCATTGTCGGTAGCAACAGGCTGGCAAGTATCCATGTGTTGAGTTTCATTGGTGACTCCCGGGGGCTTCTTGCCCACGTGCACTGCGTGCTAGAAAAAATCACTCTGAATAAAGCCGAACTCCATCAGTTCGGCATCGTTGACCAGTTTGTAACCGGGTAAGCGTTGCCTGGCGGTCAATGGCTCAGGCGGGTCAAGCAATGGATTGTTGCGGTCATAGCCGGGGCCGATTAAGGCAAACACAATGCCGTTCCAGCCCTTGGTAAAGTCTTCCAGGCTCATTTTTTTATGGCCGAGCACGGGATCGCCTACGTATACCGAATCATCCGATGTGCGTTGCATCACCACGAAGTGCTTGTAGCCGCGCACTTCGATCAACACGATCACCGGGATACTGACACTTTCGAGTTGGCTGCTGTCGATGCGGTAGCCACGGGCACGCATTCCTAAGCTGGCGGCGTAGTGCTTCATATCCAGCATGGAGAAGCCCTTACTGCGGACCTGCTCCTCATCAGCCACTGCCAGCATGCCGTGGATCACATCTTCCTCGCTCAAACGCCAGCCATAGGCTTGGTTGAGAATGGTCGCCACAGCGGCTGCGCCGCAGCTGAAATCGGTTTTTTGTTCCACCAGATAACTGAAGCGTCGCTCACGTATGCTTTGCACCGGTTTGAACACCATGCCACCGCCCGGCAATACCGCGAGCGGCATATTCGGCGCGGCTGTTGCAGGCTGCACGCTGAACCCAAGAAGGGTGGAGCAGAGCATTAAGGTTGGGAGAAAACGCAACATGGGTCTCTAACACTCCGGTTATTGAAACTCCTGCGAGAAAGCGCGGGGCTATTACTGGCACCCCGCGCTACTCGTTATTTACTCGCCACCATTAGAAGGCGCTGCACACGCAGTGCAGCCCACGGCCACGGCCAGGGAGTTGCTCTGCTGGTTGCCGCCACCGGCGGCTATGTTGAGGCCGACGTTACCGCTGGCACCATTGAGTGAGTTAAGAACGCTGGCATTGTTGATCACCGGTGTATCAAAGCCGGCCACCACCGGAATAAACCCGCTGACAGAACCCTGCAACCCAATATTACCTGCCTCGTTGAAGGCCAAGGCACCCCCATCATCATTCAGGTCACTACCGCCTTGGGTTGCGGTATCCAAGTCAAGGTGACCGGCTGGCCGACCGCCTGGGTGAGAGTCGCCAGTCCAGATGTCTGGGTAAACATTGCCAATTTGGTCAGACTGTCCAGAATAGCTGCCGTCGAACCCGCCACTGAGGGTGACCTGTACTTCGCCTGGCGTCCACGTGGCATAGTTGTTGGTGGTGTTGCCCTGGGACACCTGACTGACGTTTACGCTGGCATTTGCCGCATAGGCGGTTTCCGACACGGCTATGGCCATGTCGTTTTTCTGCTGGTTGAAGTTGCCTGCAGCGATATTAATGCCCACGTTACCGCTGGCGTTGTCGCCTGAATCACTCAGCGTTGCGTTGTTCGGTACACTGTAGTTATCCAGTGTGTTGCCGCGCGCAGTTTGATCCACGTCGATAGTGGCGCTGGCGGCATAACCGAAAACCAAGCCAGCATCTGCTACGGCAATTGCCCCGGCATTGGCTTGCTGGTTGTTGTCGCCGGCCGCCACGTTAACGCCGACATTACCTGAGACACCGTTCAGTGAGCCATCCACTAGGCTGGTGTTCTCGGTGCCTTCGTTGTTGACGTAGTTGTCACTATTCACCTGGCTGTCGACAATTTCGGCATAGCCTCCTGTACGATCACTGTCAGCAAAGGCACCGGCGGACAGGGCGGCAGCCAAGGCAAATGCCAGTGGCTTGAGCATAAATTGAGTTTTCATTGTGTTTCTCCCATTCCATTGTGGTTGTGTTGCGGATGCACGGAATTACTCAGCCATCCGGATGCCGAGGTTGTTGATGCTGCGGTTGCCCACCCCGGCGCTCTGGTTCAACTGGACCACACCACGGCTGTTGCTAAATGCGCTGTCGTCTAACGAGACAATGCGCGCTCCGCTTTGCGGTTCTGTTGCACCTGAGAGGTTTGACGGCCTAACGCTTTGTTGCGCTAGAGCACTGTCATTCAAGCCTTGCGGAAGGCTATCAACAGCTATCCGCATGGCATTGATCTGTTGGTTGCCGCTACCGGCACCCTGATTGACACCCACTACACCCTGGCTGTTGGCAAACGAGCTGCCACCGATGCTGGCGCTGGCATCGATCCCAGCCGGGTTGCTGGGTAGGTTTTGATTGCGCTGCTGCACGTTATTGGCTGCCGCGGCTTGAGCATTGGTACCGCTGCCTATGGCTAAGGCGCGGGTGTTGACCTGCTGCTGGCCATCGCCGGCGGCCTGGTTGAACATCAATACGCCCTGGTGGTTTTGGCCGCTTTGATTGATGTTGGCAGTCGCCTGCATGACGGTGTCAGCCATCACTATCTGGCTAAACAGGGCACTTATGAGGAAAAGCGTTAGCTGGCGCATGTCATTGTCCCAAGCCCATACGCTGCAGAGGCCGTAAACCGGTTTTAATGGCGCCATTGACTCGGCCGCTGATGCCACTGTTTGCTCCACCCGTTGCTCCGCCGCCAATGGCAGCACCGAGCCCAGGCACGCCATTGCCGCCCGACTGCGTCATGCTGCTTGAGGTTGAGAGGCGATCGGTCTGTCTGGTCAGCGCACTGTTGGATATCGACAGACCGGTATTGATATGAGCAAAGTCGCTGTCATCAAGCTCGACGCCAGCATTGCGCGGCAGTCCAGCCTGGACAGTCAGTGGATTGGGGTCGGGAACCAGTGCCGGGCGGGTGGCGGCACGCGGTTGAACCTCACGAGTGAGGACTATCAAGCCGTTGTCTGCGTAGACCGGGCTATTCAGCAACACCGTCAGTGTGAGGCCGAGTAAGCATGTGACTCTGCTGGGCTGCATATTCATTCCTATGCTCCTATCTGCGTAGTGCTAATCCATTGCTGACTAGACAAAGCAGAGACCATGCCACCTAATTATTTCCCTTTAAAATCAATTAGATGATCAATATTGAAGTAAGGCTTCAGGTGCAGGTGTAACGCTGGTGATACTCCGTCATCAGAGAGAAAGTCTTTTAATAACAATGGGATATTCGATACGCGGGGGTGCTGCCTGACAGATGCACCGTGCAATGTGTTGCATCGCTGAAACAGCTGCAGGCTGAAAATCAGCAGGCCTGCTGACGCATACGAGGTGGCGCTGCAATGCCCGGAACGTCGGCTATGACTGACTCTGCGCGGTTTTCAGGCGTGCCAGAGTCGTTTGATCTAGCTGATCAGCCACGGTGTAACGCTGCATAGGTTTCACGCAGGGCAACGTTGGTGATCTGCATTTGGCAGGGCAAGGAGTGTGACGAACGGGTGAAATTCATCCGCATACCCAAGAGATGAAGTTGAGTTGGATGTGCCGCAAAGACCCGTCTCAGAATTCTTGAAGGACTGCTTAGCCAGGTTGCGATGGTTGGCAACCGATGCTTGCGCGCCGACGCGATCACGCACGTGGAGGGTCAGTAATAATTACTTCGCAGCCTTACTGCCGCCGAGTGTGAGCAGGGCCGGCGGAGCTTATTCTATAAATTAAGGATTTCCCCGAGCGGCCTGAGTGACGCATACGCGGGAGCCAGGTAGTGCCAGAAAGAAATCGTATACTCCTACCTTTTGCGCAAACCCTGCTTTATAACCATGGCGTACTACCCCACTGATATTGCGATGCAGTGGCCATACGATAAGAAGGAAGCGCATTTATGCTGGGCAATTTAGGGCTGTTTTTCGGGCTTGCATTACTCATTTGGATGGCGCTGCGGGGCGTCAATATTTTAATCGCTGCACTCTTGTGTTCGCTGGTTATTGCGCTGACCAACGACCTGGCAATACCGCAAACGCTACTCGAGTATTTCCCCTTCGGCCCACTAGGAGCCTTCAGCTTCGCAGGAAAATTCTTCGTTCTGTTTCTCTGCGGCGCGATCTTCGGCAAGGTCATGGCGGCAAGCCAAGCGGCCAGTAGTATTGCTCAGGCCATTACCCGCAGCTTGGGCATTAAGCGCACGCTTTGGGTCACGGTAGCGGTCTGTGCCTTGCTAACATACGGCGGCGTGGTGGTGTTTGTGGTGATTTTCACCATGTATCCACTGGGCATTACCCTTATGCGAGAGGCCAATTTGCCCAAGCGGCTGTTCTGCGCCGCAGCGGCACTGGGCTCGGGCACTTTCACCATGACCGCATTACCCGGCTCACCATCGATCCACAACGTGATCGCCTCCAACGCCCTGGGTACCGATCTTTTCGCCGGCGCATGGATTGGGCTGCTGGCAAGTGCGGTGATGATCACGCTGGGGATGATGTATATGCAGCGTGAGTGGCGTTTAGCCCAAGTCCGAGGTGAAGGCTTCGAGGCCAATGCTCAGGATTTGCGCATGGAGCAAATGGCGGGAGAGCCCGGATCGGGACCGCATTGGGGCATGGCCCTGCTGCCTATCCTGGTGGTGCTGGGCGTGATTATGCTGCCTCGATTGCTACTGATGGCTGGGGTAAGCATTGATGAGGGGATGTTCAGCCAAGTACTGAGTTTCAGCCAGAGTCAGCCCATCATCTGGCCGAGCTTGGCGCTGGTTATCGCCACGCTGACGGCAATCCTAATATTCCCTGCGTTGCGGCGTAACACCCTCGCCATGCTTGGGCAGGGCGCTGACGACTCGATTATGCCGCTGCTCAATACCGCAGCCGTTATCGGTTTCGGTAGCGTGGTCACACAGACGGCGGGGTTCAGCCACTTTGTGCAGTGGGTATTGTCGGTGGACTTGCCGCCGCTGCTGTCGATTGTCGCGTCCGTCAGTGTGGTGTCAGGCATTGTCGGCTCATCCTCCGGCGGCCTGCAGATATTTATGCAGACCCTAGCCCCCAAGTACCTGGAAATGGGCGTGGAGCCTGAAATACTCCACAGGATCGCCAACATCGCCGCTGGCGGTCTGGACTCACTGCCACATTGCGGCGCAGTGATTGCGATGTTGATGATCATGGGCCTTAACCATAAGCAGGCTTACAAAGATATTTTTGTCGTGACAGTGATGATCCCTCTCATTGCGGTGCTTGTCTGCGTCGCTGTATTGAGTCTGATTTAGCTCGCCCATCCTCGTGGCTGCCGCTAACCGGCAGCTCATCACTCATCGCGCGTCAGCACTTCCAGCAGTTCGACCTCAAAGATCAGATTGGCGTGCGGTTTGATATGGGCACCGAACTCACGTTCGCCATAGCCCAGGTGCGAGGGCACGAAGAGTTTACGTTTGCCGCCCACCTTCATACCCATCATGCCGATGTCCCAGCCCTTGATCACCCGGCCGGTGCCGATAACGCATTGGAAGGTTTTGCCGCGATCATAGGAGGAGTCGAACTTGCTGCCGTCCTCCAAAAAGCCGTTGTATTGGGTGGTAATCAGTGCGCCTTTGACCACTTCTTTACCGTCACCCAGCTGAATATCTTCGATCACTAATTCGTTGTTCATTGATCACTCTCTTATCTGCCATTAGCAGGCCTGCAACCTTTCAGCACGCCTGCGTTTGCTCGACTGTTGCCGAGTGAGAGTAGTCACTCGCGCCTGAATCAATAATAGCCAAAGGCTCAATATGGCAAGCTTGGTGTGCATCTGCCAGTCAATAAATGCGCCGCTTCGCGTTGGGTTGCGTCCTCAGCGGTAAAGGCCGCCCGTGCTAAAGTCACGCCCTGCACAACCCTGGCTCAAGGCGACGAATAGCGATTATGGAACTCCCGGCATTTACTGGTGAACTGGAAGACTGGAGCACCCTGAACGGCAGCATCGATTTCCCCGAGTTGCTGATTGGCAATGGCGCGAGCCTGGCGGTGTGGCGCAAGTTCGCTTACTTTTCGCTGTTTGACGAGGCGCAAACCACTAAGAACCGCCCGCTCAGCCCAACCGAGCTGAGCGTGTTCCGGGCGCTGGATACCAGCAACTTCGAGCAGGTGCTCAGTGCGCTGAAGAACAGCATTCGGGTCAATGCCGCACTGACCATCAACTCGTCGTCGCCGCGCCATCGTTACTTTGCCATCAAGGAAGCATTGATCCACGCCGTGCGCTCGGTGCACATCCCTTGGAGCCAAATGCAAGCCAGCAGCCTTGGCCGTATCAACAGCGCGCTCAGCCAATACCAGACGGTTTATTCGGGTAATTACGACCTGCTCAACTACTGGGCGGTGATGCAGGCGCCGCAGGCGTTCGAGGAGATGTTCCGCGGCGCGGACTCGACCTTTGACGTGGGCAACAATGACCGCCAAGGCAAGGCCACGCGCCTGCTGTACCTGCACGGCGGCATGCACTTGGTGAAAAACATCGATGGCAGCACGCGCATGCTGACCTCATCGGAAAGCACCCTGCTGGCCAGTTTCGCCATCAACCAGTTGGGCGATATCCCGCTGTTCGTCAACGAAGGCAGCAGCGCGGATAAACTCAAGGCCATCCGCAGCTCCGACTACCTGTCGTTCTGCTACCACCAGTTGGCGCGGCCGAAAGAGACCCTGTGCATCTTCGGTCATAGCTTAGGGGCGCAAGATCAGCACCTAGTCCAGGCCTTAAAACAGGCGAGGGTGAAAACCCTGGCGATCTCGGTCTATCCGCACAACCCGCTGTTTATTCAGCAGCAGAAGCAGCACTACACCAGCCTCTTCGCCGAGCACAACGTGGCGCTGCGGTTTTTCGATGCACTGAGTCACCCGCTGGGCCACCCAGAGGTGCGCATCGCGATCACCCCAGCGCAGTAAGCACGCTATTTAACGATTGCATGCACTGCATTCAGCCGTGGTAAGCGCTGCTTGCTGGCGATTTGCCATTTTTCGGTGCACACCGTGCGCAGGAGACGCATCAGCGGCGATAAAATCTTCACGCCGCTGCATCCCACTGTTAAGGCTCTGCCTCAATTGCATGTTGCGCGGCGTTAGGCCGGGCAGCGCTGCGCTCATCGCTAACCTAGCCGTTGCATGCGGCAGCTAACGGCTCCTTAGCCAATGGATTCTCCCCTCCCCCGCTGCCTGGTATAGAAACTGCACAAATGCAATGTATTGGGCCGATAAACACTGCTTGTTTGTCTTGATGCACTGTTTTTAAGCGCAAAGCACGGGGTTTACAGCGTGCCGAGCCATCATTGTGCCAGTTCACTAATTTAACCAGCAGGATGGGCCATGCCAGTCGCCATGCTCGATGTGCTCTGGGTCGTGCTGTGTGCCGGCCTGGTGTTTACCATGCAACTGGGCTTTCTTTGCCTTGAAGCAGGCCTCTCACGCAGCAAGAACAGCATCAACGTCGCGGTGAAGAACATGGCTGACCTGAGTGTCGCCATCCTGCTTTACTGGATGTTTGGTTTCGGCATCATGTTCGGTGCCAGCGAGCATGGCTGGTTTGGCAGTGGCTTTGTCATGCTGTCGTTCCTGGATACGTGGCAATCGGCATTCTTTTTGTTCCAAGCCATGTTCTGCACCACCGCCGCGACCATTGTCTCTGGCGCTGCGGCTGAACGCATGCGCTTCAATGGCTACCTGCTGGTGACGTTGCTGGCTGCCGGGCTGATTTATCCGTTCTTCGGCCACTGGGCCTGGGGCGGCAGTTTCAGCGATGGGCAAGGCTGGCTGGCCAAGCAGGGCTTCGTCGATTTTGCCGGCTCCACGGTCGTTCACAGTGTTGGCGGCTGGATCGCGCTGGCCGTGGTGCTGGTGCTAGGGCCGCGCATAGGCCGCTTTGAGGTCGACCGCGAGGGCCGCAGCATGCCCGGCTCGAACCTGCCGATGGCGATGCTCGGTGCCCTGCTGCTGATGTTCGGCTGGATTGGCTTCAACGGCGGCAGCACCTTCAGCTTCGACAATCGCGTGCCCGGCATTATCGCTAACACTGTGCTGGCCGGCGTCGCTGGCCTTCTCGGCGGCATGACGCTGTCCTGGCTGCGCTGGCGTCTTGTTGATCCCGTCTACCCGCTCAATGGCCTGATCGCGGGTATGGTGGCGATAACCGCTAGCGCACATGTGGTCGATGCCAGAGCGGCATTGCTGATTGGTTTGACCGGTGCGGTGGTCATGTATCTGGCTGACCGGCTGATGTACCGCCTTAAAATCGATGATGCGGTCGGCGCGGTGCCGGTGCATCTGGCCAGTGGTATCTGGGGCACCCTGGCGCTGGCGCTGTTTGCCGACCTGGAATTGCTCGGCACCGGCTTGAGCCGCTGGCAGCAGTTTCTGGTTCAGGGCCAAGGTGTTGTGGTGGCGGGTCTCTGGGCCTTTGGGCTGACCTGGGCCGTGCTGCGCCTGCTCAACCGCTTCGTGCCGATCCGCGTCAGCGCGGAAGATGAAATGGTCGGCCTGAATGTCTCGGAACATGGCGCTAAGACTGAGCTGATTGAGCTACTCGGGGCCATGGAGACGCACCAGCGCGACGGACATTTCGCCCGCGAAGTGCCGGTTGAGCCCTTTACCGAGGTCGGCCAGATCGCGGGGCAATACAACAAGGTGATTCGCGCGCTGCGGGCTGCGGTGGGCACCACCCAATCGATCATCCGCGATATCCGTGACGGCATCGTCACCTGCTCGCCCGAAGGCGTGCTGGCCAGTTGCAATCCA
This sequence comes from Pseudomonas sp., assembly GCA_017886405.1. Lineage (GTDB taxonomy): Bacteria > Pseudomonadota > Gammaproteobacteria > Pseudomonadales > Pseudomonadaceae > Aquipseudomonas. The sequence goes on along the minus strand of JAGGNC010000095.1, from coordinate 1,377 downwards.
GGCGCCGAGCGCCTGTTTGGTCTGCAGTCGGCGGACTTGCTCGGCCAACCCCTGCAACGCCTGGTGGCAGAGAGTAATTGGAAAGGCCTGCCGCAGCCGCCTGCCGGCGGCGAACTGACACAGGAAGTACTGTTCAGCCGCCATGGTCACGAGCAGTTCGTTGCCGAGCTGACGGTCAGCCGGGGGCTTGAGGATGAGCAGCTGTTGACGTGCATGATCCGCGACATCACCGAACGACGGCGCGTGGAACAGCAACTGTTTCAGGAAAAGGTGCTGGCTCAGGTGACCTTGGCGTCGATTGGCGACGGAGTGATCACTACGGGGCCGGACAGTCGTATCAACTACCTGAATCCAGTTGCCGAGACGTTAACCGGGTGGAGCAGTGAGCACGCGATAGGCCGGCCGTTGGAGGATATCTACCAGTTGTTCGATGACTTTACCGGCGTGTCTCTGGGTAATCCGGTGACCGCCTTGCTGCGTCGCTCGCGTCAGGTCACGCAGAGGCAAGACGGCAACGTGTTATTGCGCAGGCACGACGGTACTGAGGTGGCGATCCAGGATGCCGTCGCGCCGATTCGCGATGCCGAGGGTCGTATCATCGGCGCGGTGCTGACTTTTCGCGATGTCACCATCAATCGCCGACTGGCCCGCGAGCTCTCACATCAGGCCGCCCACGATACCCTGACCGGGCTGACCAACCGCGCTGAGTTCGAACGACGCTTGCTCGCGCTGCTGCTTAAGCCGGTGGAGGAGCGCGGTGATCAGGTGCTTTGCTACATGGACTTGGACCAATTCAAGGTGGTTAACGACACCTGCGGCCATGCGGCGGGTGATGAGTTGCTGCGCCAGCTCACCAAACTGCTGCAGAGCCGCATTCGCAGCAGCGACGTGTTGGCCAGGCTCGGCGGTGACGAGTTCGGCCTGCTGTTGGCGGGCTGTCCATTGGCCGAGGCCGTGCTGATTGTCGATGGCATGCGCGCGTCGGTTGAGGCGTTCCGGTTTAGCTGGGAAGGCAATACCTTTGCGGTCGGCGTGAGTATTGGCCTGGTTCAGATTGAGCCGGGCGAAACCCTGGGCAGCTTGCTCAGTGCGGCGGACAGCGCCTGTTACGCGGCCAAGGACGCCGGCCGTAACCGGATTCATATTTATCAGGCTGACGATCATCAACTGCTGGAGCGACGCGGCGAAATGCAATGGGTCAATCGCCTGCGTAAAGCCTTGGATGAGGACTGGCTGCGCCTCTACGTTCAACCCATCGTTAGCGTGCAGCAGCAGGACGCCACCCCCAGCTACGAGGTGTTGGTGCGCATGCTCGCCGAGGACGGCCGCTGGCATAAAGGCCCCCGGCGGAATGATGCGGCCGTCCTCGGCGAGCAT
>JAGGNC010000072.1 GCA_017886405.1 Pseudomonas sp. | reverse complement strand
ACCTGATCGAGATCGAGGATGAACTCGACCGTGCCGGCGCCTTCATAACCGATCGCCATCGCCGCGGTCGATGCCGCGACCCCGAGCGTGTGGCGCTGGCCTATACAACAGACAGCCGCTGGCGCAATCGCCATGAGTTCCCGGTCGGTCGCGAACAGATCCGCGCCTTCCTTGCCAGCAAATGGCAGCGCGAGCATGAGTACCGTTTGATCAAGGAACTCTGGGCCCACAATGACAACCGGATTGCCGTGTGTTTTGCCTATGAATGGCACGATGCCAGCGGGCAGTGGTTTCGCTCCTACGGCAACGAGAACTGGGAGTTTGATGAACAAGGCCTAATGCAGGTACGTCACGCCAGCATCAACGACCTGCCGATTAGCGAACAGCAGCGCCTGTTTCACTGGCCGCAAGGCCGCCGTCCAGACGACCACCCAGGCCTCAGTGAACTGGGCCTATGAGCGCCATGCTGAAACCCTGAGCGTTTATAAAAAAGAGGGGCGCAGTGAACAAAAATAACTCACTCCGCCCCTTCAGCCGACCCTTTTAGCGCAGTGCAACCTGCCCTGCGCGAGCCAACCGCCACGCCCCGAACGCAACCCGTATCGGCACACTTGATCCATGCGAAGGACGTTCTGGTTGTGCTCGGCGCGGTGCCGATCAACGCATCTACTGTTCGTTCCACAACGCGATGATGCGTCGCTCATCGTGATGGGCATCGATGCCTAGCAGGCTTACCGAGGCCGTACTCAACGCGAAGTGCTGGCCTTCGACTAGCGCCAGGCCGATCCAGCGCGCGGCCAGTGCAGCGCTGAAATGACCATGGCAGAACAGCGCCACTGTGCCTTACAGCGTGGCGCCTGGCAGCGTGCAACGGTTCGCGATGAGTCGGTCGGCTCGCGCGCTGACTTGCGCTGGCGACTCGCCACTGGGACAGCCATCGCGCCAGATATCCCAGCCCGGGTTCTCGCGCCAGATAGCTACGCTGCGCCGGCCTTCATAATCGCCATAGTCCCATTGCGCCAGGTCGGGCTCGATCACGCTGCGTGCGTGCAGGCCGGCGAGTTCGCAGGTTTGCCGTGCGCGCAGGCGCGGGCTGACCAGCACATGGGCGAAGGTCAATGCGCGCAAGCACGCAGCTAAGGCTCGCGATTCATTTTCGCCGTGCGCTGTCAGCCCAAGGTCAGTCACGCCGGTATGCTGACCGCTCAGCGACCAGGCGGTTTCACCGTGGCGGATCAGGTAAACCTTCATGACCAAGCCTCTTCAGTGATCAGGGCCTGCGCGGGGGTGATCAACGCATTCATGGCTGCGTAGAATCCGCCAGGGCTGTCTCGACGCGATCCAGTTCCTGCCTGACGGCCGAGACGATAAGGCGGATTGCCAGTGGCTCATCAATCTCCGGCACGTCCCACTCGGCGATGGCCAAGTACTTGTCGAGCAACTTCCTCACGTCGGCTTGCAACTGCTCGCGGTGTGCCTCGAGTTCCAGCTGTTCGATTTTTGACATGCTTGGCTCCGTTTACGCTGCCGCCTTCCAGCGCCAGTTGCGAATTTCCGGCATATCCTGGCCGTGCTCGCGGATATAGCGACTGTGTTCAACCAGCTTAGCCGCGAGCTTTTCCTTCAACGCGGTGCCCGCGCTGCCTGTTTGCGGCAGGCGATCAATGCTGTCCATCACCAGGTGGAAGCGGTCGAGATCGTTCAGCACGGTCATATCGAAGGGGGTGGTGATCGTGCCCTCCTCCTTGTAGCCACGCACATGAAAGTTACCGTGATTGGTGCGACGGTAGGTCAGCCGATGGATCAGCCAGGGATAGGCGTGAAACGCGAAGATTACCGGCTTGTCGCGCGTGAAAAGCGCATCGAAGGCCGCGTCGTCTATGCCGTGGGGATGTTCGCTGGGTGGTTGCAGCCGCATCAAATTGACGACGTTGACCACGCGCACGCGCAGCGCGGGCAGCTCGTCGCGCAGAATGGACACGGCGGCCATTGTTTCCAGCGTTGGCACGTCGCCGCAGCACGCCATGACCAGGTCAGGCTCTTGGTCTTCGGCGGTGTTACCCGCCCAATCCCAGCTACCGATACCGGCCTTGCAATGGGCCACGGCTGCGTCCATTGCCAGCCACTGCGGCGCCGGATGTTTGCCGGCGATCACCACGTTGACGTAGTGACGGCTGCGTAGGCAGTGATCCATGACTGACAACAGGCAGTTGGCGTCGGGTGGAAGATAGACCCGCACCACATCGGCCTTTTTGTTAACGACCAGGTCGATAAAGCCGGGATCCTGATGGGTGAAACCGTTATGGTCCTGACGCCATACGTGCGAGGCCAGCAGGTAGTTGAGCGAGGCTATCTTGGGCCGCCAGGGCAGTTCCGCGCTGACCTTCAGCCACTTAGCGTGCTGGTTGAACATGGAATCGATGATGTGGATAAAGGCCTCATAGCAGTTGAACAGGCCATGCCGGCCGGTCAGCAGATAGCCCTCAAGCCAGCCCTCGCACTGGTGCTCGCTGAGCATCTCCATCACCCGGCCAGTCGGCGCCAGCCACTGATCTTCTGAGTCGGTGGCGGCGTTCCACTGGCGGTTGGTGGTTTCAAACAGCGCGGCCAGTCCGTTGGAGACGGTCTCATCCGGGCCGAACACGCGAAAGTTGCGCGCAGCGTCGTTGAGCTGCACCACATCGCGCAGGAACGGCCCGAGCACGCGCGTGTCGCCGATACCAGGAACGCCCGGTGCAGAAACCTTGACGGCATACTCGCGGTAGTCGGGCAGCTGCAAATCCTGCAGCAGCAGGCCTCCGTTGGCGTGGGGATTGGCACCCATGCGCCGCTGCCCGCTGGGTGCTAGCGCCGCCAGTTCCGGCAGTAGCCGGCCCTGCGCATCGAACAGTTCTTCAGGCCGGTAGCTGCGCAGCCAGTCTTCCAGCAACCGCAGATGGCC
>JAGGNC010000117.1 GCA_017886405.1 Pseudomonas sp. | reverse complement strand
GGGCTGAAGGCTGTTATGGCAGCGCTCCAGGCTGATCAATACGAGCAGGCGGGCAGCATAATGCTGAATCGTCTCGATGAGACCTTCACCGCCGCCAATCAAGCCTCAGCAAAACTTCTGCAGCTAAAGTTGGACAATGCGCAAAAAAATTATGTCGCGGCGCAAAGCCAATATCAGGACATTCGCAATACCGCCATCGGGCTGTTGGTTGTCGCGCTAGGCCTTAGCATATGGCTGGCCTTCGGCATTATTAGCGCTATCGGTCAGGCTGTTGCCGCGCTCGAACGCGCCAGTGCGCAAATGGCCCAGGGTGATCTGACCATAACCGCCGATTACCACGGACAAGACGAACTGGGCCGGGTGGCCAAGGCGTTCAATTTGATGCGCGAGCGCTTTCACGCCATGGTGCAGCAGGTGTCTAGCGCTACCGGTCAGCTCGCTGCTGCCGCCCAACAGACTTCGGCGGTGAACCTACAGGCCAGCGTTAGTTTGCGTCGGCAGCAATCGGAAATCGATCAGGTGGCAACCGCCATGCACGAAATGACTGCCACGGTTCAGGAGGTGGCACACAGCGCAGCGGGCGCGGCGCAGGCTGCTGAGCAAGCAGATCGAGATGCGTCAGATGGTAAGCAGGTGGTCAGCCAGACTGTGGAGGTCATCGAGGTTCTTGCGCGCGAGGTGGAGAAGGCGGCAACGGTCATCAGCCAGCTGGTGCAGGATAGCGACAAGATCGGCGGTGTACTGGAAGTGATCCGCAGCATTGCAGAGCAGACCAACCTACTGGCGCTCAATGCGGCTATTGAGGCGGCACGTGCCGGTGAGCAGGGCCGCGGTTTTGCCGTGGTCGCCGATGAGGTGCGCTCCCTGGCATCGCGTACCCAGCAATCGACTACCGAAATTCAAGGCATGATCGAAAAACTGCAGAGCGGCTCAGCCAATGCCATGAAAGTCATGGAGGCCAGTCGCAATCAGGCGCACAAGGGCGTGCAGCAGGTCACTCAGGCAGGCTCCACCCTCGAACGTATCAGCCAGTCCGTGGCTACCATCAACGATATGAACGCGCAGATTGCCTCGGCAGCTGAGGAGCAGAGCGCGGTGGCTGAGGAGATCAATCGCAACATCGTCACCGTCAGCCAAGTGGCTGAACAAGTCAGTGATGGTGCTCAGCAAACGAACTCCACCAGCGAAGAGTTGGCCCGCCTGGCCGAGCAACTGCAGGGGCTGGTTAAACAGTTTCGCACTTAAGCCCTATGTGCGTTCCCGGACGGTCGCAACGGCCGTCCGGGAACTCGGTGCCTGGTCACACCCGCTTTGCCAATCACATCTCTCAAGCGAGCCTGTCGGGCAACCTGCGAATACGAGCATGGTGCTTTTGCTTGCTGTTTCGAACGGGTCAACGCCTGCGCTCTACGCCGCATTTTGCTCGTTCACAGGTTTTAACGGCGCTCAGTCTTCGGCTGCTGCCAACTGTTCCAAAATGCGCGTGTAGTTCTCGACCCCTTGCGCCCCTGTCACCAGGTGGCGATGGTCGAAGATCACGGCTGGGACACCACTAATACCTTTGCTTACCCAGGTTTTTTCGGCAGTGCGCACATCATTGGCGAAGCGTTGATCGGCAAGAATGGTCAGCGCCTCGGCCCGGTCCAGCCCGACCTCAGCGGCCACATCTGCCAGCACGTTGTTGTCTGACAGGTTCCGACTATGGGTGAAATGAGCCACAAAAAGGGCTTGTTTCAAGTCGTGCATGCGCCCTTGTTGGTTGGCCCAATGCAGAAGCTGGTGGACGTTGAATGTGTTGTGCATGCGCATGTCATCGGCAAAGCTAAACACGAACTCTACGTCGTTGCCGGCTTGCGTCATTCGAAGGCGGTTTTCTTGCGATTGTTGCTTCGTCGCCCCATATTTTTCGGCGATGTGTTCGCCCAGATTCTGGCCTTCGGGTGGCATATCGGGGTTCAGTTCAAACGGATGCCAATGGATTTCATAGGCTGTGCCGCTTACGTCCAGTGCTTTTGCCAGCTGCCGGTAACCAATGACGCACCACGGGCAGACCACATCAGAGACTAGGTCGATATGTAGTTTTTTGGAATTCAGGGTGGCCATAGCCGCCTCCTTCGCGTGAGTTCAATGCGTTGGTTTGTTCGGGCGTGCTGGGTATCGTTTAACTCAACCCATCCTAGGTATGCGCGAAATAATCGAACCGGCCAGGGTATACATGCAGGGGTTAACTCTTGGTGTAGGGTGATCGTAAGCATGTCCGCACTTCGCGACGCCATGGCCACCACCACTATAAACCTGCAAGGCAGCTAAGGTGCGTTCGCGTTATCCTGCTTACCCACTCTTGCGTTGAAGCCTGTCTATGCTGGTTATCTCCAACAGCGTTCACCTCCCTGACGATGAAGTCGAGCTGACCGCCATCCGTGCCCAAGGCGCGGGTGGGCAGAACGTCAATAAGGTGTCCAGTGCGATGCACCTGCGCTTCGACAGTCAGGCTTCCAGCCTGCCGCCGTTCTATAAGGAGCGTTTGCTGGCCCTGCGCGACAGCCGTATCACCGCCGGAGGTGTGGTGATTATCAAGGCTCAGCAATACCGTACTCAGGAACAGAACCGCGCCGACGCCCTGGAGCGCCTGGCCGAGTTGATTCGCCGCGCGGGTAAAACAGAAAAAGCCCGCCGTCCGACCAAGCCAACCCTAGGCTCAAAAAAGCGCCGCCTGGAAGGCAAGACCAAGCGCGGGACGATTAAGGCGGGCAGGGGTAAAGTGGATTTCTGATTTGACCTTCAATGGCCAGTGTGAAGGGGCGTTTAAGTTCTATGCCGATTGCCTGAACGGCAGTCTGGAGTTGATGCGTTTCGGTGAAAGCACCGAGGCCGGAAATGTGCCTGAGCAGTTTCACGAGCGTGTTATGCACGTGTGCCTGACCAGTGGGGATCCGATGTTGATGGCCGCTGACTCAATTCCGGGGGCCTATTAGG
>JAGGNC010000301.1 GCA_017886405.1 Pseudomonas sp. | reverse complement strand
TAGTCGGCAGCGGTTTCAGCAGCGGCGCTTCATCGTGCATGCTTTCGCGTTTGTACAGCGGGTCGGCCAACGGCTCGCCCGCATCGATGGCGTCTTTGACCTTACGGTTAAAGCCCGCCAGGTTACGGACGCCCATCTTCGACATCAGCTTATATCTGCGCTCCATCTCGGCCACCGACCAGCGCAGGGCGTTGGCGGCCTCCTTCATGTCAGTCACCACCGGACAGAGCAGGTGCGGAATGCCCTCGTAGATCGACAGTTCAAGCATTTTCGGGTCGATCATAATCAAGCGCGCCTCTTCCGGCGTGGACTTGAACAGAATCGACAGAATCATTGCGTTGACCCCGACCGACTTACCCGAACCGGTGGTCCCCGCCACCAGCAAGTGAGGCATCTTCGCCAGGTCAGTAATCACCGGCTTACCGCCGATGTCATGGCCCAAGGCCAGCGTAACCGGCGATTTAGCGTCGTCGTATTCGGGCGACGACAGCACTTCGGAGAAGCGCACGATCTGCCGGTCTTCGTTGGGGATTTCGATACCGACGGTGGTCTTACCCGGAATCACTTCCACCACCCGCACGCTGATGATCGCCATTGAGCGCGCCAGGTCTTTGGCCAGACCGGAAATACGGCTGACCTTAATCCCAGCAGCGGGCTGGATCTCAAAACGAGTGATAACCGGCCCCGGGTGCACGGACTCGACGATAACCTCGACGCCAAACTCCTTGAGCTTGATTTCAAGCAGCCGCGACATGGCTTCCAAGTATTCCGGTGAATATTTCTTCTGAACCTTTTCAGCTACATCGAGGATCGAAATCGGCGGCAGGCTGCCAGCCAGGGCGCTGTCTTCGAACAGGTTGACTTGTTTTTCCTTGAACACGCGCTTGCTAGGCTCGGACGCTTTCGGCGCGGTAGGCGGCGTGATAATCGGTGCGGGGCGATTGACGCGCTCATTCATGTGCTTATTCAGCGACTCTTCGCGCGCGATCAATCGCTCTTTGACTTTGGCCTGCTCACGGCGATTCAACACAATCGGTGCAGACACTTCACTGACGCGCTCGTCAACCTCACGCAACTGCGCCACCAACTGCTTGCGCTCAACCCGTGCGTTCCACCAGCGATTGACCAGGCTCTGGATCAGCTCAATCAGATCTAGGGTGATCTTGCCGGTCAGGTCCATCACTTTGAACCAGGACAGGTCGGTAAACACGGTCAAACCGAAAAGAAAAAGCGCGATTAGCAGCAATGTGCTGCCTTGTACGTTAAGCGCAGTAATTGCCAGAGCGCCGAGGCTTTCGCCCAGCATACCGCCGCCAGAGTTTTGCATGCCTGCGGCTGCGTCAAAATGAATAGCCGCCAACGCAGCACCGGATAAAACCAAAAACACCAAGCCAATGCTATGCCAGGAAAATAGCCAGCCATTCCACTGCCAAGTTTGATTGCGCGAGAGGAACACCTGCCAAGTTTTGAGCCCTAACAACAAAGGAAATATATAGGCAAAGTAGCCCAGCGCACCAAAAAACGCACTGGCCAGCCACGCACCCGTTGCGCCACCAAAATTGTGCACTTGCTCTGTCTGAATGCTGTTGTCCCAGGCCGGATCGGCTATATCGTAGGTCAGCAAAGACATCAGCAAAAATATGCACAGAGCCGCCAGCGCAATCAATACGCCTTCTTTGAGGCGGTAACGTAGTTTGAGGTGCCAATCCTGAGGCCGAGCAACTGGGGAAGTGGATTTCTTCAAAACAACTTTTTCCTGCGCTTAAACGCGTCTAACAACGAGATAACCGCGCCAAGCGGTATGCTACCGGGGTTTGAGAGCACTGCCAGATGTACACCTACTCAGAGCCGCAAAGCTTACACCAGTGCTCCCGCAGCGCTAACGCTTCGGTGTAGCATATTCGGCAACATCTTCCGTGCAGCTCAATTTGAGCATGCATTCTCTTTTGTGACAAAGGCTTATGAGGTGTTTTTATGAGCGAAGTCAAGCATTCACGCTTGATCATCCTGGGCTCCGGCCCTGCCGGTTATAGCGCTGCCGTATACGCTGCCCGCGCCAACCTCAAGCCTGTGATCATTACCGGTATCCAGCCTGGCGGTCAGCTGACCACCACCACCGAAGTGGACAACTGGCCCGGTGACGTTGAAGGCCTGACCGGTCCAGCGCTGATGGAGCGCATGCAAAAACATGCCGAGCGCTTTGAAACCGAGATCGTTTTCGATCATATCCACACCGCCGAGCTTCAGTCGCAGCCCTTTACCCTGAAGGGTGACAGCGGCACTTACACCTGCGATGCGTTGATTATCGCCACGGGGGCGTCGGCGCAATACTTGGGCCTGCCGTCGGAAGAAGCGTTTTCCGGCAAAGGTGTATCGGCCTGCGCCACGTGCGACGGTTTTTTCTATCGCAACCAGGTGGTTGCTGTGATCGGTGGCGGCAACACCGCGGTTGAAGAAGCGCTTTACCTGTCGAATATCGCCAAGGAAGTGCATCTGGTGCATCGCCGCGACAAGCTGCGTTCAGAGAAAATTCTGCAGGACAAGCTGTTCGACAAGGCCGCAAACGGTAATGTGGTGCTGCACTGGAACCACTCCCTGACAGAAGTGCTGGGTGACAACACCGGAGTAACGGGTGCGCGCCTGATGGGTACGCTGACCGGCATCACGACTGATCTGCCGCTTGCGGGCGTGTTTATCGCCATCGGTCATAAGCCCAATACCGATCTATTCCAGGGGCAACTGGAAATGCGCGATGGCTACCTGCTGATCAAAGGCGGCAGTGAGGGCAATGCAACCGCCACCAGCATTGAGGGAGTTTTCGCCGCCGGCGACGTAGCTGACCACGTTTATCGCCAGGCCATCACCTCAGCGGGTGCTGGCTGCATGGCAGCGCTGGATGTCGAGAAATTCCTCGACGACAATTGATTCATATAGGGCGGACAGCGTCTCAATCCGCCCTGCCCTCCTCTTCGTCTAATCCAGGCTCTGCACATGCTGACGTGGCTGCAACGCGACTCCCTGGATTTCCCGCCCCTTAATAAGGCCCTACGCGAGCCAAATGGCCTGCTGGCAGCGGGTGGTGATCTGCGACCAGAACGTTTGATCCAGGCGTATCGCCACGGCTGCTTCCCTTGGTTCCAGGATGATCAACCGATCCTCTGGTGGTCGCCTGACCCACGCACCGTGCTGCTGCCTGCCAAGTTACATGTCTCGCGCAGCCTGGCGAAGGTGCTGCGCCAGGGCCATTATCGGGTGACTTTTGATCGGGCATTCGCTGACGTCATTCGCGCCTGCGCCGCGCCGCGTAGCTATGCGACGGAAACCTGGATCACCAGCCCCATGCAGGACGCCTACCTTGAGCTACACAAGCGCGGCGTGGCACATTCGGTTGAGGTCTGGCGCGATAACGAGCTGGTTGGCGGCCTTTACGGACTGGTTATGGGCCAGCTGTTCTTTGGCGAGTCGATGTTCAGTCGCGCGGATAATGCATCCAAGGTGGGCTTTGTCACCCTAGTTGAGCATTTAACCGCCTGGGGCTTTGCGCTGATCGACTGCCAGATGCCAACTCAACATCTGCTTAGCCTCGGCGCCCAAACGATTTCACGGGCTGAGTTTGCCCGCTATCTGAGCGACCACCTTGATCAGCCTAACCAGGCGAATTGGCTCGTCTAGGCGAGTTTGTCAGCCTGGCTTACACTTAGCGTTGCCTGGTGAAGTTTTGCGCGCGGCCGCGCCGATTCATTAACAGGCCTTAGAGGACAGATCCCGAGAGTCGATCATGACCGAACTGGCCCGCTTGAAGTTTTACGCCACTCAACCGCATACCTGCAGCTACCTGCCCGACGAACAGGCTACGACGCTGTTCCTCGACCCCAGTCAGCCCATGGATGTGGACGTTTACGCTGACCTCTCAGAAATGGGCTTTCGCCGCAGCGGCGACCACCTCTATCGGCCCCATTGTCAGCGCTGCAACGCCTGCGTCCCAGCGCGAATCCCTGTCGGACAGTTCAGCCCCAATCGCCAGCAAAGGCGCATTTTCAAACGTAACCAGGATATTCAGGTGCACCTGGTGCGCCCGGCATTTACCGAAGAATATTACGCGCTGTACGTTCGCTACATTGAGCAGCGGCATGCCGATGGTGATATGTACCCACCCAACCGCGAGCAGTTCTCGACTTTTCTGGTGCGTGATCTGACTTTTTCTCGGTTTTATGAATTCCGCGAGGACAACCGTCTGCTAGCAATTGCCGTGACTGACGTGCTGCCCAATGGGTTGTCTGCTGTTTACACTTTTTATGAGCCGAGTGAGGAAAGACGCAGCCTCGGGCGCTTTGCCATCCTCTGGCAAATTGCCGAAGCGGCGCGTCTTGGGCTGCATGCGGTCTATCTGGGCTATTGGATCAAGAACTGCCGCAAGATGAGTTACAAGACCCAGTACCGACCGATAGAGCTGTTCGTCAATCAACGTTGGGTCAGTCTTAACTGAAGCCCTTGGCGCAAACCCAAAATTTCGGGCACAATGCACGCCGCTTTTGCCTGGCGCCAGTTGCACCGGGCCATTCATTGGATACCGAGGGCTTTACTGCATGTCGAAAGAAGACAGCTTCGAAATGGAAGGCACTGTCGTCGACACCCTGCCCAACACCATGTTCCGTGTGGAGTTGGAAAATGGGCACGTCGTTACTGCGCACATCTCCGGAAAGATGCGCAAAAATTACATTCGCATTCTAACTGGCGACAAAGTTCGTGTTGAACTTACGCCTTATGACTTGAGCAAGGGCCGCATTACGTATCGCGCCCGTTAACAGGCCGCTGAAAACTCTGTTTTCCGGCATCTGTTACACCAAGCTCCAGTAAAAGCGCCCGGCATAGCCGGGCGTTTTTGTGGGCGGAAGCAAACTACGCTTAAGCCATTTCTGCCGTGGTTTCAAAATCGAAGGTCAATTCACCGCTTTCGATATCGATATGCACCACGCCGCCGTGCTCAGCCAGCTCACCAAACAGGATCTCCTCGGCCAGAGGACGCTTGATCTTGTCTTGGATCAGGCGCGCCATCGGCCGAGCACCCATCTGCACGTCATAACCGCTTTCCGCCAACCAGCTGCGCGCCGCATCACTGACCTCCAGCGTGACGCGCTTGTCCTCAAGCTGCGCCTGCAGCTCGGTGAGGAACTTGTCGACGATGCTTTTGATCACCTCGTGGCTGAGGCGACCGAACTGGATAATGGTATCCAGGCGGTTGCGGAATTCCGGCGTGAAGCTCTTCTTGATCGCTTCCATGGCATCAGACGAGTGGTCCTGATAGGTGAAGCCAATGGATGCGCGCGCAGCCGTCTCAGCCCCGGCATTGGTGGTCATGATTACGATCACGTTGCGGAAGTCCGCCTTGCGGCCGTTATTATCGGTCAGCGTCCCGTGGTCCATGACCTGCAACAGCAGGTTGAAGACTTCAGGGTGAGCCTTCTCGATTTCATCGAGCAGCAATACACAGTGCGGCGTTTTAGTAATCGCCTCCGTCAGCAGACCACCTTGATCAAAACCAACATAGCCCGGCGGCGCACCGATTAGGCGCGACACAGTGTGGCGCTCCATGTACTCGGACATATCAAAGCGGATCAGCTCAACGCCCAAGGCCTTGGCCAGCTGGCGTGCGGCTTCGGTTTTGCCAACCCCGGTAGGGCCAGCAAAGAGGAAGGAGCCTACCGGCTTGTCAGGCGCTTTGAGGCCTGCGCGAGACAGTTTGATAGCAGTCGACAGCGCGTCAATTGCGGCGTCCTGACCAAACACTGTGAGTTTCAGGTCGCGCTCAAGGCTTCTTAGCAGTTCTTTGTCTGAGCTGCTGACGTGTTTTGGCGGAATACGGGCAATTTTCGCCACGATATCTTCGACCTGCGCCACATCGATACGAGTCAAGCGCTTATCCAGTGGCTGCAGGCGCTGGTAGGCCCCCGCTTCATCAATCACATCGATCGCCTTGTCGGGCATATGCCGGTCATTGATATACCGCGCAGCCAGCTCGGCAGCGGCGCGTAAGGCCTCATCACTGTACTCAATGCTGTGATGCTGCTCGAAGCGACTTTTCAGGCCGCGCAAGATACCAATGGTGTCTTCAACCGAAGGCTCCACCACATCGACTTTCTGGAAACGCCGCGCCAAGGCCCGGTCTTTCTCGAAGATGCCGCGAAACTCCTGAAATGTTGTCGAACCGATGCAGCGGATCTCGCCAGAAGACAGCATGGGCTTGAGCAGGTTGGACGCATCCATCACCCCGCCCGATGCAGCACCTGCACCGATGATGGTGTGAATTTCATCAATAAAAAGAATGGCATGCGGGCGCTTGCGCAGCTCATTGAGCAGAGCCTTAAGGCGTTTCTCGAAATCACCACGATACTTGGTACCAGCCAACAGTGCGCCGAGATCCAGTGAGTAGACCACGCTATCAGCCAGCAGATCAGGCACCTGATTGTCGACAATACGCTTGGCCAGGCCTTCGGCGATTGCCGTTTTACCAACGCCTGCCTCGCCAACCAGCAGCGGATTGTTTTTGCGCCGACGCGCGAGAATTTGCGCCACACGCTCAACTTCCAGTTCGCGTCCGACCAGCGGATCAATACGACCTTGGCGGGCCAGCTCATTCAGGTTACTGGCATAGGCATCCAAGGGATTGCTGGAGCTGGAGGACTCACCACCCTCTTCGTCCTGCATCTCCTGTTCGGTTTCCGAATGGCCACCATGGCCCGGCACCTTGGAGATGCCGTGGGCAATAAAGTTGACCACATCGATGCGCGCGACGCTCTGCTGCTTAAGCAGAAACACGGCCTGGCTTTCCTGTTCGCTGAAAATAGCAACCAGAACGTTGGCGCCGGTCACTTCACGCTTGCCGGAACTCTGCACGTGGAAAACTGCGCGCTGGAGAACCCGCTGAAAACCCAGCGTAGGCTGCGTCTCACGTTCTTCGTCGTGCTGGGGAATCAACGGCGTGGTGGAGTCGATAAACTCCTGCAAATCATGCCGCAGCTTTTCTAGGTTGGATCCGCACGCACGTAATACGCTGGCGGCCGCCTCATTATCTAGGAGGGCAAGCAACAAGTGCTCAACCGTCATGAATTCATGACGTTTGGTACGAGCCTCCTTGAAAGCTAGATTGAGGGTGACTTCGAGCTCTCGATTTAACATAGCTTCACCTCATGCCCAAGTGTCCGGCGTTAACCGTCCTTCTCTATTTCACAGAGTAGCGGATGCTGGCTCTCTCTCGCATATTGATTTACCTGAGTCGCTTTGGTTTCTGCAATATCGCGGGTAAACACTCCACACACTGCCCGCCCCTCTGTATGGACGGCCAGCATGACTTTGGTCGCCAGTTCTCGATTTAGGCTAAAAAACACCTCGAGCACCTCGACCACAAAATCCATGGGCGTGTAGTCATCATTAAACAAAATTACTTTATACATGGGGGGAGCCTGCAGGGCTGGCTTGGATTCCTGAACGGCTAAACCAAAGGAATCGTCCTCATGCTCTGCGGGGCTATCCTGATTGAATGTTAGTCGAATCTGGCTACGTGCATGCATGCTGAAAGCTTCGTTGATGGGCGAATAGTCTGTGCTAGACAGAGTTTGAACGGCTTCTCAGCCTATTACACTATTGCCTTGACTATCGGCAAAACGGTGTTACAAATAATGAATACCCGGTGTGGGTATTAAGGGGTTTCACAGCATTGCCGGCTGACGTCAAGCAGCGCGTGGAATTGAAGTGGATGATACTCCAGTGATGGAGTCCTTTGCAGAGGGAATCAGCATGGTTAGCGGTAAGGTCAAGTGGTTCAACAACGCTAAAGGCTATGGGTTCATTGTGGCCGATGGTCGAGATGAGGACCTGTTCGCCCACTACTCGGCTATTCAGATGGACGGCTATAAAACCATGAAGGCTGGCCAGCCGGTGAGTTTCGATATTATTCAAGGCCCTAAAGGGCTCCACGCGGTTAACATCAGTGCGGCTATTGCCGTCAATGAAGCACACGCCGCGGTCAAGCAAAAGCAAGACTCGACGGTTGAAGCCTGATTAGTCATCTGGGCAGATAATCGCCCACAAAAAAGGCCGGTCGTATGACCGGCCTTTGTTTATCAAGTCTGCCGTCATTGGCGGCCAGCCTAAGACCGCTACCAATAACATTAAAATCGCTTATGGCAATTTTATGCAGCTGACTTTACCTACATATGCGAAATCATTGCATCTCCGAATGCCGAGCAGGATAGCAGCTTAGCACCGTCCATCAGCCGCTCGAAGTCATACGTCACCGTCTTGGCGCTGATGGCACCGTTGGTGCCCTTGATGATCAGATCGGCCGCTTCCGTCCAGCCCATGTGACGCAGCATCATTTCAGCGGACAGAATCAGCGAACCTGGGTTCACCTGATCCTTGCCAGCGTACTTAGGTGCAGTGCCGTGGGTGGCTTCGAACATGGCAATGGTATCGGACAGGTTGGCACCCGGAGCGATGCCGATACCGCCAACTTCAGCGGCCAGGGCGTCGGACAGGTAGTCACCATTGAGGTTCAGGGTAGCGATCACGTCGTACTCTGCCGGACGCAGCAGGATTTGCTGCAGCATGGCATCAGCAATGGCGTCTTTGACGATTACGTTCTTACCGGTTTTCGGATTCTTGAACTGCATCCAAGGGCCGCCATCGAGCAGGGTTGCACCGAACTCATCGGCAGCAATTTCGTAAGCCCACTCTTTGAAGGCACCTTCGGTGAACTTCATGATGTTGCCTTTGTGCACGATGGTCAGCGAGTCGCGATCATTGTCGACCACATACTGCAGAGCCTTACGCACCAGACGCTTGGTACCTTCTTTGGAAACCGGCTTAACACCGATACCGCAATCCTGGTCGAAGCGAATCTTGGTTACGCCCATTTCCTCTTTGAGGAACTTGATCACCTTGGTGGCTTCAGGTGAACCAGCCTTCCACTCAATACCGGCATAAATATCTTCCGAGTTTTCACGGAAAATAGTCATGTCAACGTCCTGCGGCTTCTTCACCGGGCTAGGTACGCCTTCAAACCAGCGCACGGGGCGCAGGCAAACATACAAATCGAGCTGCTGACGCAGGGCAACGTTCAGTGAGCGAATGCCGCCACCGACTGGCGTGGTCAGCGGGCCTTTGATGGACACGACGTAGTCTTTGACCGCATCAAGGGTTTCTTGAGGCAGCCAGGTGTCTTGATCGTAAACCTGAGTGGCCTTTTCGCCTGCGTACACTTCCATCCAGGAGATCTTGCGCTCGCCGCCGTAGGCTTTCTGTACGGCAGCATCAACGACTTTGATCATCACCGGGCTGATATCGATACCGATACCATCACCTTCAATGAAAGGGATGATGGGGTTGTTCGGTACGTTCAAGGATGTATCGGCATTAACGGTGATTTTGTCACCGATTGCTGGCACCTGGATCTTTTGGTATCCCATGCTGGACTCCGTCTTGTGGTTAAACAGTCAGATCACCGCAGAGTAACCCACTTGAATCAGGCGAAACCATATGTTCGTTGGTCTTATGCGCCAAGGCTTTCTGCTGCGCACTGTCGCAGTGATATACTTCACAGATGGCTAACAGGCCATAAGGCGCGGAAACCCGAATAGAGGTTGGCGCCTTGAAACCGTCGAACTGCCACAGCGATTCAACGGTTCGAAGATCTCAACGCTCTAGTGGTGCATCCAACATCTACGCGGCAAGACCTCGACTTCAAACCCTTGTTTCTGCGGACTTTGGCGCTTACCTGCGCATGTCGAGTGTCTATTACGCACAGCAAAGAAGAGAGTTAACTCTAAATGGCCACCCCTTCGAAGATCATTTATACCTTCACTGATGAAGCCCCAGCCCTTGCGACCTATTCACTACTCCCTATTGTAGAAGCGTTCGCAGCCTCTGCTGGGATTGCCGTCGAAACACGTGACATCTCTCTTGCAGCGCGCATCCTCGCAAGCTTTACAGACCAATTGGATGCCGACCAACAAACCGATGATGATCTGGCCAAGCTGGCAATTCTGGCCACATCGCCAGAAGCCAACATCATTAAGCTGCCGAATATCAGTGCTTCGGTGCCACAGCTAAAAGCCGCTATCGCCGAGTTACAGGCTCAGGGCTATAACATCCCGAACCTCCCTGAAGACCCGCAAACCGAAGCCGAAAAAGAAGCTAGCGCGCGATACAGCAAAGTGCTTGGCAGCGCAGTAAACCCAGTACTCCGCGAAGGTAACTCTGACCGTCGCGCGCCAGCAGCCGTAAAAGCTTTCGTTCGTAAAAACCCACACTCAATGGGTAAATGGAGCATGGCTTCGCAGTCCCACGCCGACTTCATGCGCGGTGGTGACTTTTTCTCCAGCGAACAGTCGATCACCATGGCCAAGGCCGGTGACGTACGCATTGAGTTTGTGGGTAAGGACGGCAAGGTCGAGGTCAAAAAACAACTCACCCTGCAACAAGGCGAAGTCTTCGACAGCATGTACATGAGCTGCCGCAAGCTGCGTGATTTCTTCGAGAAGACCCTGCAAGACTGCAAGGACACTGGCGTAATGTGGTCCCTGCATGTCAAGGCGACCATGATGAAGGTGTCTCACCCGATCGTCTTCGGTCATGCGGTCAGCGTTTACTACAAGGGTGTATTCGACAAGTACGCCACGCTTTTTGACGAGCTGGGTGTGAATCCGAACAACGGCATCAGCAGCGTCTTCGACAAGATCAAGTCCCTGCCTGCGTCGCAGCAGGAAGAAATTCTCGACGATATTCACGCCTGTTACAGCGGCCGCCCAGAAATGGCCATGGTTGACTCGATCAAGGGCATCACCAATCTGCACATTCCCAGTGATGTGATCGTTGACGCTTCAATGCCGGCCATGATCCGCAGCTCCGGACAAATGTGGGGTAAGGATGGCAAGCTTAAAGACACCAAAGCGGTCATGCCGGAAAGTACTTACGCCCGCATCTACCAGGAAATGATCAACTTCTGCAAAACCAACGGTGCATTCGACCCAACCACCATGGGTAGCGTACCGAACGTCGGTCTGATGGCGCAGCAGGCGGAAGAGTATGGCTCCCACGATAAAACCTTTGAAATGACCGTCGATGGCACCATGCGTGTCGTTCTAGCTGACGGCACCGTGCTCATGCAGCACGACGTCGAAGCCGGCGACATCTGGCGCGCTTGCCAGACCAAGGATGCGCCGATCCGTGACTGGGTCAAATTGGCTGTAACCCGCGCACGTCAATCCAACACCCCGGCAATTTTCTGGCTCGATCCTGAGCGTGCGCATGACCGTGAGTTGCAGAAGAAGGTTGACGTCTATCTGCAGGATCATGACCTCACTGGTCTGGACATCCGCATGATGGATTACAACCAAGCCATTCGCGTGAGCATGGAGCGATTGATCCGTGGCCTGGATACTATTTCGGTCACCGGCAACGTGCTGCGCGACTACCTGACCGACCTGTTCCCGATTATGGAACTGGGGACTTCGGCGAAAATGCTCTCCATCGTGCCATTGATGGCGGGCGGCGGCATGTATGAAACCGGTGCGGGCGGCTCCGCCCCTAAGCACGTGCAGCAGTTAATCGAAGAGAATCACCTGCGTTGGGACTCGCTGGGCGAATTTTTGGCCCTGGCAGTGTCTCTGGAAGAAACCGGGATCAAGACCAACAACCCGAAAGCCAAGCTCTTGGGTACGACCCTCGACGCTGCAACTGGCACGTTGCTCGACAGCAACAAGTCGCCATCGCGTAAAACCGGCGAATTAGATAACCGCGGCAGTCACTTCTACCTGGCGCTCTATTGGGCACAGGAGCTGGCCGCGCAGACAGAAGACCTTGAGTTGCAGGCGCAGTTTGCGCCACTGGCGAAAACCTTGAGCGAGAATGAAGCTGCCATCATCGCCGAACTCAGTGCAGGGCAGGGCCAACCAGTGGACATTGGTGGTTACTACCGCTCCAACCCTCAGCTGACCCGTCAGGTCATGCGCCCAAGCGCTACGTTCAACGCAGCCTTGGCCGCCCTTGCGTAAGGTGAAACGCCTGAGGGCTGACGTGGTGTAACAGCATAAACCCCGGCTTAGAGCCGGGGTTTATGCGTTTTTTGCCGCGGCACACTCAGGCTATGATCGATTTTTTATACAAGGTCACTTCATATGGATTGGCAACCGCACATCACTGTCGCTACGGTCATCGAAGACCAGGGGCGCTTTCTCTTGGTGGAAGAGATGGCCGAAGGACGCGCTGTGTTCAATCAACCCGCCGGGCATCTGGACGCCAATGAGAGCCTGCTGCAAGCGGCGATTCGCGAAACGCTTG
>JAGGNC010000227.1 GCA_017886405.1 Pseudomonas sp. | reverse complement strand
GAGGTCTATGGCATGACCGAGAACTGTTGGTATTCGCACGTCTGCCGGCCGGGTAAGTTTCAGCAGGGCTGGATCGGCCAGAACAGTCCCGGCGTTGAGGTGCGTATCGCTGAAGATGGCGAAGTGCAGGTGCGCAGCGGTGCAACCATGCAGGGCTATTACAAAGACCCAGAAAAAACCGCAGAAACCATGACTGGCGATGGCTACCTGCGCACCGGTGATAAGGGTGAGCAGGATGCCCACGGCAACCTGCGCCTGACCGGGCGAATCAAGGAAATCTTCAAAACCAGCAAAGGTAAATATGTCGCGCCAGCACCGATTGAAAATCGTCTTGGCGAGCATTCGCGCATTGAAATGGTCTGTGTCGTTGGCGACGGTATGACTCAGCCCATGGCGTTGTGCGTGCTCTCTGATGTGGGCCGCAGCGAAGCGTCCAACAGCAGTCGCGGCGAGCTGGAGAGCAGCCTGAAAAATCTGCTGGAACAGGTTAACAATAGCCTCGACAAGCATGAAAGGCTGCAATGCCTGGTAATGGTTCAACAAGTCTGGGCGGTGGACAACGGCTTCCTTACGCCGACCTTAAAAATTAAGCGGGGGGTAATTGAAGGTACCTACGGTGAACGCTTCGGCGAGTGGGCCGAGCGCAGCGAAGTGGTGCTCTGGCACGAGTGAGTAGGGTGGTGTGGCCGGCATTTTTAATGGCTATGTACCAGTTATGTGTTGAAGCGTGCGGGGCGGTTAGGCGATGCCTGGTGCGCGGTAATTCGTAGGGTGGATTAGCGGCGCGGACGGTGATTGTTTGCATCACCGCGCAAGCCGGGCGCCGCGTAACCCACCATGCGGTTTGCCGGTCGAGCGCCATGGTGGGTTACGGCGCGGTCGGGTTTTGCGTTGTTGGCAGGCCGTGGTTCGCGCCTAACCCACCCTACAAAGCTGTGTGCAACACATAACTGGGACATAGCCTTTTTAATTGCCGGTCATCCTCTGTAAAAACAGACTTGCTAAGTATGACTATGGCTCTCTGGCAGCAACCCCACCCACCCAATATTGAGCGGCTCAATAGATTCTGAAAAATACCATCTGCGCACAACGGGATATCCGCCTCCAAGCCTTCGATGACGATTCGATTACCGCCAGCATGGTGGTCGATGCGCGCACTCATCAGCCCTATGGCTTACTGCATGGCGGAGCGTCCATCGTACTGGCAGAAACCCTGGGCTCCACCGCCAGCCATCTGTGCATCCACAGCAGCAAGTTTTACTGCGTTGGCCTCGAGGTAAATGCCAATCACCTGCGCGGTCTGCGCAGTGGTCGAGTCATAGCGATTGCACGACCCGTTCACTTGGGGCGTACCACCCAGGTTTGGGATATCCGTGTGAGCGGTGAAGATGGCCAGGCCAGTCAACTGGCGGGCCTCCCATCAGGTTTGGCCATAGTGGCGTCATTCACTGGCCATTTTGTGATTGCTGCATGCTGAGCACTGCCGGACAATCATTGAAACCTGAACACGATCTGCTGCACATCGGCCCTGCTGCGTTAAAAACTGACTCGGAATGCTCATGTGCAAAAGTACACTCGTGTGCGAGCCCAGTCGGCTTCCGCCCCGTTTTTGCCTTGCAGGACTCTAGCTCGCGAAATCGTGAACAGATTCTTACGACCCTTTTAGATAAGCTCGCTGCCATGACCCAGTCCGTATTCTTCGCCCATGCCAACGGCTTTCCCTCGGCCACTTACGGCAAGCTCTTCGCTGCGCTGGCGCCTGACTATCAGGTGCAGCATCTGGATCAGCATGGCCATGATCCGCGTTTTCCGGTGAACGATAACTGGAGCAACCTGGTCGATGAGTTGATTCACCACCTCGAAGCCAACCCGCAACCGGTATGGGGCGTCGGGCATTCCCTGGGTGGGGTGCTGCATTACCACGCGGCTTTACTGCGCCCTGAGTTGTATCGCGGCGTGGTTATGCTCGATTCGCCGCTGCTGACCCTGGCTGACAAAATAGTGATTCGTGCGGCCAAGCGTTTTGGTTTTATCGACCGCATTACCCCGGCTGGCCGGACTCTGGGCCGGCGCGAGGAGTTTGTTGACCTGGCCGAGGCGCGTGGCTACTTCGCGGCTAAGAGCCTGTTCCGCCGCTTTGACCCAGAGTGTTTGGATGCCTATATCCAGCATGGCTTGCAGGCGAGTGCGAGCAGCCTGCGCCTACGTTTTGATCCCGCCACGGAAATCAGCATCTACCGCAGCGTGCCGCACACCAGTCCAGGCCGCCCGCACCAGCTGCAGGTGCCGCTGGCCATGGTGCGCGGTCGTCATAGTCGAGTGGTTTTGCCGCACCACGCTCATCTGCTGCGGCGCGTACCGAAAGGCGAGTACTTGACGCTACCCGGTGGCCATATGTTTCCCCTAGAGCGGCCGCAGGACACTGCAGAGCTGCTGAAGAAACTGTTCCAACGCTGGTCCGGCCAGCCTACAAGCGAGCAGTGCGCATGAGCCTGAAGTTTGAAGAAGTCCGCTTGCGTCTACCGCACATTGAACTGGCTGCCCATCTCTATGGGCCTGAGGACGGCGTGCCGGTGATTGCCCTGCACGGTTGGTTGGACAATGCCGCCAGTTTTGCTCGGCTAGCCCCGTTACTGCCCGGCATGCGCATTGTGGCCTTGGATTTTGCCGGTCACGGCCACTCTGATCACCGTCCGCCAGGCGGCAGCTATGCCATCTGGGATTACGCCCACGATGTGCTGCAAGTCGCTGAGCAGTTCGGCTGGCAGCGCTTTTCTCTGCTGGGGCATTCTATGGGCGCGATTGTTTCGGTGCTGCTGGCGTCGGCTATGCCCGAGCGTATCGAGCGCCTGGCGCTGATTGATGGGCTGATTCCTTATACCGGTGAGCCGGATACCGCACCGCAGAAGCTCGGCGAAGCGCTCCAGGCACAGCTGGCGCTGGCGGGCAAGAGCAAGCCGGTGTACGCCGAGTTTGCCCGCGCCGTCGAAGCGCGCATGCGCGG
>JAGGNC010000044.1 GCA_017886405.1 Pseudomonas sp. | reverse complement strand
AACCCCTCGGCGATCTTCCTCACACGCGCCCAGGAAGAAGTCCCCGGCAGTGTGGTCATGGCCACCTGGGAGGGCACCCGGCCGATGCTGGTGGAGGTGCAGGCGCTGGTGGACACCAGCCATATGGGCAACCCGCGCCGGGTCACCCTAGGCCTGGACCAGAATCGTTTAGCCATGCTGCTGGCGGTGTTGCATCGCCATGGCGGCATTCCTACCTATGACCAGGATGTGTTTCTCAACGTGGTTGGCGGGGTCAAAGTGCTGGAAACCGCTGCCGATCTGGCGTTGATGGCGGCAGTGATTTCCAGCCTGCGCAACAAGCCGCTGCCGCATGATTTGCTGGTATTTGGTGAGATTGGCTTGTCGGGTGAAATTCGCCCAGTGCCAAGTGGCCAGGAGCGTTTGAAAGAGGCGGCCAAGCACGGCTTCAAGCGTGCCATTGTGCCCAAGGGCAATGCGCCGAAAGATTCGCCTCCCGGGTTGCAGGTGATTGCCGTAACGCGTCTGGAACAGGCGCTGGATGCGCTGTTTGAGGAGTAATAGCGGTGATCTAAAAAAGGAGGCCTAGGCCTCCTTTTTCGTTACTCGTCTTCGCCCAGTGCCGCGAGTTCGCGTTCCAGCAAGCCCTCATCGCCGAGGTTGAGTTCCACCAGGCGGCGCAGGTGGCTGATCGAGTCGAGGTCGATATGCCGGCAGACAAAGCCGAGCAGGTCGCTCTGAGTGCGGGTCAGCACCACCTCCATGCGCACGTAGGCGTCCTCAGCAAGTTGGACAGTGGCGTTGAAGGGGTGGTTGGGGTCGCCATTCCATTGCTTGGGGCGTTTGATCAGCAAGCCTTTGAGCGACAAGTCATGCAGTTCGACCGCCCAGCGCCGCTCCCCTTGGACAATCTCGGTGGGGGCGTCGAAAGCGATGCGGTGGAAGCGCCGACGCTCATTGGCTGTTTCGCTCATGCAAACAAACTCCTGGGAGGTTTTATCCACTATAGCCAAGCTTGCTGGCAATGGCTCGGTTTTATCTGACAGGTTGTTGCGTTTGGCAGGTACAAAAAACCCGCCAAGTGGCGGGCTTCTAAGTTCTGCGGTTGAGCTTAGTTGCCGTAAACCGGGAACCTGGCGCAGAGCGCTTTGACCTGCTCGCGAATCCGCGCTTCAACCGCTTCGTCGCCCAGGTTGGCGAGGATTTCGCAAATCCAGCCAGCCAGTGCGCGGCATTCGTCTTGCTTGAAGCCGCGGGTGGTCACGGCTGGGGTGCCGATACGCAGGCCGGAGGTGACGAATGGCGAACGTGGATCATTCGGCACGCTGTTCTTGTTTACGGTGATAAAGGCCCGACCCAGGGCGGCGTCGGCGTCTTTGCCGGTAATGTCTTGTTTGATCAGCGAGAGCAGGAACAGGTGGTTCTCAGTGCCACCAGAGACCACCTCGTAGCCGTTTTCGATAAACACACTGGCCATGGCCTGGGCGTTCTTGATCACTTGCTGTTGGTAGGTCTTGAACTCTGGCTGCATGGCTTCCTTGAAGCACACCGCCTTACCGGCGATCACGTGCTCCAGCGGGCCGCCCTGGCCGCCTGGGAATACCGCGGAGTTGAATTTCTTCTCCAGGGCTTCGTTGGCACGGGCCAAAATCAGGCCACCGCGTGGGCCGCGCAGGGTTTTGTGGGTGGTGGTGGTGACCACATCAGCGAACGGCACCGGGTTAGGGTACACGCCAGCGGCAACCAGGCCAGCCACGTGGGCCATGTCGACAAGGAGGTAGGCGCCCACTTTGTCAGCGATGGCGCGAAAGCGCGGGAAGTCGAGGATCTGCGAATAGGCGCTGAAGCCGGCGATGATCATCTTCGGCTGGTGTTCGACCGCCAGACGCTCGACTTCGTCGTAGTCAATCAGGCCGGTGACGGTATCGATACCGTACTGCACGGCGTTATACAGCTTGCCGGAGAAGCTGACGCCAGCACCGTGGGTCAGGTGGCCGCCGTGGGCCAGGCTCATGCCCAGAACGGTGTCGCCGGCGTTCAGCAAGGCTAAGTAGACAGCGCTGTTGGCTTGGCTGCCAGAGTGCGGCTGGACGTTGGCATAGTCCGCACCGAACAGCGCTTTGGCGCGATCGATGGCCAGCTGTTCAATGATATCGACGTACTCGCAACCGCCGTAGTAACGCTTACCCGGATAACCTTCGGCGTACTTGTTGGTCAGCACCGAGCCCTGGGCTTCCATCACCGCCGGGCTGGTGTAGTTTTCCGAGGCGATCAGCTCGATGTGATGTTCCTGGCGCTGGGCTTCTTGCTCCATCGCGGTAAACAATTCGGCGTCATAACGGGCAAGAGTCAAATCACGGCTGAACATAGCATTCCCCTGAGAAAATCAGCTGGGCGGTAGAAAGAGGGTGCGAATTCTACCCCATTCGCCGCGAGCAGGCATATGAAGCTTGGTCATCTGGCGGACAAATGGGGCTCATGCGCGGACCCGGTCTCAGCTCAGTTCGTAGGTTGGGTTAGCGGCATATGCGAAATCTTGGCTTCAACGCAAATGGCTGGGGCCGCGTAACCCAACGCGGCGTCACCAGGCCTGGTAGCTTCGCCTCCGCGATGGGTATCGCTACGCTCAACCCATCCTACCCGCTTGCAGCTTTAGCTCAGCATAAACAGCGCGGTACCGCTGAATAGGGCGGTGAACTGCTGCGCGGGCATCGGTCGGCCGAGCAGGAAGCCCTGCACTTCGTCGCAGTCGTGGCCGCGCAGGAAGTCCAGCTGGGCTAGGGTTTCCACGCCCTCCGCGATCACCGTGAGGTTCAGGCTATGGGCCATGGCGATGATCGCCCGGGCAATCTTGCCATCCTGCTCGCCATGCGGCAGGCCGTCGACAAAGCTGCGATCAATTTTCAGCACGTCGATGGGGAACTGCTTGAGGTAATTCAGCGAGGAATAACCGGTGCCGAAGTCATCGATGGCGATATGCACACCGAGCTTTTTCAGGCTGCTGAGGGTGAGCATGGCGTTCGCCACATCTTCCATCAGGATGCTTTCGGTCAGCTCCAGCTCCAAGCAGCCGGCGCTGATAGTGCTTTGCTCAATAATCTGGGCAACCCGCTGGTGCAGGTCACCTTCGGCAAACTGGCGGGCCGACAGGTTGACCGAGATCTTGGGTACGCGAATCTTCGCCTGGTGCCATTCGGCCAGTTGCCGGCAGGCTTCGCGCAGCACCCAGTCACCGACTTCCACCACCAGGCCCAGCTCTTCGAGCACGGGGATAAAGTCATTCGGCGCAACCAGGCCGCGCTGCGGATGCTGCCAGCGCAGCAGGGCTTCGGCTCCGGTTAAACGCTTGCCATCGCCAGAGAATTGCGGCTGGTAATACAGCCTGAACTCGTCTTGTTCGAGGGCGTGACGCAGGTCGCTTTCCAGCTCTAGGCGCTGCAGGGCGCTGGCGTTCATATCGGCCTGGTAGAACTGAAAGTTGTTTTTGCCACGCTCCTTGGCGTGATACATCGCGGTGTCAGCGTTCTTCATGAGCTGGCTCAGCTCGTTACCGTCCTGCGGACTCAGGGCGATGCCGATACTGGCGGTGACGAAGAATTCGCGGCCCTCAAGGATAAACGGTTGCGCCAGGCTGGCGAGAATCTGCTCGCCAACATGGATGGCGCGGGTCATTAAGCTGTCGCGATTAGGCTGGGAGCGCAGCAGCAGGGTGAACTCATCACCGCCCATACGTGCCACCGTGTCATCACTGTCGACACAGGCGCTTAGGCGCACGGCCACTTCTTTGAGCATGCGGTCGCCGGCGGCATGACCAAGGGAATCGTTGATCGGCTTGAAACGGTCGAGGTCGAGGAACATCAGCACGCCCCATTCCTGATGCCGTTCGCCATGTTGCAGGGCGCTGTGCAGACGGTCCTGGAACAGCGTGCGGTTCGGCAGCTGGGTCAGGGCGTCGTAGTAGGCCAGGCGATGGATGCGTTGTTCGCTGGCCTTGCGCTCGCTGATATCGCTAAAGAAACAGACGTAACTGACCAGATCGCCTTCATCGTCCTTGACGGCGGTTATACCGACCCAGGCCGGGAATTTCTCGCCGTTATTGCGCTTGAGCCACACCTCGCCTTCCCAGCTACCCTGCTGGTTGAGCTGTTTAAGCACAAAATTCAGGTGGCTGGCTTGCTGGGTGTCAGCAGTCAGCATACTCGGCAGCTGGTCGAGTATCTGCTGCGAGCTGAAACCGCTGACCCGGCTGAAGGCGTTGTTGACTTGAACGATATAGCCGGCCGGGTCGGTGACCAGAATGGCCGCCGTTGAGTGTTCGAAAACCGTGGCGGCCATGCGCAGGTCTTTTTCTGCACGGCGCTGCACGCTGATATCGCGGCCGATGCCAAGCAGGCCCTTAAAGCGCTCGTTGTCATCCCACATCGGCAGTAGACGCAGCTCTATCGTAATCTTCTGGCCATCGGCACGCAGGCAGTCGAAGACAAACAGCTGCGACTGAAACTGCTCGCGCAGTTCAGCCAGCCGCTGCGGGTCGTCGAGGGCGCTCCGTACGCGCTTGAACAGGGTGTAGAAGCCGCTCAGTTGACTCGGGTTCGTGGTCAGGCTGAGGAAGCCATTGCTCAGCGCCCACTCGCTGTCATAACCCAGTACTGGTTTCACCGAGGGGCTGACATAGTTGAGCTGCAGGTGGCTATCGGTGGAAAAGATCACGTCGCTGATGCTTTCCGCGAGCAGGCGATAGCGCTGTTCACTGGTGCGCACGGATTCGCTGTGGATGATCTGCTCGGTGATGTCCTTGGCCACGCCGATGAGCCGGCTGACGCGACCCTTATCATCGCGCGCCATGGCCTGTTCGCGAACATCAAACCAGTGCCAGCTGCCATCGCGGTGGCGCAAGCGCAGCTCAAACTGCATCAGCACACCGTCCCCTTGCACCTGCTGGATATTGCGCGTGCGCTGGTAGAGTTCAACGTCGTCGGGGTGCAGGATCTTTTTCCATAGCCGCTCGCCGAACTGATGCAGTTCCGCCTCGCTGTAACCGAGCTGCGGACCGAGGTTGTTGTTGTTGTACATCACGCGTTTGCCAGGGATATCCCATACATAGATGTTGTCGGGCACCGCGCTGATCACATCGGACCAGAAACGCTCGCGCTCAATCAGCGAGGTTTCGATACGTTTGCGGTTGGTGATGTCGCTGATGCTGAGGGTGACGGCGTGCAAGTCTTCAATACTTTTGGGAATCCGAAGCAACAACCACACGTGCCGTTTATGCCCTTGCGCGTTGGTGATCTGCAGTTCCATTTCTACCTGCCCGCTGCCGCTGAGCAAGCTGTTTAGCAGCTGCAGACGGAAGCCATCCGGACGCAGTGGGCTATTGAATAAATATTCCCAGGCCTGCTCGTTGGAGTCGACGCCGAGCAGGTGCAGGGCTACTTGGTTGGACTCGGTCAGGCGCACGCGTTGGCAGATTTCTACATGGTGCTGTGGGTCGGCGTCCAGCCAGCGTTGCAGGCTGGTCATGTCGCGCAGTTGCTGCGCGTCTAGATAACGCTGTAGCTCGGCCAGATCCAGCACGCAGAGCGCGGTGCCGGTGCCGTCGAAGATGTCTTGATAGCGGCGACGAGCTTCTCGTAACACATGGGACGCATGCTGCTCTTCGGTGACGTCGCGCAGTACCCAGACAAACCCTGTACGCTTTTTGTCTTCGCTGAGGTCGCTGCGACTGATGTCATACAGGCGAGTGGTGCCGTTCTGTTGGATTTCCACCAGGTCCGGGCCCAGGTCATTGTGCGGGGCGGTTTCATGCAGCAGCAGCGGGTCGAGGCGGGGCAGTAACTTGAGCAGGTGCCAGTGGCGCGCGGCAAGGCTACTTAGGCCGAACATGGCCTCGGCCTGCGGGTTGAGGTATTGCAGCTGGCCGTTGCAGTCGGTGACCAGTACGTACTCCTCAATGGCCCCTAGTACGCTGGCAGCTTGCTCTAACGAGCGCCGCGCAACGGTATTGAGTGCATGCAGGCTGCGCTGCTCATGTAGCAAACGATAGAGCACGACCAGCGTCAGGCTGGCACTGAGGATAAATAGCAGCAGCTTGCCGGCCTGATGGGGCAGTTGCTGGGCGCGCATCTCGCGCTCATTGAACAGCGCGCGCAGTTGCCAATCACTGCCCTTGAGGGGGATTTTTAATAGGCTCTGGTCGAGGTTCTCTGCGGTGACCGCCGGCGCAGTCGAGGCGCTATTGGCGGCAGAAGAGGTATTGCTGGCAATCACCCGCTGCACGTTGAGGTCTTCCAGCAGCCACTGATGAGGGCTCTGATGATGCTCTTGCAGCCATCTGTTCAGCGCCCGGTTGGTCATGCGCAGGACCCAGAAGCCGCTGGCGGCACTGTCAGGGTTGTGCCGCAGCAGCAGGTAGATACTGCCGTTGTCGTTGGCGCTGAAGGTATAGAAGAAGCTGTCCTCGCGTCCTCGCTGCAGCAGCTCATCCAGATAAAGTGCATCGTCGGTGGAGGGGCGGCTGTCGGCAGTCACCTCGCCGCGCGCGTTCAACCAGACCAGGCTGCGTAATGTTGGGAATACGCCGCGTAGGGTAGTCAGCAGCTCTTGCCGTTCATCGGCGTTACTGTGTGGCAACACATGGGCTTTTAGTAGGGCCTGACCGGCACTGGCCTTGAGCGCCATGTTCAGACTGATGTGGTTGGCCAGCTGCGAGCTGAAAGCCAGGCCCAGTTGACGCTGATTCTCCAGCTGCTGCTCGGACTCCTGGCGTAATTGCCAGATCAGCAATACCAGCATGCACAGAACCAGTATTACCATTGCGCCGCGGGCCGGCCCACGCGTTGTCAAACCTGACGGCGCGCCAGGTGTGTGCGGCGCTGGAGTGGGCGTGACTTTAGGCAATGCTGTGCATCCTGAGGGTTGGCTGTCTGTTTGCAGGACCCAGCGCTGCACGAGTTCAGGTCGGCAGGCAGGGGCGGTTAGCATGCCATAATCGCGGCAAAGTGCCAGTCATGTAGGTGGGCGCTGTTTGCCCTGCCTCACGCATTCCGGTAGCTTTGACGCGCGCGCGCCACTGTCACATCCAGTGCGTTGGCATCGCCTGGCGGCTCCGTCGCCGCCGTGTGGTCCCTGGCTACACGCATCAATCGGCGGCTTCTTTTTCGTTTTAATCCAGAACCAAGGTTATCCATGGCTCAATACGTTTACACCATGCATCGGCTCGGCAAAGTAGTGCCGCCGAAGCGCGAGATCCTCAAAAACATCTCCCTGTCGTTCTTCCCGGGCGCGAAGATCGGCGTACTCGGCCTCAACGGTTCGGGTAAATCCACGCTGCTGAAAATCATGGCGGGCGTCGATACCGAGTTCAACGGCGAAGCCCGGGCGATGCCGGAGCTGAACATTGGTTACCTGCCGCAGGAACCGCAGCTCGATCCAAGCAAGACCGTGCGTGAAGTGGTGGAGGAGGCCGTGAGCCAGATCAAGGACGCCCAGGCGCGTCTGGATCAGGTGTATGCCGCTTACGCCGAACCGGATGCCGACTTCGACAAGCTGGCTGCCGAGCAAGCCAAGCTCGAAGCCATTTTGCAGACCAGCGACGGCCACAACCTGGAGCGGCAGCTGGAAGTGGCGGCCGACGCCCTGCGTCTGCCGGCGTGGGACGCTAAAATTGGCGTGCTCTCCGGGGGCGAGAAGCGCCGTGTGGCACTGTGTCGCCTGCTGCTGTCGGCCCCAGATATGCTCCTGCTCGACGAGCCAACCAACCACTTGGATGCCGACTCGGTGGCCTGGCTGGAGCACTTCCTCCACGATTTCCAGGGCACTGTGGTGGCGATTACCCACGACCGTTACTTCCTCGATAACGTCGCCGGCTGGATTCTCGAACTCGACCGCGGCGCCGGTATTCCGTACGAGGGCAACTATTCCGGTTGGCTGGAAGCCAAGTCGAACCGCCTGGCCCAAGAGTCCAAGCAGCAGTCGGCTCATGAAAAGGCCATGAAGGAAGAGCTGGAGTGGGTGCGCAAAGGCGCCAAAGCCCGCCAGTCGAAATCCAAGGCGCGCCTGCAGCGCTTCGAGGAAATGCAGTCGCAGGAATTCCAGAAGCGCAGCGAAACCAACGAAATCTACATCCCGGTCGGCCCGCGTCTGGGCGACAAGGTCATCGACTTTGTGGGCGTCAGCAAGGGCTACGGCGACCGTGCGCTGATCGATAACCTATCCTTCAGCATGCCCAAGGGCGCCATTGTTGGCGTGATTGGCGGTAACGGTGCCGGTAAGTCGACGTTGTTCCGCATGTTGATGGGCAAGGAGCAGCCGGATTCGGGCAGCATCGAAATTGGCGACACCGTGCAGTTGGCTTGTGTCGATCAGAGCCGCGACGACCTCGACGGCAGCAAGAGCGTGTGGGAGGCCGTTTCTGGTGGTTCCGACATGATCAAGATCGGCAACTATGAAGTGCCGTCGCGCACCTATGTGGGGCGCTTCAACTTCAAGGGCGGCGACCAGCAGAAGTTCGTCAAGGACCTCTCCGGTGGTGAGCGCGGCCGACTGCACTTGGCCCTGACCCTGAAAGAGGGTGCCAACGTGCTGCTGCTCGACGAACCCTCCAACGATCTCGACGTGGAAACCCTGCGTTCACTGGAAGAAGCGCTGCTGGACTTCCCCGGTGCGGCCATTGTGATCTCTCACGATCGCTGGTTCCTCGATCGCGTGGCGACCCACATCCTGGCGTACGAAGATGACTCGCATATCGAGTTCTTCGAAGGCAACTACACCGAGTACGAAGCGGACCGTAAGAAGCGCCTAGGCGATGCTGCTGCGCAGCCGCACCGCGTGCGTTACAAGAAGCTGGCGCAGTAAACCGCGCGAGCAGCATACAAGCGGAGCCTAAGGGCTCCGTTTTTTATTGCGGCTTTCAGCGAATGCTCTGGGTATGCCATCACGATTACGGGCAGCCAGCAACTGCGCTCAGTGGCCTTCGGCGAGAGTGCTACAGGCCAAACACAGTTCAGCGGCCGGCATGATTTCCAGGCGTGCCGGGCTGATGGCCTCGCCACACTGCGGGCACTGTCCGTAGGTGCCCTCGCTGAGGCGCAGTTTGGCCAAGCCAACCTGGTGCATCGCGGTCTCGGCTTCAGCCAGCAAGGCGTCGAGCACCTCATCGTTTTGGCGCTGCTGCGCCTGCTCGGCAAAGTCCGCCGAGTGGCTGCGCGCCAAGTCGTGGCGAATCGCCTGTGCGCGGCTGCTGTATTCGTGCAACAGAGCAGACAGTGTTGTCTCGGGATCAAACGCGGGCATAGGGCAGTCCTCGTAACAGGTGTGTTCAATAGTGATACCAGCGCAGCGTCAGCAGCAGTTGGTTTTCCGGCGCCTGCAGTTGGCTGAATTGACGGCTGGCACTCAAGCGTAAGCCGAGGTTATCCACCAGTTCCCATTGCTGGTTCAACGCCAGGCTGCGGCGTACTTCGCCTTGCTGGAAATAGTCAGCTTTGGCCTCCAGGCTTAAATTGCCCAGTGGGTTATTCCAGATTAGCCCGCTATTGAACCCAATGGCCGGTGCGATGAATGCGGCAAAGTCGCTGTTGTGCTCCAGGCGCGCTGTGGCCATGGCGAATGCCAGCGTATCGCTACTGAACTGCCAGGTGCCGCCCGCGCCGCCGTTGATATGGCTGACCAGCTCACGACGGCCCTGTTTACCAGGAACGCGCTCCAAGCCACCGGCTACCTGCCATGAAAGCGGTTGTAGCAGGCGATTACGCGGGGTGAGTGAGCGAATCGTGGCCAGGTCGAGGCGCTCAACCTGCCAATGCTTGTGCTCATACTGACGCAGTTTGAGCTGCATGATTTCGATCTGCGCACCGAGGGGGAAGCCGGCCAAGTTGTCATTGAGGTCGTGATACGCCATGCGCAGGCCGTATTCGGCAAAGCTGCGCTCGCCTCGGCTGCCCGTGCCGAGTTGCCAGGTGCGCGACTGATGGCCATTTTCCGGCAGCTCCGGGCGTGCTACTGAAAGCGCGCCGGGCGGATTGCGATTGATCGCTTGCAGCAGGTCGAAACTGCGTTTGGCCTGCACGCTGTCGCGTTCAGCGCCCGTCGCGTGGTAGCGGACCAAGCGGTAGGCGGCATCTTGAATCAATGCGCGGCGTGCCGGCGGCACGCGCAGGAATGCCGGGTCATGCAGCAGGCTGCTGTCATCGGCCAGGGCCAGAACCCAATCTTGTTCGCCCTCGTGCAGCTGGCCGGCGCGGGCGAGTAATTCCTTTTCCCGTGAGGGGCGGTAATCGATGCGCCCGACCATGCCCGTCTGCTTGACCGCCCGAACTGTATCAGTGGGGATGGCGGTCAGCGGGAATTGTGCGGTTAAGGCCAGGCCAGGGCGGGCGATTTCCAGCAGCTCCAGCAGGCGGAATGAGCAGTTTTCGTCAAAGAAAAAATAGTCGAAGCGAACCTGCTTAAGCTCCCATACATGCTCGACCATGCGCGCGGTTTCAGCGGGCGTCAGGTTAAGCTGATATTCCCACAAGTCGCGATTTTCCAAGCGGCTGTACTCGGCCAGTTTGGCGCGGTAGGACACCAGCGAAAACAGCCCTGGGTAGCCGCCCATCAGGCCTTTCCAGGCATACAGCATGCTGTTGTCCATGCCTTCCATATAGGCACCAAAATTCAAGGCATAGCTGAGCAGGGCCGTGCCATCTGTGTCGACATCGGCTTGGTCGATGCGCAGCAAGGTATGGCCGAACATTGACGAGGGGCTATTCAGATAAGCCGCCGGAAAAATAAGCACGGCGCTGTGCGGTTTGATGTCATCGAACCAGCGTCGGTACTCCGTGCACCTGGGGTTGGGCAGATCGTCCAGTTGCAGTTGTTCGCGTAGCCAGCGGGTGCGCGCGGGGAAGACGCATTGCGGGTGGTTGTCGCCTGCTTCGGCCGGCTGATAGAGCGCGCTCAGCGTCGCGCTTAGCTCGGCGGCAGGGCTACTGTCACCGTCCTGCGCGAGGAAAAAACCGCTGTCATCGACATAGCTGCGCCAGCCAGCAAACTTGCCGGTTTCGTAGTGGCCGAGGGCAATCCAGTAAGGATCGTTAGCGAGAGTCGCCAGGGCGTGCGGCGATACCATCGGGGCGGCGAGCACGGGTGTGCAGGCCGCCATTAACAAACACAATAGCAAGCGCTTGGGCATGGTTATCTACTAATGGCGAAGGCAAGCGCCCAGAGCGCTCGAGATGGCTGATAGCTGAATACAGGGTCCTGCCGGCTGCATGCAGTCGGCAGGACTGGCTGGTTAAGCAGGCTGCGCGTATTTAGCCAGGCGGCTATCACGCTTGATGATGTTCACGGTCGCGGCGTGCACTTGCTCAGCGGTGATGTCTGCCGAGCTGAAGATTTCGCTGAAGTGGCTATGCGTGACGGCCGCGAAGTGAGCGCGGTCTTGCTCGGCAACACCCAGCAATACGGCATAGGTGGTCAAGGCTTCGCCTTCACCCCTGGCCATGTCTTCGGACAGTTCGTCGAGCATGCCATTGAGTGCAAGCAGCGAGCGGCCGCCATAGGTCAGGGCGCCATCGGTCGAGCAACCATTAGTGCCTGAGGTCATGCCGAAGGTGGCATTGCCCGACGTGCCGTTGGTGGTCGACGCGATGAAGTGTGAAGGCAGGCCACGCTGGCCTTCAAACAGCATGTTGCCCCAGCCGCAGCTCGGGCCGCCCGGCGCTTCGGCCATGGCAGTAAGGGAGGTCATGGCAAGCAGTGAGCCGATCAGAATTCGTTTCATAAAGTGTGTCCTTCAAATGGTTGTGGGAGTCGACCGACTGCGAACTGGCCACGGCATGAGCATTTTGCAATGCCTGCGTGCTGTCAAGCTTAGTAGCTAAGCGCATCAGTGGCTGTGATGGTGTACCGATTGTCCGGCGGCGACCTATCCCGAGGAAGGCCCTATTGGTGCCCGGCTCTTGGGTGTGAGAGGTGACCTGCTAGGGCTTTTGCTGGGGCCCGCGTTGCCTGCTGTATTGGCGGTGTTAGGCCGTTTGGACAAGGTTATACCGGGCAGAAACAGGCTCGATGCCTTGCCAGTGCGCGATGCGCAGCGCCAGAATGGCAGATACTTTCCGCGGTATGCCGCCTGATAAGGAATTCCAATGCCAGACTCTGTCGCCGCTCATTTGCGCTTGGCTCCCGAAGCACTGACCCGCCCGTTTTCACCTGAGCAGTTCAATTTCAGCAATACCGGAGACCTGGAGCCTTTTCGTGGTGTGCTCGGTCAGGAGCGCGCTGTTGAAGCGCTGCAATTCGGCGTGGCGATGCCGCGCCCCGGCTACAACGTATTTGTCATGGGCGAGCCTGGCACCGGGCGTTTCTCCTTCGTTAAGCGCTACCTCAAGGCTGAAGCCAAGCGCCTGGAAACCCCGGCGGATCGGTTCTACAT
>JAGGNC010000309.1 GCA_017886405.1 Pseudomonas sp. | reverse complement strand
ACCTTAAGACCCTGTTGCTATTTGAGTCGTAAGCAAAATGCATGCTGATCGTAAAGTGCGAAATAAGCCTGCGCCGCATAATTTAGCGCCTGCATGCCTACTAGCATGGCCAATCGCCAAGTCCCTTCGGAGATTCAGATGTCACGCCCCACGTCACTCAAGCCCCTGATCGCCCTGATCGC
Source organism: Pseudomonas sp. (assembly GCA_017886405.1). Lineage (GTDB taxonomy): Bacteria > Pseudomonadota > Gammaproteobacteria > Pseudomonadales > Pseudomonadaceae > Aquipseudomonas. The sequence goes on along the minus strand of JAGGNC010000309.1, from coordinate 12,241 downwards.
CCTCGCCTGTTTTGTCATGCTCGGCGGTGCATTGCTGATGCAACATCTGTTCGGTTGGGAGCCTTGCACCCTGTGTATTCAGATCCGTTTGTGGCTGCTCTGTGGGGGTGTTATCAGCCTGCTGATTCTGGCACTGGAAGCCGCCGATCTGCGCTGGCTGGGTCTGCCATTATGGCCTCTGCTGCTGGCTGCAAGCGCTATGGCGGTGTATGACAATACGCATCTGGTGCTGATCGAAACCGGCGTACTGGAAAGCTCTAGCTGCTCGCCCTTCCCTTTCTATGCCTTCTACCTGCCACTGCATGAATGGCTGCCCAGCGTGTTTATGAGCGCCGGTGTGTGCGGGCAGAACGACTACAACATCCTCGGCCTGCCGTTCTCCCACTGGACGCTACTGAGCGTGGTTCTGCTGCTGGCCTTAAGCTTATTTACGGCTTGGCGCGCCATTCGCCGTTAATCTGCGACATCGGCGCTTTGCCAGCCACCGCCAAGTGCTGCGATCAGCTGCACACTGGCGGTCAACCGGCTGCCCAGTAGGCTGAGCGTGGTGCGTTCGTTGTTCAGTGCCGTGGCCTGAAGGTTGACCACACTATTGAAGTCGACCGTGCCTGCGCGGTACTGGTTTTCGATCAGGCGCAGGGCTTCGCGCGCAGCGTCTAACGCTTCCTGCTGGATCAGCGCCTCTTGCTGCAGCACGCGCAGCTGCACCAGGTAATCCTCTACTTCGCGGAAGCTATCGAGTACCGACTGGCGGTATTGCGCCACTGTCTGATCGTAAACGGCTTCGCTGCGTCCCAGCTCGGCGCTGCGCGCGCCGCCGTCAAACAATGTCAGCGCAAGCTGCGGGCCGAGGGACCAGAAACGGTTAGGCAGATCAATCCAGTCGGCAAAGCTGCTGCCCCGGTAACCCCCACTGGCGGAAATAGTCAGGTCTGGGTACCACGCCGCTTCGGCCACGCCGATATCGGCATTGGCCGCTATCACCCGACGTTCAGCGGCGGCCACATCCGGCCGGCGTTCTAGCAGCTGCGACGGTAAGGCCACGGGAATGTCCGGCAGCACCGGCAATTGCTCGCGCACGGCGATGCTCAGCGCGCTGGGCGGTACGCCGATCAACACGGCTATCGCATGTTCCAGCTGAGCGCGCTGCCAGGTCAGGTCAATGGCCTCGGCCTGGGTGCTTTTCAGCTGGGTCAGCGCCTGGCTGACATCGGATTTCGCCACGATCCCGGCGTTGTACTGGTTTTCGGTGAGCTTGAGTGAGCGCGCATAGGCCGCGACGGTGGCATCCAGTAGACGCTGCTGATCATCCAGCACGCGCAGTTGCAGGTAGTTCTGCACCAGCTCCGATTGCAAGCTGAGCTTTAATGCGGCGAGGTCGGCGGCGCTGGCATCAACACCGGCGCGACTGGACTCCAGCGAGCGGCGTAGTTTGCCCCAGATATCCAGCTCCCAGGCGGCATCCAGGCTCAGATCAGACGCCGTGAACACGCCGCTACTATTTGAGTTTCTGGCGCCGAAGTCCCCTTGGCTGCCTGCGCCCTGCCTGCTGCGGCTGGCAGCGGCGCTGCTCGATAAGTTCGGATACAACGCTGCACGCGCACCGCGCACCAGGGCCCGGGCCTGGCGATACTGCGCCTCGCTGGCGGCCACGTTCTGATTGGAGATATTCAGCCGCTCGACCAGGGCATTCAGTTCGCTGTCGCCATAGATCCGCCACCAACTGCCGCGCTCCAGCACATCGCCGGGCGTGGCCTGAGTCCAGCCTTCAATTTGCTTGAACTGCGCCGGAGTTTGCAGGTGCGGTCGCTGGTAATCCGGGCCGAGGGCGCACGCACTCAGGGTCACGCTAAGGGCTAGTAACGTGGGTAAACGGTAAATAGCTAAGGCCTTCATAACGGGGTTTCCAGGGCAGCGTCAGTGCGCACGCCACGCCAGCGGTTAACCCGATGACGCAGACGGTCGAAATACAAGTAAATCACCGGCGTGGTGTACAGGGTCAGCAACTGGCTTAGCACCAGCCCGCCGACAATGGTGATACCCAGCGGCTGGCGCATCTCCGAGCCTTCGGCGCTGCTGAGCATCAGCGGTAGTGCGCCGAGAATGGCCGCCAAGGTGGTCATCATGATCGGCCTAAAGCGCAGCAAGCAGGCCTGACGGATCGACGCTTCAGGGCTAAGATGCTGCTGGCGCTCCAACTGCAGGGCCAGGTCGATCATCAGAATGGCGTTCTTTTTGACGATACCGATCAGCAAAAATAGCCCGAGCAGCGAAATCAGGCTGAACTCGATGCTCATCAGTTGCAGCGCCAGCAGCGCGCCAACCCCGGCCGACGGTAAGGTGGACAGAATTGTTAGCGGATGGATGTAGCTCTCGTAAAGCACGCCGAGGACGACATACACCACCACCAGCGCCAGCAAAATCATCCACGGCTGGTTCTGCTGGGTTTGCTGGAAGGCACCACCGGTACCGCTGAGCATGCCCTGCACCTCGGTCGGCAAACCAACCCTTGCCACTGCTCGCTCAATCGCCTCGGTGGCCTGATCCAAGCTGACGCCTTCAGCCAGCGCGAAACCGATATTTTCCACGGCGAACTGGCCCTGATGGTTGACCCGATCCTCTTCTAGGCTGCGTTCCCAGCGGGCGAAGCTGGATAACGGCACCCGCGCGCCCTCGGCGCTAATCAGTTGAATCTGATCCAGTGTCTCAGGGTACTGGGCGAACTGCGGGTTGATCTCCATGACCACGCTGTACTGGTTAAGGCGGTCATAGATGGTCGAGATTTGCCGTTGGCTGAAGGCATTGTTGAGCACGCTGGTGATCATAATCATGTCCACACCCAAGCGCTTGGCCACATCACGGTTGACTACCAGGCGGATCTGTTGAGTGCCCTCGGCCTCTTTGGCGTCGATATCGGTCAGTTGCGGTAACGCACGCAGCGCCTCACGCACCGGCGGCAACCATATGCGCAACTGGTCCAAGTCACCGGACAGCAGCATGTATTCGTTTTCTGAGCTGCGGCCCTGCCGCCCGCCAATCTGCAAATCCTGATCGGCCATCAAAAACATCCGCCCACCGGGCACGTTTGGCACTGATTGCCGCAGGCGATTGATCACCTCCTGCACGCCGACTTTGCGTTCGCTGATGGGTTTGAGGCGCACGATGATAAAGGCGTTGTTGATCCCGCCACTGCCACCGATAAAGCCGGCCACACTGTCCACGGCCGGATCGGCCAGAAGGGCGCGGCGGTAGATTTCAATTTTTGGCTGCATGACTTGGAATGAAAGACCGTCATCGCCGCGCAGAAAGCCGATCAGCTGGCCGGTGTCCTGCTGCGGTAAAAAAGTCTTAGGTACGCTGATAAACAGGAAGATGTTCAGGGCAATGGTCGCCAGTAGACTGAATAGCATCAGCAACGAATGGCGCAGCGCCCAGTCCAGGCTGCGTTGATAGAACGCCAGGGCGCGCTGCTGCACGGCACCCCCCCAGCGCTGCATGACGCTGGGCGGGTGCGCGGCGGTTTCGGCCTTAAGCCAGCGCGCGCAGAGCATCGGTGTCAGGGTCAGCGACACCAGCAGGGAAATCACAATGGCCGCCGCCAGGGTGATGGAGAACTCGCGGAACAAGCGTTCGACGATGCCGCCCATAAACAAAATCGAGATAAACACCGCAACCAAGGAGAGGTTCATCGCCAGCAGGGTAAACCCCACTTCGCGCGCGCCCTTGAAAGCTGCTGCCATGGGCGTGTCGCCGGCTTCGATATGCCGCGAGATGTTTTCCAGCACCACGATGGCGTCGTCCACCACCAGCCCAGTGGCGATAATCAGCGCCATCAGCGACAGGTTATTCAGAGAGAAATCCAGCAGGTACATCACGGCAAAGGTACCCACCAACGACACGGGTACCGCCAGCGCCGGAATCAGCGCCGCGCGCCAACGCCCGAGAAAGGCGAAGACCACCAGAATCACCAGCACCACGGCGATCAGGAGGGTTTGCTCGGCCTCATGCAGGGTCGCGGTGATCACCGGCGAGCGGTCCATGGCCACTTGCAGTGAAATACTGGCGGGAATCACCGCTTGCAGCGCCGGCAGTTGCTCGCGAATACCGGCAATGGTTTCAATAATATTGGCCCCTGTCTGGCGATTAATCACCAGCAGCACCGCTTGCTCATCGTTGAAAAAGCCACTGTTGTAGCGGTCTTCGACACCATCGCTGACGGTCGCCACATCACCCAGGCGCACCGCTGCGCCGCCTTGGTAGCGAATAATCAGCGGCAGATAATCGGCGGCTTTTTCCAGTTGATCGCTGGCCTGTACCTGCCAATGCCGTTCGGCATCTTCCACCGCGCCTTTTGGTCGTTTGGCGTTGGCCGCACTGATGCTTTGGCGCACTTCATCCAGAGCAATGCCGTAGTGATCAAGCAAGCGCGGTTCCAGCGCCACGCGTACCGCAGGCAAGGAACTGCCGCCAATCTGCACTTCACCGACGCCAGTTACCTGGGCGAGTTTTTGCGCCAGGATGGTCGAGGCCACGTCATACAGTTGGCCCTTGTCGAGAACCTCACTGGTCAACGCCAGCACCATGATCGGCGCTTGTGATGGGTTGACCTTGGCGTAAGTCGGCATGCTGCGCATACCGCTGGGCAGCAGTTCGCGGGCGGCATTGATGGCGGCCTGCACCTCGCGGGCGGCGGCGTTGATGTCCCGGTCCAAATCGAACTGGATCATGATCCGCGTATTGCCCTGGCTGCTGCGACTGTTCATCTGGCTGATGCCGGCGATGGTGCCGAGCGAGCGTTCCAGCGGCGTGGCCACGCTGGAAGCCATGATCTGTGGGCTGGCCCCCGGCAGGTTAGCCTGCACGGTGATGGTGGGAAAATCCATCTGCGGCAGCGGCGCCACCGACAGCAGACCAAAGCTCACCCCGCCCAGTAGCAAAATCGCCAGGCTTAGCAACAATGTCGCCACTGGCCGGCGGATAAAGGGCGCGGAAAGGTTCATCGGCTGACCACAAGCCCGGCCGCCGTCCGGCCACTTATGCGCCGTGATAGGCGGTCGAAGTACAGGTAGATCACTGGCGTGGTAAACAGTGTCAATACCTGGCTCAGCAGCAAGCCGCCGACCATCACCAAGCCCAATGGTTGACGCAGTTCAGCCCCGGAACCGGTGGCCAGCATCAGCGGAATCGCGCCAAACAGCGCCGCGAGGGTGGTCATCAAAATCGGCCGAAAACGCAGCAATGCGGCCTGGTAGATCGCCGCTTCAGGCGTCATGCCTTGGTTGCGTTCGGCGTCGAGGGCGAAGTCGATCATCATGATCGCGTTCTTCTTAACGATGCCGATCAGTAAGATGATGCCGATGATCGCAATCAGCCCCAGCTCGTTGCCGCTAACGAGCAACGCCAGCAGCGCGCCGACGGCTGCTGAGGGCAAGGTGGAGAGGATGGTGATTGGGTGGATATAACTCTCGTAAAGCACGCCTAGCACGATATACATGGTGACGATGGCCGCCAGAATCAGCAGTAAGGTGCTCGACAGCGACGCACGAAAGGCTTCTGCAGCACCCTGGAAGCGTGTCTGCACCGCGGGCGGAATACCGATCTGCTGTTTGACCCGCTCAATCACCGCCACCGCCTCGCCCAGCGACACGCCGCTGGCCAAGTTGAATGATATGGTCGCTGCGGGGAATTGGCCGATATGGTTGATCAGCACGCTAGCCGCGCGCTCCTCAACCCGCGCCAGGGTCGACAGCGCCACCTGCTGGCCATCAGCGGTTTTGACGTGAATTTCGCGCAAGGCAGCCGGGCCGATACTGCCGGCATTGGCGCTTTCCAGCACCACGCGGTATTGGCTGGCTTGGGTGTAAATCGTAGAAATCTGCCGCTGACCGAAGGCGTCGTACAGTGCGTTATCAATATCGGCGACACTCACCCCAAGTCGGCCGGCCATGTCGCGGTCGATATGCAGAAACACCTGAAGGCCACGGTTTTGCAGGTCGCTGGCCACATCGGTTAGCTCGGCTTGTTCACGCAGTGTGCTAACCAACTGCGGCACCCACTCTTCCAGCAGGCGGCTGTCCGGCGATTCCATGCTGAACTGAAATTGTGTGCGGCTGACCCGGTCCTCGATGGACAAATCCTGCACCGGCTGCAGGTACAACGTGATACCGGGAATCTGCGCCAGCTCAGGGCGCAGACGTTCAATAATCTGACTGGCGCTAACCTCACGCTCAGCCCGTGGCGTTAGGTTGATCAGCAAACGCCCACTGTTTAGCGTCGGGTTATCCCCGTCCACGCCAATGTAAGACGACAGGCTGGCCACGGCCGGATCCTCCAGCAGCACCTCGGTCAGGCGCTGCTGACGCTCACTCATGGCCTTGAAGGAAATTGACTGCGGCGCCTCAGAAATGCCCTGGATCACTCCAGTGTCTTGGACTGGGAAAAAACCTTTAGGCACGACCAGATACAACACCACGGTCAGTGCCATGGTGCCGATGGCCACCAGCAGGGTCAGTGGCTGATGTTTGAGCACCCAGGTCAGCCACACGCCATAACGGGCGATCATGGCGTCGATCACCGCACCGGCGGCGCGGTAGAAGCGGCCTTGTTGTTCGGGTTTTTCCGCCTTCAGCAGGCGCGCGCACATCATCGGCGTTAAGGTCAGTGACACCACCAGGGAAATCAGAATGGCCACCGCCAGGGTAATGGCGAACTCACGGAATAGTCGCCCCACCACATCGGCCATAAACAGCAGCGGAATCAGCACGGCGATCAGCGAGAGGGTCAGCGACACCAAGGTAAAACCAATCTGCTTGGCGCCCTTCAACGCCGCATTGAGCGGTGTTTCGCCCTTTTCCAGATGACGGGTGATGTTTTCCAGCATGACGATGGCATCGTCCACCACAAAGCCGGTGGCGATAGTCAGGGCCATCAACGTCAGGTTATTGATGGTGAAGCCGGCCAGGTACATCACGCCGAAGGTGCCGACCAGCGACAACGGCACGACGATGGACGGAATCAGCGTCGCCGAGACTTTGCGCAGAAACAGGAAGGTCACCAGCACCACCAACGCGATGGCCAATAGCAGCTCATGCTGCACGCCCTTCACTGCCGCGCGGATGGTTTCGGTGCGGTCGGTCAGCACGCTGACCTCGACGCTGGCCGGCAACCCTTGGACCAGACTGGGCAGCAGCGCCTGAATGCGGTCGACCACATCAATTACATTGGCCCCGGGCTGGCGCTGCACATTGACCAACACTGCCTCGCTGCGGTTGGCCCAGGCGGCCAGGCGTTGGTTTTCGGCACCGTCGATGATGGTGGCAACATCTTTTAAGCGCAGTACGGCGCCGTCTTTATAGCCGAGGATCAGCTCGCGGTATTCATCGGCAGATTTCAGCTGATCGTTGGCATCCAACTGCGACACCCGGGTCGGGCCGTCGAAGTTGCCTTTGGGCTGGTTGACGTTGCTGGCGGTGATCAGCGTGCGCACATCGCTAAGATTCAGGCCGTAAGACGCCAGTAATTGCGGGTTGACCTGCAGGCGTATCGCCGGGCGCTGCCCGCCTGCCAACGTCACCAGGCCAACACCACTGGTTTGCGCCAGCTTCTGCGCCAGACGGGTGTCGACCAAGTCAAACACCTGCGGTAACGGCATGGTTTTCGAGCTGATGGCCAGGGTCAGTACTGGGGTATCGGCCGGGTTGACCTTGTTGTACACCGGCGGCGCCGGCAGATCGTCGGGGAGCAGATTACTCGCGCCATTGATCGCCGCCTGGACTTCTTGCACGGCGACATCCAGCTCCATGTCTAGGTTGAAGCGCAGGGTGATCACCGACGCGCCGCCTGAGCTGGTCGAGGACATCTGCTTAAGGCCGGCCATCTGGCCGAACTGACGCTCCAGCGGCGCAGTGACTGCGCTGGTCATCACATCAGGGCTGGCTCCGGGATAGAGGGTCATCACCCTTATGGTCGGGTAATCGACTTCTGGTAGCGCCGATACCGGCAACAGCCGATAGGCGAGCACGCCACTGAGGAAGATCGCCAACATGATCAGCGTGGTGGCGACCGGTCGCAGAATAAATAGGCGGGAAACGTTCATTCGGCGCGCGCCGTTCCCTTGCGCTCAGGCGCGGGTGGCTCTGCTTGAGTGGCGGCCGGCTGGTCGCTGACCACCTCAACGGGATTGCCCGAGCGCAGTCGATCAGTGCCTTCCAGTACCAGCCGATCGCCCACTTTGAGCCCCTGCTCAACCACGCTGACCTGCCCATCGCTGGGCCCAATGCTGATCGGCGTCAGCTGCACCTTGTCTTCGGCGTCCACCACATAGGCGAAGGTGCCACCGGCCCCGAACTGCAACGCCGCCGAGGGCATCAGCGTGGCGTTCTGCAGGGTTTTCACGCGCAGACGCACGTTAACGAATTGGTTGGGGAAGAGCATTTCTTCGGCGTTAGCGAAACGCGCCTTGAGTTTGATCGTGCCGGTGGCGGTGTCGATCAGGTTATCGATACTTTCCAGCTGCCCTTCTGCCAGTTTGAGCTTTTCACTGCGATCCCAGGCCTCGACTGTAAGCGTCTGGCCTGCGCGCATTTGCTGCACCACGGCCGGTAATTCAGCTTCTGGGAGGGTGAACATCACGGCAATCGGCAGGGTCTGGGTGATGACCACCAGCGGCAGCGCATCGCCTGAGCTGAGCAGATTGCCGGCATCGGTCTGACGGATGCCCAGGCGACCGCTGATCGGCGCACGTACCTGAGTGAAATCAAGGTTAAGCCGCGCTGTGGCGACATCTGCGTGTAAGCTTTTCAGATTGCCACGGTACTGGTTGACCAACGCTTCTTGGGTATCGAGGGTTTGTTTGGCAATCGAATCTTCGGCATACAAGCCGCGGTAGCGCGCCAGGTCCAGTTCGGCGTTGCGCAGCTGCGCTTGGCGCTCTTGCAGGGCACCTTGGGTTTGCTGCAGGGCAATGTCGTAAGCGCGTGGGTCGATCACCGCGAGTAGCTCGCCAGCCTTGATCTGTTGACCATCCTTGAACAGCACCTTGACCAGTTCACCGTCCACCTGGCCACGCACATTCACCGTGTTGTAAGCCGTGACGGTACCCAATGCTTTGAGCTCGACGGGAAAATCACCCTGACTGACATCGGCCACCCTTACCGGTATCGGCCCACTATCACCCCAGGGTCCACCGCGCATTTGCTCCGGTTGCGGCGTGCTCGGCCAAAACCACCAGAGCAGCAGGAGCAGCGCAGCGAGCAAGAGCGCGCCGAGTAACCATTGACGCGACAGCTTTCGGGGGCGGACGGTGGACTGTGAATCAGGCATGGCAACGATCGCTTACGTAGGGACCCTGAACGATATGGGCTATGAGCCGGCCTGCAAAGGCTCTTTACCGGCTATTTACCATTTCCTTACGTAACGAAATGTCTAATCCACCAATAAAAACGGCCTGCAAGGCAGGCCGTCGAAGACACGTCTGGTGTGCTTACTTGAGCACGGCCATTGCTGCTTCATAGTTCGGCTCATCAGCAATCTCGCCAACCAACTCGCTATGAAGCACTTTGTCGTGCTCATCCAGAACCACCACTGCACGAGCAGCAACACCGGCCAGAGGGCCGCTGGAGATGGCCACACCGTAGTTAGCCAGGAAATCAGCACCGCGCATGGTCGATAGGTTGATTACGTTTTCCAGGCCTTCGGCACCGCAGAAACGCGCCTGGGCGAACGGCAGGTCAGTGGAAATGCACAGCACCACAGTGTTATCCAGCTGACTGGCATTGGCGTTGAACGTGCGCACCGAGGTGGCGCAGGTTGGCGTGTCAACGCTGGGGAAAATATTCAGGACTTTGCGCTTGCCAGCCAGGCTGGCCAGGGTGACATCACTCAGGTTGCCAGCAACCAGGCTAAATGCTGGTGCTTGTTGGCCAATCTGTGGCAGTTGGCCGGTAACTTCAACCGGGGAACCTTTGAGGGTAACTTGTGCCATGGGAACAATCCTTTTTCAGCAAAATTAGAGATGGTTAACAGCTAAGGGGGCGAACCAACTAAATGGCAATCCCGCGCCCTACTGAAGGGTCACAGGGCTAGCCTAACCGGTCTGCCAGACTACTCTGCCCGTCCAGGCGATACATCAGTTTTTTACGAAATAGTCTTAGGTCAGCTTGATCTTATTCGGACTTAACTGCAGCTGCTACAGCCGGTTGGCAATGGCCTAGAAATCGCGTCGATAGAATAGATCCAGAGAACTGGCCAGTCCGCTGGCAGCCTCAAGATAGAGCCGGCGGCTAAGCTCATAGCGCAGTGCGATGGTGTTGGCCGGCTCGAATACGCCGACGCCATAGCGTAGGCTCAGGCGCTCGGACAGATTGCCGCTGGCCACCACGCTGGTGGTCACCCCTGAGCCCTGGGTGTCGAGCTGGAAATCACTGATGCCCAGCCCCTGAGCCAGGTTGTCGACCAGCGGTGCGCTACCAGCCATCCCCAGCGCCAGCGCCGCCTGAGCGAGCATATTGTTGTCACCACCGCCCTGCCCCAGCGGTCGCCCCATGACCAAATAGGACAGCGCCTGTTCCTGACTCATGGCCGGCTCGGAAAACACCGTGCTGGTGGGTTGCGCGGCATTGCCGCTGAGGCGCAGGCCGGCAGTCACGTCATCAACCTGGCGCACGGCTTCGATATCGAGAAACGGTTGCTCGATGGGGCCGGCAAACCGCAGGCGCGCGCGCCGCACAGTCAGGCGTTGGCCGTAGGCGCGAAAGCGCCCCTTGTTCAGATTCAACTCGCCACGGGTGTCCAGGTCATTGCCGATATGCACGCGGCCTTGCAGCTCGGCATTTAGGCCAAAACCGCTGAATGTCAGACGCTCTTGACCGACTTCAACAGCGATATCCATGGCGATTGCCGGTACTCGTTGTGCGGGGCTTGCGCGTCCGACGACCACGGCATCGCTGGACAGCTGCACGGTTGACGGCGGCAGCTCGCGCACCTCAATGCTGCCGTTAGGTATCAGCACCTTGCCGGTTACCGACAACTGCTCATCGCCTAGACGCAGGCGCAGGTCCGGCTCAACAGCGAGGGTGGCGTAAGGCTCCACCGTTAGCGGTAAACGGCTGCCGCGCAGCTGCATATCGGCCACCAGCTTATTGGTCCAATTCAGCTCGCCATTAAGGCTGCCCTGGCCCTGTTCACCGCTGCGCCAATCCCCCTCAAGCAGTAACCGCTCGCCCTCGATGCGGGCCTGCAGTTGCAGCTGCTCGACGTTCATTGGTAGCTCCCTACCGCTTATTTCGCCGTTCAGTACGCGCAGGTTGCCATTGATCTGCGGCGCCAGCAGAGCGCCTGACAGCGTGCCCGAACCATCGAGTTGCCCGGCGATACGCTCGACCATTGGCACAAAGGGTCGGGCCAACGCCAGATCCAAGCCGTTCAGGCGAAAGCTACCGGAAAGCGGTTTACTCGTCGGTCGCGGATCGAGCTGCGCGTCTAGGGCCAACTCGCCAATGGCCGGGCCGCGCAGTTGCAGCGAACTCTCAATATGCTGCGGTCGTATCTGCGTGCTTAGGCGCAGGCTGTCATAGGCGAATTCCAGCCATTGCTGCTGTTCACGGATACGCCAGACGCCGCTGCCGGCATCCAGCTCCAGGCTGCCATTCGGGCCACTGGCGGGCAGGTCCAGCTGCAACTTAGCGTTGAGTTGGCCCTGCCACTCGAAATCCTTGGGCCACCATTGCGCCAGGCTGTCCATGGGGAAATTGCTGAGCTGATAATTCAGCTTGGGCTCAGGCAGCAGGCGCTGCTCTGCGCCGCACAGGCTGGCCTTGCCTGAGCGCCAGCAATGCGCGCCCAGGCTGAGCGGCCCATTGGCCAGCCGCACCAGCGCTGCGGGCTGTTGCAAGCGCCAGTCCTGGCCGCCGCTTTGCACCGCGCCACTGCTTAGGTTGCCACGCCAGTTGCCTTTGTCTAATCGTCCGGCCAAGGCCAGTTGGGTGTGCAACAAGGGGCCTTGCACCTGCAGCTCAAGGCGCTGTTGTTGTTGATCACCGGCGGCCGTGGCGGTAACACGGCCCAGGTCTGTTTCGCCGAGCTGGATGCCCTGGGCATCCAGGCTTACCTTGCCGCCTTGGGCGCTATTCAGGCTAGCGTCGAGCCTGAGCTGTTGCAGGCGCTGGTCTTCATAGGCCAGCTGCTGGCCTTGCAGGTGCAATTGGCTCTGGGGCGATTGCAGAGTCCCAGCCAGGTCCAACTG
>JAGGNC010000181.1 GCA_017886405.1 Pseudomonas sp. | reverse complement strand
GTATTTGGTGGAGCCGGGGGGATTTGAACCCCCGTCCGCCAGTGCTCCGCTGTTGGTTCTACATGCTTAGCCGTGTCTACTGAGTTAACCCTTGGCCGCCCGACGGGCAGGGTGCTTTGGGCGAGTTGTGTAAGTTTTAGGCGCTTCGTCCACAACGTACTAGGCGACGATTCTGTTCTATATGACAATCATTTCGGGTTTACAGACATCCCCTAATGATTGCTGGAGCCGAAGCTACCAGAAGTGCGACTAGGCTGCTTACGCAGCTAGTTGAGCACCGTAATTGTCATCATTGGCAATTATAGAGTTTTGCAACAGTGGATTTACGAGTTCTGTTACCAACTCGGCATGCCCCTCAAGTTTCACTACCGGCGTCGAATCCTAATCGGCCCCAAAACTTGTGTTGCTGGTACTGAGATAGAGTTTACGCCAAAGGTTCCATAGCGTCGACCCAGCATTTGTCAGCGGACGCTCAAGTTAGGCTGGTCTGGCCAAGCCAAACGATGTGACACAGATGCATCGGTTAGCCCTGCCTCTGTGAGGCAAGGCTACTGATAGGGTTTTATTCGCTGGCATCTAGTAATTGCATGGCCTCACCGAGCACTTTGACCGACTGACTATGATCGCCAGTTTTGTGCAGGGCTTCTCCTTCGCTACGAAGCTGTTGCACTTGAGCGAGTACTGCGGCATCGCTTGGTGGGCTGGTTTTAAGTAGCTGATCAATCTTGGCCATATCCGCCGGGCAATGCATGGCCCAGAGTGAAGTGCTGAGTAATGCTGTGACAAGAAAAGCGGTAAGACGACGCATGGTGAAACTCCTGCGGTATGGATAAGATTTTCAGTATAGAAAACTTGTACAGGCTGACAGGTCCGTTTGTCATTCTTATGCATAACCTTTGGCGCTGCTGACCCGATCTAGCAGGTAAACCAGGCCGTGATAGTCGATGCCGCCATGTTGGCTCAGGCCGACTTCGCAGGTGCGGCTGGTGCTGATGCCTTCTTCGCAGTACTGCACGGCGGATTTCAGGCTGCGCAGGGCATGGCTGTTCAGCTCTGGGGTGGTAAAGCCTTTGTCGCCAGCAAAGCCGCAGCAGTGAATACCCTCGGGGATGACCACCTCGCTTGTGCAGCGGCGGACGATATCGATCAAGCCCTGCGCTTCGCCCAAGTGCTGAGTGCTGCAGGTGACGTGCACGGCTACCGGTTTGTGCTGCGGGGTGATGTCCAGGCGATCCAGCAACTGCTCGCGGATAAATTTCACCGGGTCGTGCAGCTTGAGCCTTGCGTCCAGGCCATCCTGAAGCAGGCGCAGGGTGCAGGGGCTGGTGTCGCAGTAGATCGGGTCGAGGCCGCCACGGCTGGCCTTGAGCAGGGCGTCGATCAGCTCCAGCTTCTTGCGCTCGGCTTGCTCGGCATAGCCTTTTGAGGCGAATGGTTGGCCGCAGCAGAGGCTATCCAGGTCGGCCGGAAACACCACCTGAAAGCCGCCTTTTTCCAGCAGCGCGCGGGTCTTGTCGAGCAGTGGCATTTGCTCGCTGTCGCCGGCCGCCGGACCCATGACGCGGGACACGCAGGCGGCCAAATACACCACCCGTGGCCGTGCATCCGCAATGGTCGCTGGTAGCTGCAAGCGCTGCACGGGTTGTGGCATGGCTGAGGTCCATTGCGGGATACGGCCTTGGCTGGCTGTGCTGATGGCTGCTGAGGTGCGACCGAGCAGCGGCGCGCCCATGAGTAGGCGTGCGCCGTTGGCCACATGCAGCATGACGCGCGCGCCCTGCATGGCGCGGCGAAAGTTGCTCGCCAGCCAGTCGGCGCTGCGTTGAAGGTTGGCGTCACGACCACGCAGCTGACGCACTAAATCGCCGGTGTTGATGCCCACCGGACAGCGTTGCGCGCAGAGGCCGGTGGCGGCGCAGGTGTCAATGCCTTGGTATTGATAGGCCACCTCCAGCTCGCGGGTGTCGATGCCGTCGCGTTTTTTCGCCTGGATATCGCGCCAGATCACGATGCGTTGGCGCGGGCTCAGGGTCAGGCCCTTGGACGGGCACACCGGCTCACAGAAGCCGCACTCGATGCACTTGTCGATGATTTCATCGGCGGCCGGAAGAGGCTTGAGGTTTTTCAGGTGCAACTGGGGATCATCCGACAACACCACATCCGGGTTGAGGATGCCTTTAGGGTCGAGCAGGCGTTTGATCTGCCACATCAGCTGATAAGCGTCATGACCCCATTCCAACTCGACAAAGGGCGCCATATTGCGCCCGGTACCATGCTCGGCCTTTAGCGAGCCGCCGAACTCCACCGCCACTAACTGCGCGACCTCGTCCATAAAAGCGGAGTAGCGGGCCACTTGCTCGGGTATCTCAAAGGCCTGGGTGAAGACGAAGTGCAGGTTGCCTTCCAGGGCATGGCCGAAAATGATCGCCTCGTCGTAGCCGTGTTTATCGAACAGCGCAAGCAGTCGATTGACGCCTTCGGCCAGCTGTTCGATGGGGAAGGTGACGTCCTCAATGATCACCGTGGTGCCGGTTTGGCGCACGGCACCCACGGTGGGGAAGGTGTCTTTGCGGATTTTCCACAGCAGGTTGTAGACGGTTGGGTCTTCGCTGAAGTCCACCTGCTTGTCCAAAGGGAAGTCGGCGATAGAAGCCATGATCAGCGCGAGTTGTTCGTGCAGCAGGCTCTGGCTGACCGCGCAGGATTCGATCAGCAGGGCGCAAGCGCTATTGGACAGGCCTGCGACCCATTCCGGCATGCCGGCTTTGGCCTGCACCGAGCGTAGGCTGCGGCGGTCCATTAGTTCCACGGCGGACACCGGTTGTTGCTTGAGCACGGTCACGGCGCGGCAGCAGCTTGCTACATCGGGAAACACCAGTAGGGCGCTGGCTTTATGGGGGTAGTCGGGCACGGTGTTGTAGGTCACCGCGCTGATAAAGCCGAGGGTGCCTTCGGAGCCGACCAGCAGGTGGCTGAGAATATCCAGCGGTTGATCGAAATCCACCAAGGCGTTGAGTGACAGGCCGGTGGTATTTTTCAACCGGTACTTGTGACGAATTTTTGCGGCCAGTGCGCTGTTGGCGCGGGTCTGTTTGCCCAGCTCGGTCAACTGCGCCAGCAGGTTGGCGTGGGTGGCGAAAAAACGCGTCACGCTTAGCGGGTCCTCTGTATCCAGCACGCTGCCGTCGGCCAGCACCAGGCGCATGCCGGCCAGGGTGTGGTAGCTGTTCTGCGCAGTGCCGCAGCACATGCCACTGGCGTTGTTGGCGACGATGCCGCCGATCTTGCAGGCGTTTATCGAGGCCGGGTCAGGGCCGATTTTGCGTTGGAACGGCGCGAGAACGGCATTCGCCTGAGCACCGATCACGCCGGGTTGCAGACGAATCTGCGTGCCTTGGCCACGGACTTCTCGGCCGTTCCAGTTGTCGCCCAGCATGATCAGCACGGAGTCGCTAATGGCTTGGCCAGACAGGCTGGTGCCAGCGGCGCGGAAGGTCACGGGCACCTGATGGTTACCCGCGAGCTTGAGCAGCTCAACCACTTCCAGCTCCGCCTCGACGCGCACCACCAGCTTGGGAATCAGCCGGTAAAAGCTGGCATCGGTACCGAAGGCCAAGGTCGACAGCGGATCATCGAAACGACGCTCGGCTGGGATCAGGCGCTGAACCTCGTTCAGGAAAGCGGCGGGCAGGCTCATGTAAACTCCGTTTAAGAGGCAGCGTGGTGAAGTTCACGCACCAGCGAATCGGCGCTGATTTCGCTGATCGATTTAACCCCGGTCAGCACCATGGCCACGCGCATTTCTTTCTCGATCAAGTCCAGCAGGTTGCTCACGCCTGCCTCGCCGGCAGCAGCGAGAGCGTAGATATAGGCGCGGCCAAGCATCACCGTGTCAGCGCCGAGGGCAAGCATGCGCACCACGTCCAAACCGGTGCGGATG
The DNA here is from genome assembly GCA_017886405.1 of Pseudomonas sp. Lineage (GTDB taxonomy): Bacteria > Pseudomonadota > Gammaproteobacteria > Pseudomonadales > Pseudomonadaceae > Aquipseudomonas. The sequence goes on along the minus strand of JAGGNC010000181.1, from coordinate 8,525 downwards.
CCCGAATCGGCAAGAATCGCCAAATCGCCTTTAACCGCATCAGCAATCGCCGGTAGGGCGCGAGCGCTGGACATGACGCCATCAAGCTGGCGGCCACCGTGGTTGGAGACAACGATGCCGTCGGCGCCGAAACTGACCGCGTCCTTGGCATCCTGCGGGTCGAGGATGCCTTTGATCACCATCGGGCCGTCCCAGAACTCACGAATCCACTCCAGATCCTTCCAGCTGATCGAGGGGTCGAAGTTGTTGCTCAGCCAGCCGATGTAATCGGCCAAGCCGGTGGGGTTGCCGCGATAGACGGAGATATTGCCCAGGTCGTGGGGTTTGCCCAGCAGGCCGACATCCCAGGCCCAGCGGGGGTGAGTCACGGCTTGCAGCATGCGCCGCAGCGGTGCGTTGGGGCCGCTCATGCCCGAATGCGCATCACGGTAGCGTGCCCCGGGCACGGGCATATCCACAGTGAACACCAGGGTGGTTACGCCAGCGGCCTTGGCGCGCTCCAGGGCGTTTTTCATAAAGCCACGGTCTTTCAGCACATACAGCTGAAACCACATCGGCCGGTTTATGGCCGGCGCCACTTCTTCAATCGTGCACACCGACACGGTGGACAAGGTAAAGGGAATGCCCTTGGCGGCGGCGGCCTTAGCCGCTTGCACTTCACCGCGACGGGCGTACATACCCGTCAGTCCGACTGGGGCCAGGGCTACCGGCATGCTCAAGGTTTCATTGAACAGGCGGGTTTCCAGGCTCAGCTGCGACATGTTGCGCAGCACGCGCTGACGCAGTGCGATATCCGCTAAATCGGACACGTTGCGCTTAAGCGTGTGCTCGGCATAGGCGCCGCCATCGATGTAATGAAACAGAAACGGCGGCAGACGGCGTTGGGCGGCGGCGCGGTAGTCGGTGGAGGCAGAAATGATCATGGAGTCACCCAGGTGGAGAAGAAGGGTTGTTACAACGCTCGGGCGCGCGGTTTGGCTTGCGCGCCCGAGCGCTTATCAGCCTGCCATCAGCGGGTCGCTAATGCCCAGCACGTAAACCGCAAACAGGGCAATGAGGCCGGTAAACAGCACGTAGTACAGGGTAGGCCAGATCGTCTTGCGCAGGATGCTGCCTTCACGACCCAGCAGGCCGACGGTCGCCGAGGCGGCGACGACGTTGTGGATCGCCACCATGTTACCGGCCGCCGCACCGATGGCTTGCACTGCGACGATTAGCGCACTGGAGATGCCTAGGCTATTGGCCACGCCAAACTGGAACTGGCTAAACATCATGTTGCTGACGGTGTTCGAACCGGCAATAAATGCGCCCAGCGCACCCACGCTTGGCGCCAGCAGCGGGTAGATGCCGCCAACGCTGTCGGCCACCCAACGCGCCATCAAGATGGGCATGCTCGACAGTTCAGCCGCGTTGACCCCGGAGTTGATCAGAATGCGCACCATTGGCACGGTAAACAGCAGCACGAAGCCGGCGCTAAGCAGCACGCTGGACGACTCTTTGACGGCGCTGCCCAGCTCACGCAGCTTCATGCCGTGCAGGAAGAAGGTGGCGATGACCACGGCCACCAGAATGCCGCCCGGCAGGTACAGCGGCTGGAAGTTAGCGCTAACGCCGGCTTCACCCAGCAGGTCGGGGAAGTTCAGCATCACCGCCTTCAGCACGGCGCTCACCTCCGGGAAGATTCGGCTGATCACCAGTAATACACCCACTAGTACGTAGGGCAGCCAGGCACGCAGCGCGCTCATTGGCTTAGCCGTTAGCTGGTCGAGTTTCATCTCCACGGTGCCTAGCCATTCGGCAGGCCATTTGTCTGCTGGGGCAAAATCCCAAGTGGTTTTCGGCAGCAAAAAACCCATGCGCGCGGCGCTGGTAACAATAGCCAGGCCAATCAAACCGCCGCCCAGCGAGGGGAATTCAGGGCCGAGAAACACCCCGGTCAGCGCGTAGGGAATGGTAAAGGCTAAACCTGCGAAAATCGCAAATGGCAGCACTTCAAAACCCGCTTTCCAGCTTTTCTCTGTGCCGAAGAAACGGGTCAACATCAGCACCATCACCAGTGGCATCACGGTGCCGACAATTGCATGAATAATCGCCACTTCGCTGGTAATCAACTGCAGAAACTGCGCCCAAGACGAGCCCTGCTCAAGCAGTTGCGCACCGATAGTGGCTGAATCCAAGCCGGTATTAATCCCAACGATAATCGGCGTACCCACCGCACCAAACGACACCGGTGTGCTCTGCACCAGCATGCCCATCAGCACCGCCGCCATGGCCGGGAAGCCGATGGCCACCAGTAACGGCGCGGCAATTGCAGCGGGGGTGCCGAAGCCGGATGCACCTTCGATAAAGCAGCCGAACAACCAGGCAATGATGATCGCTTGAATGCGCCGATCCGGGCTGATGGTGGCAAAGCCGGCGCGAATGGCGGTAATGCCGCCGGAATGCTTGAGGGTGTTGAGCAGCAAAATTGCGCCGAAGATGATCCACAGCAGGCCAAGAGTAATCAGCAGACCCTGCACGGTGGAGGCCAGAACACGGTTAACGCTCATGTCCCAAGCGAACAGGCCGACGCCGGCGGTAAGCAGGTACACCAGAGGCATGGCATGTTTGGCCGGCCAGCGCAGGCCAATTAGCAAAATGGCGGCCAGTAAAATAGGCGAGAAGGCCAGTAGAGCAAGAAGACCAGTCGACATAACGGTCGCTCCTTAACGCTGCGCAGTGCGCATGGGTGAGTGCGAATACAGCTGCGGATGCAACGCTGCGGCGAGGAGTGGAGTTGGAGCCGGCATGGAGGACCTCATGAGTTCTTAGAATTGTTTTGGCTGATAAATTGGTAATACCAATTTACAAGACTGCGTGATCAGGGTAGAAGTGTAAGCGCAAGCCTGTCAATTAGTTGCCTTACGACTTTGGTCGTAATAGCCCAATTTGCGGGCTTTTATAGCCGGCGGTAGGCTTGCCGGCAGTGGGCTGTAAGGCCCATGCTAAGTGGTCAAACCAATGGAGTACGAGCGATGGAAGTGGGCTCGGTGCGTCAGCGCCGTTTGTCGGACGATATTGTCAGCCAACTGGAAACTATGATTCTCGAAGGCACGCTGAAGATAGGCGAGCGCTTGCCGGCCGAGCGCGTGCTGGCTGAGCAATTTGGCGTTTCGCGGCCATCGCTGCGCGAAGCGCTGCAAAAACTTGCCGCCAAGGGTTTGCTGGTGAGCCGTCATGGCGGGGGTAATTATGTGGCTGAAACGCTGGGTTCGACCTTTAGCGACCCGCTGCTGCACCTGCTGGAAAGTAATCCCGAAGCGCAACGCGACCTGCTGGAATTTCGCCACACCCTGGAAGGCTCCTGCGCTTTTTACGCGGCGCAGCGGGCTACCGAGCCGGATCGCCAGCGCCTGACCGACGCCTTCGCGGTGTTGCAGGATTGTTACAGCCGCAGCGGCAAGGTGACTCGCGCAGAAGAGGGTGCCGCCGATGCTAATTTCCACTTGGCGATTGCCGAAGCCAGCCACAATGCCGTGCTGCTGCACACCATTCGCGGGCTGTTTGATCTGCTTAAACGTAATGTGCTGACCAATATTGGCGGCATGTATGCCCAGCGTGATGAAACCCGCGACATGCTCATCGAGCAGCACCGTGGGTTGTACCAGGCGATTATTGAGGGACGCGCCGAAGACGCTCGCGCGCTCTCCAACCGGCATATCGACTACGTGCAAGAAGTGCTGGCTGACGTGCAGCAACAGGCGCGCCGCGAACAGCGCGCCCTGCGCCGGGGTAGAGGGGTAAAACCTTAGCGGTTTCTCGGCAGCCGTACGGCAACCTCTAGGCCGCCCAAGGGTGATTCGCCTAGGCTGATGCTGCCACGGTGCAGCTCCACCACACGGCTTACGATGGACAGGCCAAGACCGGCGCCCTGGCCGGCACCAAGCCGGTAGAAGCGTTCGAAGAGTTTGTCGCGCTGCGCCTCGGCCACGCCGGGGCCGCTGTCTTGCACCCGCAGCACGATGGCATCTGCTCGCGCTTCTAGTTTCACCTGAATGTGTCCGCCGTCTGGGGTGTACTGCACGGCATTGCTAACCAGATTCTGCAGCAGCGTGCCCAGGCTCGGGCCATCGGCGAGCAGCTGATAATTGGCGGGTTCAAGCGCGTCGAGGTTGAGTTCCTGATGCCGGTCCAGGGCCAGCGGGATCAGCTCGGCCAGCTCGTTGCGCACATAACCGAGCACGTCCATTTCACCCATGGCCAGTTGCACCACATTGGGGTCCAAGCGCGCCAGGGTCAGCAGTTGCGCCACTACCCGCGTGGCGCGTTCCACACCGCTGCCGAGTTGGCGCAGGGCATCATTGCGGTCCTGCGGGTCGGGGGCGTCCAGGGCGTTTTGCGCATGGATGCGTAGCACCGCCAAGGGCGTGCGCAGTTCGTGAGCGGCATCGGCAATAAAGCGTTTTTCCTGATTCAGCAGCTGGTTGACCTGCATCAGCAGGCGATTGAGTGCGGCGCCCATCGGCTCCAGTTCAGTTGGCAGAGGCGCTAGCATCAGCGGTGCGAGATTGTCGGGGGCCCGTGATTTAATCAGTTCGGCCATGCGCTGTAATGGGCGCAAGCCCCAGCCAATCGCCAGCCACACCAGTAAGGCGAGCAGCGGCAAGCCGACCAGATCAGGTAGCAGGCTGCGCAGGGCAATTTTCGTCGCCAGTTCGCCGCGTACATCCTCGCGTTCGGCCACCAGAATCATGTGGTTATCTTGGCGGTCGCGCAGCATAAACACGCGCCAGTGATAACCCTCCAGCGTTACGGTGTGATAGCCGACCAACAGCTCAGTCAGGCTCGACAGTGGTTCTGTATCCACATGCGGGTGCGCCGCAGCATTGTTTTGATGGACGTCAGCGACCAGCTTGGCCACCACCCCGTTGGGTGCGCTCGCTGATTGCAGGAGGATCTTGCCCCGTTCATCGAGAACCTGAAACGCCAATTTGCCTTCGTAGGGATGCCCCGTACGTAACGCTTCATCGTCCGTAAGTTGACGATTTTGCAGGGCTAGATTCAATGCGCCCTGCAGGGTTTCGCGTTCGCGTGGTGACAGGTTACGACCCGCCATGCCGGCCAGCATGCGCGCAGTTTGGGCCAGCTGCGCATCGAACAGCTCTTCGATTTCATGCTGGGCATCACTGTAGCTTTTGTAGGAGATCAGGGTCATCGACAGGCTGAGCAGGCCCAGCACCAACAGCAAGGTGCGTGCGCGGATAGATCGCATCAGGCTTTATCCACCAGGTAGCCGACGCCGCGAACGGTGCGGATCAGCTCGGGGAAAAACTTCTTGCGTAGGTGGTGCACATGCACCTCTAAGGCATTGCTTTCCAGCTCCTCATCCCAGCCATAGAGCGCTTGTTGCAGTTTGTCGCGGGTCAACACCCGGCCAGGTTGAGCCAGCAGTTCGTGCAGCAGGAGGAACTCCTTGCGCGGCAGATTGACCGCCTGGCCTTGGTAGCTGACCGCCTGGCTGACCGGGTCAAGGCTGACGCCACGGTATTCCAGCGCCGGTTGTGGACGGTTGAAGCTGCGTCGTAGTAACGCGCGCAGGCGCGCTTTGAGCTCAGCGACATCGAAGGGTTTGACCAGGTAATCATCGGCCCCGGCATCCAGCCCAGCGATGCGGTCGCTGGTGGAGTCACGGGCCGTCAGTACCAGAACGGGCACCGGGTTGGCAGCCGCGCGCAGGTGTTTGAGCACCTGCAAACCGTCCATGCGCGGCAGACCGAGATCGAGGATTGCTAACTCGAAACTCTCGCTAGTTAGAGCATGCAGCGCACTGCTGCCATCCTGCACCCAGTCGACGGTGTAACCCTCGGGCTTGAGTGCGGTGCGAATACCTTCGCCAAGGGCTTTGTCATCTTCGACCAGCAGGATGCGCATGGTGGGTTCCTGAATTTCTATAAAGGTTCGCGTAGGGGAGATTACTCCAGTTCTGCGTTGACCTTGCTCAGCAGCGCCTGAATATCCTGCTTGCGTCCGGCATCGGCGGACAGGCGATTAGGTCGAACAGGCGCCTGCAGGGCTTTTTCCAACGCCACCTTGGCTTCTGCATAGCGCTTGGCGCGGGTTAGGTAGTCGGCATAAAAGTAGTTGGGGTCGATACCGTCTGGGTTGATCGCCAGGGCCTGCTTGAGCATGGCTTCGGCTTTTTCGTCATCACCAAAACCGATCGGCCAGCCGGGCACTTGATAGTACAGGCTGCCAAGGCTGGTGTAGGCCGAGCCGGACAGCGCGTGCGGGTCCAACGCCAGGCCCTGCTCCAGGCTGACCTTAGCTTCCTTGACCAGGCCGAGTGCGCCCAGGCCGCCCTTGGCGCCGGCATAGGTGCTGAGGATGATGCCGTTCCAGATATGCAACTCGGCGGCCTTCGGCTCGGCGGCGACGGCGGTATGCGCCTGCTCGCTTAGGCTGGCAAAGGCTTTTTCGCGCTGTTCCTTGGGCAGCTGATAATTAATCTCGGCCCAGCGGTTTTGCAGGGTTTGCAGTTGCGCCTGGCCTTGTTCGCTTAACGCGAAGGCGGGCAGGCTGGCGAAGCAGAGCAGGGCGCAGGCGGCGTTACGGATAATATTCATAAGACGTGTCCTTTTAGGGTTTGCTACGGGCAAAGCGCTGAATAATCGGCAGTTGCTTGCGCAGTGCTTGATCGACCACGCGTGGTAGAAGGCTGTTGAGGCGTACGAAGAGTTTTTCCGGCCAGCCGAGGTAGCGTTCTTCTTCCTCGCGGCGGATGGCGGCCAGCAGTTGCAGGGCCACGCTGTGCGGGTCGTCCATGGCAACCTTCAGCTCATCATTCATGGCCACCACATTGGCGGCATTCATGCGGGTCTGGGTGGCGCGCGGGGCGAAGTAGAGAACTTTTACCTGGGTGTCCGCCAGCTCACGGCGCAGCGCCTCGGAGAAGCCGCGCAGGGCGAACTTGCTGGCGCAGTAGGCGCTAAAGCCGGGGTAGCCGATGGAGCCGAAGGTTGAACCGAGATTGACCACCAGTGCGCGGCCCTGCTGACGCAGCAGCGGCAACAGGCGATGGGTCAGCTGCAGGGTGGCGGTGACGTTGAGGCCGATCAGGTCAGCGATGGCGCTTTCATCATGCTGTTCGAGCAGGCCGAAGTGATTAACCCCGGCGGCATTGATCAAGGTATTGATGCCGCCAAAGCGCTGCACTGCGGCAACCACCGCCTCACGACCGCTGCGCTCACAGATGTCGGCCTGCACCACGTGGACCTTGCCCGCATGTGCAATAGCCAGCGCCTGCAAGGCGTCGGTTTGGCGCCCGATCAACAGCAGCTGTGCACCTTCGGCCAGCAAGGCTGCGACCAGCGCCTGACCGATCCCACCGCTGGCGCCGGTAATTACGGCGCGACATTCATTGAGTTTCATCGAAGTTCCTCTGCGCTTAACGGCAGGCTGCGGAATACGTCGCCGTACAGGCGATAGACCACTTTGGCGGTGTGGACGACGGCGGCTTTATCGTCATCGTTGTCCAGCTGATTCATCAGTTTCTTGAAGAACTCGATGTGTTCAATATCCAGGCTGCCGTGGGAGCTCAGGTAGCTGAAGGCCTTGTTGGGTAGTTGCAGTTTGTCTTGGATCACGCCCGCCACCTGGGTGGCCAGGGCGATGCTGGTGCCTTCCAGCACATTGACCATGCCGAAGAAGCTCACCGGGTTATGCCGGGCGATGCGGTCGTAGACGTAACTGACCATCAATTCGGTCGACATATGCGGCATGCCGTTGCGCACGGCTTCTTTGTCTGCACCACAGGCAGCGATGTCATTGAGGACCCATTCTTGGTGGCCTTTTTCTTCGTCGATGTACTCGGCAATGGCGTCGCGCAGCCATTCCAGCCTTTCCGGCAGGCGCCCGCCGCAGGTCATCAGCAACGGCACGGTGTGCTTGACGTGGTGGTAGGCCTCGGTGAGAAAGGCGACGTAGCTGTTCAGGCTGACGGTGCCGGCCATGGCCTGGGCAATGATCGGTGCGCCGAGCAGGTAGTTGCGTTCAGCGCTGGTGTGTTCGAGCAGGGATTCATAGAAGCTCATCAAGCATCTCCATAGCAGGTTTGGTCGGCCATCAGCTGTTCGATGGCGATTTGGTAGTGGGCGAATAGAGCGTTGCGGCGCAGGCGACCATTGCTGGTGGCCAGCTCATTGGCACTGCTGAAAGGGTGCTCGGCGCGCAGCCAGTGGTGCACGCGGGCGTAATCGGGCAGGGTCAGGTTGGCGGCAGTCACAGCGTCCGCCAGTTGGCTGTCGCTGGTCGTGGCGAAGCGCGCCACCAGCACGGCGACGTTGCCGGGCAGGGCTTCACCGTGCAGCCAGGCTTGGGCAATGGGCAGTTGTTGCACCAGTTCGGCCTCGACCCATTCCGGGTTGACGTTGCGGCCGAAGGCGGTGATGAACTGATGTTTTTTGCGCCCGTGCAGCACCAGGAACGGCCCCTCCAAATGGCCGAGGTCACCGGTGCCCAGCCATTCCTCAGCGGTTACGGGCTCACCC
>JAGGNC010000326.1 GCA_017886405.1 Pseudomonas sp. | reverse complement strand
GAATGACACCGAATGGCGGCTATAACAACAAGACACAGGTGCCTTTATGCTCAATCCGCGAGACGTGAAAACCGCTCTGGATGCCAAGCGCATTGTTGAGGAGCGCAGCCTTAGCCATATTAAGGTCGGAGTGTTCGATAACGATGGGGTGATGCGCGGCAAATACCTCAGCCGTAGCAAGTTCTTTTCTGCCCTCGACAGCGGCTTTGCCTTCTGCGATGTGGTGCTGGGCTGGGATGTGAAGGACCAACTCTACGACAACGCTCAGTTCACCGGCTGGCACACCGGCTACCCGGATGCGCCGGTGCGGGTGTTGCCGCACACCTGTCGCGAGCTGCCCTTTGAGAACGGCATGCTGCTGTTTATTTGTGAGTTTGCCGATGCGGCGGAAAAGGTCTGCCCGCGCGGCACCCTGCGCCGTGTGGTGGAGCGCTGCACGGCCATGGGCTTTGATGCTTTCGCCGCCCTGGAATATGAATTCTTCATGTTCGATGAAACGCCGGAGTCGGCCCGCGAGAAGGGCTTTCGTAATCTCAAACCCTTTACCCCGGACTGGTTCGGCTACTCGATGATCCGCAACTCGGTACATGCCGAGCTGTACCACGAGATTCTTGAAATGGCCGAGCGCATGGACTTTCCCATCGAAGGCCTGCACACCGAAACCGGCCCCGGCGTATTGGAAGCCGCCATTGCTTATGATCGCGCCGAAGCCGCGGCTGACAAGGGCGCGCTGTTCAAAACCTTTATGAAGGTGCTGGCCCAGCGCAACGGCCTGATGGCCACCTTTATGGCCAAGTGGTCGGAAAAATATCCGGGGCAGAGCGGGCATATCCATGTGTCGCTGCGTGATCTTGCCAGCGATAAGTCGGCGTTCTACGACCCCAGTCAGGCGCACAACATGAGCAAATTACAGCGCCACTTTCTCGCCGGCCAGCAGCGCTTGATGCCGGAGTTCCTGTGCATGGTGGCGCCGACCCTGAACAGCTACCGGCGCATGATCCCAGGGTTTTGGGCACCGACTGATGCCACCTGGGGTGTGGAAAATCGCACCGCTGCATTACGGGTAATTCCCGGCACCGACACGTCTCAGCGTCAGGAATATCGTCTCGGCGCGGCCGACGGCAATCCCTATCTGGCCCTGTCAGTGGCCCTGGGCTCAGGTTTGTATGGGGTGATGCAGGAGTGGGAGCCGACCGAGCCGGTGGTGGGCAATGCCTATGCCATGAAACACCCGGAAGAACTGGCCCTGCCGCGAACGCTGTGGGATGCCGCCCAGCGCCTGAAAGGCTCGAAGGCGGCGCGGGAGTTGTTTGGCGATGAGTTCGTCGAGCACTTCGCCGCCAGCCGCGAATGGGAAGAACGCGAATACCGCCGACATGTCAGCGATTGGGAGCTGGATCGCTATTTCGAAATAATTTGATGCCCTGCCTAGCAAGGCTCACAGATAGACACAGAGGCTATAGGTGCTGGGTAGGGTGGATGATGCTGTTTTCATCCACCAGCGTATCGGTGGATGGGTAAAGCGTCATCCACCCTACGAGATCCAGGCTTGTAGAAACACAACAGACCCACCTGTTGTTCGTGACAGGACTCTATGGTGCAAGCAATGAGCAAACTGCAATGCATATCCCCCATCGACGGTTCGGTGTATGTCGAACGCCATCTGGCCTCCAATCCAGAAATCCAGGCAGCCTTGGTTAAGGCCGAGCAAGCCCAGGTAGTCTGGAAAAATACCCCGCTGGCCGAACGCATCGCCATTGGCCGCAAGGCGATTGCTGCGTTCGCCGCCAAAGAAGACCAGTTGGCTAAAGAGCTGTGCTGGATGATGGGCCGGCCGATTCGCTATGCGGCCGGCGAGGTGCGTGGTTTGGTCGAGCGCGCCAGCTATATGGCCGATATTGCCGAACACGCCCTGGCCGATATTCACCTGCCGGAAAAGCCCGGTTTTATCCGCTTTATTCGCCGCGAGCCGCTGGGCGTGGCGCTGGTGATCGCACCGTGGAATTACCCCTACCTGACGGCCGTCAATGCGGTGATGCCGGCGCTGCTGGCCGGCAACGCGGTGCTACTCAAACACTCCGCGCAAACCCCGCTGTGCAGCGAGCGTATGGTCGAGGCCTTTAGTGAGGCCGGTTTGCCGGACGGTGTATTCCAGTACCTGCACCTCAGCCATGGTGAAACTGAAGCGCTGATTCAGGCCCCGAGCATTGCCCACGTGGCCTTCACCGGCTCGGTACCGGGCGGCACTATGGTCGAGCGGGCAGCAGCAGGGCGCTTTCTCAGCATCGGCCTGGAACTGGGCGGTAAGGACCCGGCATACGTGCGTGCCGACGCCGACCTGGCTCACGCGGTGGAAACCATAGTTGATGGCGCGTTCTTTAATTCCGGGCAATCCTGCTGCGGCATCGAGCGCATCTACGTGCACGAATCCCTCTATAACGCTTTTGTCGAGCAGGCGGTGGCGTTGGTCAAACAGTACAAACTGGGCCGCTCGGATGACCCGGACACCACCCTCGGCCCCTTAGTCCGCGCCGAGGCCGCAGACTTCGTCCGCGGGCAGATTGACGATGCCATCGAGCAGGGCGCGCAGGCGCATGTGGTGCCCGCCGACTTTGCTCTGGATCATCCCGGCTCGCAGTACCTCGCGCCTCAGGTGCTGAGCAATGTGCACCACGGCATGCGGGTGATGACCGAAGAGTCATTCGGTCCGGTGGTGGGCATCCAGAAGGTCAAGGATGATGAAGAAGCCCTGACGTTGATCAACGACAGTGAGTTCGGCCTCACCGCCGCCATCTTCAGTCGCGATGTCGACGCCGCCATGGCCCTGGCTGATCGGGTAGAGGCGGGCACGGTATTTCTCAACCGTTGTGATTACCTCGACCCGGCGCTGGCCTGGACCGGCGTGAAGAAATCAGGGCGTGGCTGCACCTTGTCCAGCATCGGCTTCGAGCATGTCACCCGGCCGAAATCCTTCCATCTAAAAACCAAGCTGTGAGGCGCACATGGACCTGAACCACTACCACATGAATTGGAATTATCCGA
>JAGGNC010000264.1 GCA_017886405.1 Pseudomonas sp. | reverse complement strand
CCAGCGTCGCTGATGCCTTCTATGTCATGTACTACCTGAACCGCGCCTGCGAGATCCAACTTGCCGCCACTGGCGGTGGCCAAGCCTGCAGCGAGATTACCGAACACTTGTCTCGGCATGCCTGCGAGCAGCTGCAGGGCGCCGGAGGGCAACGCCAACTGCTGTGGCGGGCCTGGTTGCGCAAACTGGAGCGCCTGGACCCGACTTATCGTGACTGAAATGCCCGCAGCACGGGGCCTATCCATTCAGTTCAGGAAATCCTGAACTAATTTTTTGCCCCTGCCGATTTGTCCCAATCTCCGTATGACCAAAAATCTGCTGACATTCCCAACTAGCTTGAGGCTCCGTCATGGACAAGATTCTGCATCAACCCCTGGGCGGCAACGAGATGCCGCGCTTCGGTGGCATCGCTACCATGATGCGCCTGCCGCACATCCAGAAGACTGAAGAGAAACGTGAACTGGATGTCGGCTTCGTCGGCATCCCCTTTGATATCGGCACCTCGCTGCGCTCCGGCACCCGCTTCGGCCCTCGCGAAATCCGCGCGCAATCGGTGATGATCCGCCCCTACAACATGGCCACCGGTGCCGCGCCGTTTGACTCACTGAACATCGCCGACATCGGTGACGTGCCGATCAACACCTTCAACATGGCTGAAGCCATCCGCATCATCGAGGAAGCCTACGACGAGATTCTCGCGCTGGGCATCATCCCGCTGACCCTGGGCGGTGATCACACCATCACCCTGCCGATTCTACGGGCGATCAAGAAAAAGCACGGCAAGGTCGGCCTGGTCCATATCGACGCGCACGCCGACGTCAACGACCATATGTTCGGCGAGAAAATCGCCCATGGCACCACCTTCCGCCGCGCCGTCGAGGAAGACCTGCTCGACTGTGACCGCGTGGTACAGATTGGTCTGCGCGCCCAGGGTTATACCGCTGAAGACTTCAACTGGAGCCGCAAACAAGGTTTCCGTGTGGTGCAAGCCGAAGAGTGCTGGCACAAATCCCTGGCGCCGTTGATGGAAGAAGTGCGCGCCAAGGTCGACGGTGGCCCGGTGTACCTGTCTTTCGATATCGACGGCATCGACCCTGCCTGGGCGCCCGGTACCGGAACCCCGGAAATCGGCGGTCTGACCACCATCCAGGCCATCGAGATTATTCGTGGCTGTCAGGGTTTACAGCTGATTGGCGGCGATCTGGTCGAGGTATCACCACCCTACGACACCACCGGTAATACCTCCTTGCTGGGTGCCAACCTGCTCTACGAAATGCTCTGCGTATTGCCGGGTGTGCAGCATCGCTAATCAGACCGTTGCGATTAACCAACACGAGACCGCCATGCTCAGCAACGCAACTACCCCAGCCACTCGCAATGCCGCGCAGAGCGACGACCAGCAGCAGGTGCTGGCGGCTGCCGCCGCACTGGTCGCGGCGTTTACCAACAACGACAGCGCAGCTTATTTCGCCGCATTCAGCGAAGACGCCAGCTTTGTCTTCCACAGCTGCCCGACAGTGCTCAATAGCCTGAATGCCTACCGGACGCTCTGGGCCAGTTGGCAGGCCGAGGGCTTTACCGTGTTGGCGTGCACCTCGAGTAAGCCGTTGCTGAGCCTGCACGGCGACAGCGCAATCTTCATCCATGAAGTCAGCACCCGCCTATGCATTGCCGGCAGCGAATTACACAGCCAAGAACGCGAAACTATTGTCTTTCGCCGCCAGCCTGACAGCTCGCAATGGTTGGCGTGCCATGAACATTTGTCGCTACTGCCCACCGGCTGAACGTGTCGGGCACAGCGCTGCATACTTTCCGTAACTGCCGCGCACCACAACAACTACAGCGATAAGCACAATACTCAGGGGAGTCATCAGCGTGTTTAAGAGCCTAACCCAATACTTCGGTCAGGACGGCCTTGCGCCCACTGCCAGCGAACACCGCAGCCTCGGCCTCAGCGGCACTACCGCCCTGTGGTTGGGTGCCAACGTGGTGGTGACCACCATCCTCACCGGCATGCTGCTGGTACCCGACTTGCCGTTTCTGCAGGCTATGCTGATCGTACTGATCGGCTCCGCCATCGGCATCCTGCCGTTGGTACTGGTGGGCCTGATGGGTCAGCGCTCAGGGCTGACCACCATGGTTCTGGCCCGTGGCAGCTATGGCCCCAGAGGGGCGAAACTGCCATCCCTGGTCAACTTGCTGGCCCTGCTGGCTTGGAGCTGGATTCAGGCGCTGCTGGCGGGCATGAGCCTCAACTATGCGGTCGAGCACATGACCGGTTACTCCAACCTGCCGCTGTTCACCATCCTCTGTGGGACCCTGGTGCTGTTGATCGCCTTGCGCGGCCACTTGGGCATCGAGCGGGTTGAGCGCTGGGCTGCCATCGGCATGTTGTTGCTGGTCGCCGCGGTGTTTTATGTAATGGGCCAGGAGTTTGAATTCAGCAACCTGCTGAGTATGCCGGTCGAGCCGCGTAGCGAAATCAGCCCGGGCATCGCCTTCGATATTGTTATTGCCACGGCGTTTTCCTGGATTCCGCTGGCGGCCGACTACAACCGTAACTGCCGTACGCAAGGCGTGGCCGCAGTGGGCACCTGGGTCGGCTATGTCGTCGCCACGCTCCTGGCCATGGGCCTGGGGGCGGCGGTGTCGGGCTTCTCGGTACTCGGCGGCATGGAGCAAACCTACGACCCGGCTGTGCTGCTGGCCGGCTTCGGCTTCGGCTTGCCCGCCGCTATCGTGGTGTTCCTCTCAGTGATGACCACCAACGTGATGTGCGTGTACAGCGCCTCGCTGTCGTACCTGAATATCAGCCCTAAAACTGCATTCTGGAAACCGGCCGTGTGTATCGGCGTGCTGTCGATTCTCGGCTCGCAGATCCCCGGCATCCTCGATAACTTCCAGAACTTCCTGCTGATCATTGGTAGCGTCTTTATCCCGGCCTTCGCCGTGCTAATTGCCGACTACTTCCTGATCCACCGTGGCCAGTATGACGTGGCTGACCTGATGAGCGAGGACGGTGGCCGCTACCGCTACCTCGGCGGCTTCAACCCGGCTGCATTCGCCGCCTATGGCCTGGGTGCCGTGCTGGCCTATTACTGGGGCTGGGTCGAGCCGCTGACGTTCGGCGCCTCACTGCCGGTGTTTGTGATTACCGCGGCCAGCTACGCCGTATTGCGCCGCTGGGTACTGGTACCCAAGGCGAAGCTGGCTTAGGTTGCAGACACGCGGAGGATTCCACCCGCCCTGCAGGCGACTGCTGCAGGGCGGGCACTCCGGCAATCACGTAGAGAGCAGCGCATGAAAATCGTCACCCGCCAGCAATGGTTCGAAGTTCGCGATCTGGACGACGGCGTCAGCCTGATCCACGAGCCTTATATCCGTCCGTTCTACCGCTGCAACATGTGGCATATACAGGGCCGCGCACGTGACGTGCTGATCGACTCTGGCTCTGGCCTGGTCAGCTTGCGTGAGGAATTACCCTGGCTCACCGAAAAACCCTTGCTGGCGGTTGCCAGCCATTGTCACTTTGACCACATCGCAGGTCATCACGAGTTTTCTGAGCGCCTGGTGCATCCGGCTGAAGCCGATATCCTCGCCGCACCAACCGGTGCCAACACCCTGGCCACGGCCTTCGTCGGCGACGACATGTTCGAGGCACATCCAGACTGCCCGCTATGCTACGCCGAGTACCGCGTCAAATCAGCACCAGCCACACGCCTGATTGACGACGGTGACGTACTGGACATGGGCAATCGCGTACTGCAGGTGTTGCACACCCCCGGCCACTCGCCAGGGGGCATCTGCTTGTGGGAAGCCAAGACGCAGACGCTGTTTTCCGGCGACATCCTCTACGATGGCCCGCTGATCGAGGACGCCTATCACTCCAACCTGGAGGACTATGCGCGCAGCCTGGCGCGCTTGCGCGAGCTGCCGGTGCGCGTCGTCCACGGTGGCCACTTCCCCAGCTTCTCCGGTGAACGCATGCGCGTATTGATCCAGCAATGGTTCGCTGCCCATGCCCAGCTTCAGGCCTAAGTCTGGCTGACGCGCTAGGCAAAAACACCGCAGCAGCCTATGGGCCTGCTACCCGGCATTATCGAACGTGTCCAAGGTGACAAATGACTGCACAACCTTTTGTCTATAGCGCCTGGCATGCCTCATCCAGCGCTACCCGCTTGGCGGTATTGAACCCCAGTCCAGGCGAGCAAATTGCCCGCGGCGCCAGTGCTTCGGTTGAGGCGGCCTGCGTATCGCTGACTCGGTTGATTTACATGTCTGAAGTTGGCGTGCTGACCATCAAGGCCAAGCTGCCGCTGAACCTCCTCGAGCTGTTCGCCATCTTTATTACTCGCACCCTGATCAACCCTGCCGATCATCGCCCTGATGGCGCACTGGATCGTTGGCTAAAGCCCTCAGGTGGGCCGAGTGCGCTCGGCCCACCTTGTGCCAATCCGGCATGCGCAAAGGAATCACTATGACTACCTGCGGCGAATTTCTGGTCAAACAACTCGAAGCCTGGAGCGTTGATACCGTATTCGGTATTCCCGGCGTGCACACCGTCGAGCTCTACCGCGGCTTGCCCACCAGCGGCATCCGTCACATCACTCCGCGCCATGAACAGGGCGCGGGGTTTATGGCCGATGGCTATGCTCGCGTCAGCGGTAAACCGGGGGTGTGCTTTATCATCACCGGCCCGGGGATGACCAATATCCTCACGGCCATGGGCCAGGCTTACGCCGACTCGATCCCGATGCTGGTGATCTCCAGCGTCAATGAGCGCGAGCGCCTCGGCTTGGGCAAAGGCTACCTGCATGAGCTGCCCAATCAGCGCGCGATGAGCGCGGGCGTCAGTGCGTTCAGTCACACCCTGATGAGCGTCGAGGAGCTGCCGCATATACTGGCCCGCGCCTTCGCCGTGTTCGAGGGTGAACGACCACGCCCGGTCCATATCGAGCTACCACTGGACATCATCACTGCCGACGCCACGCACATGCACGTGCTGCCGAAACCTCGCATTAAGCGTCCAATGCCCAATCGCACGCTGATCCGCGAAGCGGCGGCCATGCTGAAAAACGCTAAGTGCCCACTGCTGTTGCTCGGCGGCGGTTGTGTAACGGCACAGGCCGAAGCCCGTGCGCTGGCAGTCGCCTTGGATACACCGACCGCGCTCACCATCAATGCCAAAGGGCTGCTACCACCCGGCCACCCGCTGCTCCTCGGCAGCAACCAGTCGCTGTTACCGGTACGCGAGCTGGCGCGGGCTGCCGACGTGGTGCTGGCTATTGGGACCGAGCTGGGTGAAACCGATTACGACGTGGTGTTCGATGGCAACTTCAAGCTCGGCGGCGAACTGATCCGGGTCGATATCGATACTCAACAACTGTACCGAAACTTCAGCCCAAGCCTGGCGATTCAGGGTGACGCGCGCCTGACCATGCGCATGCTGCTGGCCGAGCTGAACCCAGGCGAAGCATCCGCCAATAGCCCCGGGGCCCTGCGCACGGCTGCGGTGCAGGCCCAGCTGGCCGAAGAGTTCAGTGGCTGGGGGCATTACCGTCAGCTGTTCAATACCGTGTTGGGAGTCTTGCCGGAAGCACGCTTTGTCGGCGATTCAACCCAGACCGTTTATAGCGGCAACCACTTGGTCGAGCTGGACGGCGCACGCCGCTGGTTCAACTCATCCACCGGTTACGGCACCCTCGGTTACGGTTTGCCAGCCGCGATTGGGGCCAAGCTGGCCGAGCCCAGCCGCCCAGTAATTAGCCTGATGGGCGACGGCGGCATCCAATTCAGCCTGCCTGAACTGGCCAGCGCGGTCGAAGCCCACGTCGGCATCATCGTGCTGCTGTGGAATAACAGTGGCTACGGCGAGATCAAGCGCTACATGGAGCGCCGCGACATCATCCCGATTGGCGTGGATATCTATACCCCGGACATGCTGGCAATCGCTCGCGGCTTTGGTTGTATGGCGGAACGGGCACGCGACTACGATCACCTGGCTGAATTGCTGCGAAACGCGCCGTTAGACCGCCCACTCATTATCGAAGTACTCGAACAAGCGCCCTTCCATCCTTAATGCCCAAGGTGAATCATGACCGCACAACTCTTTATCGACGGCGCCTGGCACAACGCCGGCAGCGCCACCCACCTGCCTGTTTTTAACCCCAGCAATGGCGAGCAAATTGCGCGCGTCACCAGTGCCTCGGCGGCCGATGTTGACCTCGCGGTGCAGGCCGCATGTCGTGCGTTACCGGCTTGGAGCCGACGCCCGGCTAGCGAGCGTGCGGGCTACCTGCGCGCCTTCGCGGTGGAGCTTGAAGCGCGCCGCCGGGCACTGATCGAACTGCAAATGCGCAACAGTGGCAAACCACGCCACGAGGCCGAGCTGGATATCAGTGATGCCATCGCTACCTTCGCCTACTATGCCGAGCTGGCCGATGGCTTGGACGCTCGACAGGGCGCCGCCGTGGCGCTGCCGGACAACAGCTACCAATCCTTCACCCGCGTGGAACCACTGGGCGTAGTCGGGCTGATCGTGCCGTGGAACTTCCCCCTGGTCACCAGCGCCTGGAAGCTGGCCCCAGCGCTGGCAGCCGGTTGCTGCGCGGTACTGAAACCTTCAGAGCTGACGCCACTGATCGAGCTGCAACTGGGCGAGATTGCCCTGGCCATCGGCCTACCGGCCGGGGTGCTCAATCTACTCCCCGGTGCGGCCGAAACGGGCGCTGCCTTGGTCAGCCACCCGCAAATCGCCAAACTGTCCTTTACCGGCAGCAACACCGTAGGGCGTAAGGTCATGCAAGCCGCTGCCGCACGCACCCTGCCGGTAGCCTTGGAGCTGGGCGGTAAATCACCAATCCTGGTATTTGCCGACAGCGACCTCGACCAAGCCGTTGAGTGGATCATCGCCGGCATCTGCTGGAACGCTGGGCAGATGTGCTCGGCCACTTCGCGCTTGCTGGTCGAGGACAAGATTGCCGATGCCCTGCTGGATAAGCTGGCCAGCGCCATGAGCGCGCTGAAGGTCAGCGACCCGCAGGCAGATGGCTGTGCAATGGGGCCTATGACCAGTCAGGCGCAACTGCACAAGGTGCTGGAGTATTTCGCTATCGCCAAGCAGGAGGGCTTGCACTGCCTGAGTGGTGCACAGCCTTTGCCAGGGCCCGGCTGGTTCGTCGCACCCACGCTGTATGTCGATGTACCCGCAGAAAGCCGTCTGTGGCGTGAAGAGATCTTCGGCCCGGTGCTGTGTAGCCGGCGTTTCAGTGATGAGGCCGATGCCATACGCCAGGCCAATGATTGCGATTTCGCCCTAGCCGCCACCGTGATCAGCGCCGACCGTAAACGCGCCATGCGCGTAGCTGAGGCCCTAGAAGCCGGGCATGTGTGGATCAACTCGGTGCAGGTCATCTACCCCCACACCTCCTGGGGCGGCGGCAAGGCCAGTGGCATTGGTCGCGAGCTGGGCCCGTGGGGTCTGTCGGCCTTTCAGCAGGTTAAACACATCAGCGTGCCCGCTGAGGAGGGCTAAAACCGACGCCGTGATGCGGCGGGTTAACGGTTAGCCATGTAAAAATGCGCCAGATCGGGCGACAGCTGTAACCCGAAGTCTTTACCATGCAGAGACTGTTCGACATGCAACCCATGGAAGCCTGGCGTGACCCATCACTATGACCTGCTATTGATCGGTGCCGGCCATGCCCACCTCGGCGTCTTACGCCGCTGGGCGTTGGTCGAGCGACCACCGGGACGTATCGCCCTGCTTAGCGCTGGGCCAGTCGCTTGGTATTCCGGCATGTTGCCGGGGCTGCTGGCCGGTCGGCACAGCGCTGCAGATTGCCAGGTTGAGCTGCAGTCGTTATGCCGTGCGGCCAAGGTTGAACTGATCGTCAGCGCGGTGGAAGGCCTGTCCGCCGCCCAGCAACACGTGCAGCTGAGCGATGGCGGCACCCTCAACGCCAGCTGGTTGTCGCTGAATGTCGGTGCGCAGGTCAGCGCACCGTCGCAGCGGGGCGAGGCCATGCACGTGCTGGCGGTCAAACCCTTCGCCGAATTTATCGACGGCTGGCAGCACTGGCAAAGCGCCCCCCAGCCGCTGGCGATTCTCGGTGGCGGCGCGGCGGGGGTCGAGCTGGCCCTGGCCATAGCCGGCAGGGTGCCGCAACTGGCGCTGTTCAGTGCCGGCCATCTACTCGATGGTTTGTCCGCCGGCCTGCGCTTGCGCGCACTGGGTCATCTGCATCAGCGCGGCGTGTGGGTGCGCGAGGATTGTCCGATCAGTGGTATTGAGGAGGACCGCCTGTTCAGCGGCGACGCGCCGGTCTGGCGTGGGCAGCGCTTGTTGCTGGCCAGTGGCGCCAAGGCCTTTGCCTGGCCGGCGCACAGCGGCCTGGGCTGCGATGAGCGCGGCTTTGTGTTGATCGCGCCAACGCTGCAGAGCTACACCCACCCAACCATTTTCGCCGTGGGTGACTGCGCCAGCCTGCCGGGGGCACTCAAGAGCGGGGTGTATGCCGTGCGCCAGGGTCCGATCCTGGCCGCCAACCTCAACGCTGCATTACGCGGCCTGCCGCTCAAACGTTATCGCCCACAGCGGCAAAGCCTGGCGCTGCTGGCCACCGGTGACGGCGGGGCGCTGCTGGACTGGCATGGTTACAGCGCGGGTGGGCAACTCTTCGGACGCTGGAAGGATTACCTCGACCGCAGGTTTATTCAGCGCCACCGTCTGTGATCTTTCGCTGCCGCTGGCTAGACGGCGCAGCAGCATGCCTAACACCCTTAGGGATACACCCACCTGCGACCAAAGTGCCATAGCCCACACCGGCCATGGGTGCTCGAATCAAGCTCCCCTTCAAAGGTTGGCCGCAGGGAGCGTCACACGCTATGGTCTTCAGAATCGACAACAACGGCCGATTGCCTTCACAGGCATATTCAGTTGCACGCGTTCAAGCTTCAGCCGGTATAAGCGGCGCACAGTACAGTGGCGAATCACCCGTTGCGTCTGCTGGGCATTCGACCCGAACAATAATAATGAGGTTTGTCATGCGCTCTGCGTTCATTACCTACCCGAAGGCCTGCCTGCTGCATGCCATCGGGCTGGCCGGGTTGATGCTGGCCTACCAGCAAATTCAGCTGCCGTGGTTTATCAGCCTTCCGTCCTTTCTGCTGTTGGCGCTGTGGCCCTGGCTAGGCCCCTGGCAGCGTCAACATGACGAACAGCCTGCAGCGGCCAACTCGCCGTCAGAATCCTTCAGCCACCTTAGCCAGAGCCTGTCGCGGCAAACCTGTCACAACGCCCTGGCCGCTGCCGAGGTGGCCCATGCAGCGCAGCACCTGGCAGGAAAGCTGAGCTCGCAACTGAGTGCCACCGAACAGATCAATCAGGCCGCAGAGGCCATCACCCACACCGAACAGGACAACGCCCAGCGCGCCGAACACACCCTGCTGGCCGCGCAGAACGTGCGGCAGAACAGCGCCAGCGGGCAACAGGAGCTGCGTGTCGCCATCGAGACCATGCAACTGTTGAGCACCCAGACCGCCACCAGTCGCGAGCTGATCGATGGCCTCAGCAGCCGCACCGAACAGATTGAAAAGGTCACCCAGGTGATCCAGTCAATCGCCAGCCAGACCAACCTATTGGCGCTCAATGCCGCCATTGAAGCGGCCCGTGCCGGTGACCTCGGCCGCGGCTTTGCCGTGGTCGCCGATGAAGTGCGTAACCTGGCCGGGCGCACCAGCAGTGCCACCGAGGAAGTCACGCAAATCGTCAGCGATATTCGTCAACAGAGCGCCGCCGTGGTCAGCCATATGCAACAGCAAGCGGAGCAACTGACCCATGCGGCTCTTCAGGTCGAGCACACCGGCGAGCAATTGCAGGGCATCGCCAGCCTGGCCGAAGAGGTTGAGGCGCAGGTTGGCCAGATCGACAGCGGCACCCGGCATAACCACGAACGCCTGGCTGAGCTGTCGGTGGCGGTCGGCCAATTGCGCAGCGATGTCAGCGACAGTGAAGGGCAGACGCGCCAACTCAGCGACGCCGCCGAGCGCTTGGTTGGCCAAGCGGAAAGCGTGAGCGAGCAGCTCGCCGAAGTTGGCCTGGACGCCTACCACCAACGCGTTTATGACCTGGCCCGCAGCGCTGCGGCGCAGATTGCCGCGCAGTTCGAAGCGGACATGCACAGCGGCCGGATCAGCGCCGGCGACCTCTTCGACCGCCATTACCAGCCGATTGCCGGCAGCTTCCCCGCTAAATACAGCACCCGCTTTGACCGCTATGCCGATCAGGTTTTGCCAGCCATTCAGGAGCCGCTGCTAAGCCAGCATGAGGGCCTGGTATTCGCCATCGCCTGCACCCCCGAAGGCTATGTGCCAACCCACAACAATGCCTGCAACCATCCGCCCACTGGCGACCACGCCGTGGACACCCTGAAAAGCCGCAGCAAGCGCCTGTTCAATGACCGCACGGGTATCCGCTGCGGCAGCCATCAGCAGCCCTTACTGCTGCAAACCTATATGCGCGACACCGGCGAGCTGATGCACGACCTGTCGGTGCCGATCAGGGTTCAGGGCCGCCACTGGGGCGGCTTGCGCCTGGGCTACAAGCCCGAGCCTTGAGCTACTCACGCGCCGAGCGGGGCAGTACAGTACCCAATGTGCGCTCGCGCCTGTCCTCAGCGTGGCAGATTAAATTGAATTTTCCGGCCCCTTTGTGGCTCTCACTCTGTAGCGCATTCAGGCTGCCCAGTGCAGCCGTCAGCCACCAAGGAGCATGTTGATGAAGATTCTGCTGGTACTGACCTCCCACGACCAACTGGGCGACACCGGGCACAAGACCGGTTTCTGGTTGGAAGAGTTCGCCTCACCCTATTACGTATTCAAGGACGCCGGGGCGCAGTTGACCCTCGCCTCACCCAAGGGTGGCCAGCCACCGCTTGACCCGAAAAGTGATGACGCCGATGCACAAACACCGGCCACCAAGCGCTTTAAGGCAGACCCCGCCGCGCAACAGGAACTGGCCAACACGGTGCCGTTGAACCAGGTCAACGCCACTGATTTCGATGCCGTGTTCTACCCCGGCGGCCATGGCCCGCTGTGGGATTTGGCCGAGGATGCCACCTCGATTGCCTTGATCGAACGCTTCACCGCGTTGAACAAACCTGTCGCCGCGGTCTGCCACGCGCCGGGCATATTCCGTCACACCAAAGCGGCCAATGGTCAGCCCCTGGTCAGCGGCAAAACAGTCACCGGCTTCAGCAACAGTGAAGAAGAAGCGGTGCAGCTGACCAAGGTGGTGCCATTTCTGGTGCAGGACATGCTGATCGCCAACGGCGGCCACTATTCCTCGGGTAACGACTGGCAGAGCCATGTGAAGGTCGATGGTCTGCTGATCACCGGGCAAAACCCGGCGTCCTCGGACGCCACCGCTGAAGCGCTGATCACCCTGCTCAAAGGTCACTAGCGGTGAATCCAGCTGGCGTACAGGGTCCGCTTGGGGTATCACAGAGCGCCACGAACCTGAGCGCCAGCCAGAGGTAACCTCGACCATGCAACTCAACGCCGATTTCAGCCAACGCGCGCTGGTGCGCCCAGATAACAGCCCGTGGGTGGCATCGCCCATGCCGGGTGTGCAGCGGCGCATGCTCGACCGCATTGGCGAGGAGGTGGCACGTGCCACATCCATCGTGCGCTATGCCGCCGACTCTCACTTCAGCGCCCATCAGCATCCGGGTGGCGAAGAGTTTCTGGTGCTAGAGGGGGTATTTTCCGATGAGCGCGGTGATTACCCCGTCGGCACCTATGTGCGCAACCCCATCGGCAGCCAGCATGCGCCGTTCAGCCGCGAGGGCTGCACGATCTTCGTCAAGCTGATGCAATTTGCCGAAGATGACCGCGAGCATGTGGTGATCGACAGCAACCGCGCCGAATGGCGCCAAGGCTTAGTGCCTGGTCTGCAGGTATTACCGCTGCATCAACACGGCAGCGAACATGTGGCGCTGGTGCGCTGGGCACCTGGCACCTATTTCAACGCACACCGACATTGGGGCGGTGAGGAAATTTTTGTCCTTGAAGGCACCTTTCAGGATGAGAACGGCGATTACCCGGCGGGCAGCTGGCTACGCAGCCCACACTTGTCACAGCACACCCCGTTCAGCGAACAGGGTTGTCTGATTTGGGTGAAAACCGGGCACCTTGCCAGTTAACCAAGGCTGGCCATTAAGCGCTTGTACACCCGGGTGCGGCGCGCAGCTTTGAGTTGTTCCAGCAGCAAGGCGCGCAAGGGTGAAACCTGCGCGTTGGTGCGCTTGCCTCGGCTAAGCTGGCGCAGCTGAAACTTCACCGTGGCCATATACGCCAACGAGGCAAACGCTTTGTTCTTCCAGCGAATCGGCGGCAGTTCGGCGCGGGCGTCACCGTCACCCGCCTGCCACTGTTTAGGCAATGCCGGCTCAATGGCCAGCGCCGTACCGATACCGGCCATGGCCACACCGCTGGCCAGTACTTGCTCAACCACCGGCAAACGACGAATACC
>JAGGNC010000112.1 GCA_017886405.1 Pseudomonas sp. | reverse complement strand
AAGCGACCTCGATCAGCTCAAACGCCCGCCCGTCGCAGGATTTGCCCAGGTGCGCCAGCGCTTTTTTAAATACCGCCGGCGCCGGTCGCTCAGCCTCCTCAAAGAGCTCGAACAGCCGCTCCAGCGATTGCGGCTTGCCGGAGGCCAGTAAAAAGGCTTCCAGCAAGCTGGCCAATTCACGAGGTTCGTTAAGGTTCATGCTTATTCAGCCCGCGCGCGCACATGGATTGGCCCAAAAGCCTCGTTTTGCACCAGTTCGACCAAGGATTCCTTGATCAGCTCCAGCACCGCCATAAAAGTCACCACCACGCCAAGCTTGCCCTCTTCAGCGCTGAACAGGCTGACAAACGGCACAAAAGCGCCGCCCTTGAGGCGTTCGAGCACGTCGCTCATGCGCTCACGCGTCGACAGTGCTTCGCGGGTAACCTGATGGCTTTCAAACATATCCGCGCGGCGCAGCACCTCGGCCATCGACAGCAGTACTTCTTCCAGGCTGACATCCGGCAACAGCTTGCGCGCCCGCGCTTCGGGTGCATCCAGGCGCGGCACGGTGAGGTCACGACCAACCCGGCTGAGGCCATCGATGCCTTCTGCCGCCGCTTTGTAGCGCTCGTACTCCTGCAGGCGACGGATCAGTTCGGCACGCGGGTCGTCTTCCTCGGCCTCGATCTCACTGGAGCGCGGCAACAACATGCGCGATTTGATCTCAGCCAGCATGGCCGCCATCACCAGGTACTCGGCGGCTAGCTCCAGGCGCACCGACTGCATCAATTCAACGTAACCCATGTATTGGCGGGTGATTTCCGCCACCGGGATATCCAACACATCGATGTTCTGCTTGCGGATCAGGTACAGGAGCAGGTCCAGCGGGCCTTCGAAGGCGTCAAGAAACACCTCCAGGGCATCCGGCGGGATATACAGGTCCAGCGGCATTTCGGTGACCGCCTGGCCATACACCAGGGCAAACGGCAGCTCTTGCTGGGCATTGGCCTGGCTATCCGGGTGTTCCTGGGGCAGCTCGCTGGACATGGTCATTCTCGGATTTTGCTTCAGCGGTAGTTCAGGCCAAGGGCAAGGCGCACTTCACTGAGGGTCTCGCGCGCCTCGGAGCGCGCGCGCTCAGCGCCATCGGCAAGAATTTGCCGCACCAGGTCAGGGCTGTCCTGATAATCCGCCGCGCGCGCCTGCAGAGGTTGCAACTCGAGCTGAATCGCTTCGATCAACGGTCCCTTGCACTCCAGGCAGCCGATACCGGCACTGCGGCAGCCTTGCTGCACCCACTCGCACGTCTCGTTGCTCGAATACAGCTGATGCAGCGACCACACCGGGCAGTTTGCCGGGTTACCGGGATCATCGCGATGCACCCGCGCCGGGTCCGTGGGCATGCGGCGGACTTTCTCCTCGATCGCCGGCGCCTTATCACGCAGGAAGATCGCGTTGTTATTGGACTTGGACATCTTGCTGCCATCGAGCCCCAGCAGCTTAGGTGTCTCACCGAGCAAGGCCTGCGGCTCGACCAGCAGAATTTTGCCGCCCCCCTCCAGGTAGCCGTACAAGCGTTCCCGATCACCCAGGGTGATGCTTTGCTGATCCTTGAGCAGCGCCCGCGCGGTTTCCAGCGCCTCGGCGTCGCCCTGTTCCTGAAAAGCCTTGCGCAGGTTGTTGTAGAGCGTGGCGGTCTTCTTACCCAGCTTGACGATCGCCGCTTCGGCTTTTTCCTCAAAGCCAGGTTCACGGCCATACAAATGGTTGAACCGCCGTGCTACATCGCGAGCAAACTCGATATGCGCCAGTTGGTCGCTGCCCACCGGCACCACGCCAGCGCGGTAGAGCAGGATGTCAGCCGCCTGCAGCAAGGGATAACCGAGAAAGCCAAAGGTGCTCAGGTCTTTGCCGTGCAGCTGCTCCTGCTGCTCTTTGTAGGACGGCACGCGCTCAAGCCAACTGAGCGGGCAGATCATCGACAGCAGCAGGTGCAACTCGGCGTGCTCGGGCACTTGCGACTGGATAAACAGCGTCGCCGAACTAGGGCTAA
Source organism: Pseudomonas sp. (assembly GCA_017886405.1). Classification (GTDB taxonomy): domain Bacteria; phylum Pseudomonadota; class Gammaproteobacteria; order Pseudomonadales; family Pseudomonadaceae; genus Aquipseudomonas. The sequence continues at coordinate 1,038 of JAGGNC010000112.1, read as the reverse complement.
CGCCGGCCGCCAGCCAGTCAACAGCCATGTCCATGACCCGCTGGGACAAAGGGCCGACATCGTCGTAGTCGGTGGTCAGCGCGTGCAGATCAACGATACAGAAGAAGCATTCATAGGTGTGTTGCAACTTCACCCAGTTCTTCAGCACCCCTTGGTAATGCCCTAGGTGTAGCAGCCCACTTGGGCGCATGCCAGACAGCACGCGGCGTTCAGCGTCAACAAGACTCAAAACCAATTACCTGAAAACTCGAAAGAAGCCCGATTATATATACCCAGGCTCAAAGATCATCCGTAAAAGGCGACGGATCACCGCAACCCACGCGAAATACCTCAGGCTCAGCGTCGAGCAGACTGACCACAGTGGAGGCCTCCAGCCCGCCGAAACCGCCATCGATGATCAGATCAACCTGATGCTCAAGCATTTGCCGCATCTCGTAGGGCTCACTCATCGGCAACTCTTCGCCCGGCAGAATCAGGCTGACGCTCATCAGCGGCTCGTTAAGCTCTTCTAGCAAGGCCATGGCAATCGGATGACTGGGCACCCGCAAGCCAATAGTCCGACGCTTGGCGTGCAGGAGCATGCGCGGTACTTCACGGGTGGCATTGAGAATAAAGGTGTAAGGCCCTGGTGTATGACTCTTGAGCAGGCGAAAGGCGGAGGTGTCGACCTTGGCGAACGTGCTCAGCTGCGACAAATCGCGGCATACCAGGGTGAAATTGTGTTTGTCATCCAGTTGGCGCAGGCGGCGAATGCGTTCAATAGCCGTTTTGTCGCCAATCTGGCAGCCCACGGCATAGGAAGAATCGGTTGGATAGATCACCACCCCACCGTTGCGGATAATTTCCACCGCCTTTTTGATTAGGCGCGCCTGGGGGTTTTCCGGATGCATCTGGAAGAATTGACTCACACTTGGGTCCTGATCAAATTGCAGTAGGCTGCTGGAGCTGTCGAAATCGTGACCACAGGGGCGGTAGATCCTCGGGCACCGGGCGATAGACACCCAGCTCATACCACTGACCTATCGCCCGGTGCCCGAG
>JAGGNC010000128.1 GCA_017886405.1 Pseudomonas sp. | reverse complement strand
CCCTGTACCAGGCCTGTGTTGTCGAGCAGGACATGCTCAAAGGCCGCCAGCTGGCCCAACGTCTGCTGCCGATGCTCAATCTGTTGGAACAGGGCGGCAAGTTCTGCCAATACATCAAGGCCGGCTGCGAGCTGGCCGGCCTGCCGGTGGGCCTGACCCGGCGTCCGCTGCTGCCGCTGAACGAGGCCGAACACGCCGCCTTCAAGCAGACCTACGAGCAATTGATCGCCCATCGCGGTTAACCCGCAGTTGTGGAGGCACCTTCTATGCAACTGCAATGTAACTTCCTGCCCCAAAACGATGGTCTCAGCGGCTGGTATGAAATCCTGCCGCCCGCGCCGCCCAGCACACCGCTGCGCGGCACCGTGCAGGCCGACTGGGTGGTGCTCGGCGCCGGCTATGCCGGCCTGGCCGCCGCCCGCCGTCTGGCCGAGCTGCAACCGGACGCAATAATTGCCCTGATTGATGCCAAACGCGTCGGTTTTGGCGCGGCCGGGCGCAATTCGGGGTTCATGGTCGACCTGCCTCATGACCTTACCTCGCACAGCTACACCAGCAGCCAGGAGGCCGACCAGAAAATCATCCGCCTCAGCCGCGGTGCCATCGACTACACCCGCGAAATCGTCGAACGCCACGGCATCCAGTGCGACTGGCGCGAGCAGGGCAAGCTGCACGGCGCTGCTAATGATCGCGGCAGCCACGCGCTGGAGGAGTTCGCCAAGGGCCTCAGCGTACTGGGCGAGCCCTATCGCCTGCTCAATGCTAAAGAGATGAAGGCCGTCACCGGCAGCGATTTCTACCAGGCCGGTCTGCATGCGCCCGGCGCCGTACTGGTGCAACCGGCGGCGCTGTCTCGCGGGCTGGGGCAGAGCCTGCCCGCCAACGTGCGGCTGTTCGAAGACAGCCCGGTGCTGGATATCAAAGTGGGCAAGCCCCATGTTCTGAGCACCGCCCATGGCAGCATCAAGGCGCCACGCATGGTGCTGGCCAACAACGCCTATGCCTCCAACTTCGGCCAACTCGGTCTCAAGGGTCCCCTGGTGCCGGTCTACACCTACGGCAGCATGACTCGCCAACTGACCCCGGAGGAGCTGGTGCGCCTCGGCGGTGATGAAAGCTGGGGGCTGATTCCGGCCGACCCGCTGGGCTCCACCGTGCGGCGCCTGGCCAATGGACGTATCTGTGTGCGCAATTCCTTCACCTACAATCCCGAGGTGCAGGCCTCGGCCAGCACCCTGCAACGGGTCAAACGCACGCATCGCAAGTCGTTCGAGAGCCGCTTCCCGATGCTCCCGGAGGTCGAGTTTGAATACACCTGGGGCGGCGCCCTGTGCATCTCGCGCAACAACGGCTCGGTGTTCGGCGAGATCGCCCCGCAGGTTTTCAGCGTGCTGTGCTGCAACGGCCTGGGTCTGACCCGCAGCACCATCTCCGGCAAGTTGATCGCCGAGTACGCCCTGGGCCTGGACAGCGACCTGCTGAACATCATGCTGGAACAACCAAAACCCTCGCGCAATCCGCCCGAACCGCTGCTGGGCCTGGGCGTGCGCTCGTCCATCGCCTGGAAAGAGTGGACCGCCGGCGTAGAACTCTGAGACGTCTCAACCTTCAGGAGAATAACCATGACTGACACCCTCACCCGCAGCGCCATCGATCAGCAGGTCGAGCGCCTGGAATACCGCAACCAGGCCTTTATCGACGGCCGTTTCGTCGCCGCCCGCTCCGGCGCCACCTTCAGCACCCTGAATCCGGCCACCGGTCAGGTACTGACCGAAGTCGCCGCCTGCGACGCTGAGGATGTCGACAGCGCGGTAAAAGCGGCCCGCGCCGCCTTCGACGCCGGCGTCTGGTCCCGGCTGGCGCCGGCCGAGCGCAAAGCCGTAATGATCCGCTTCGCCGACCTGATCGATGCCAATCGCCTGGAATTGTCGGTATTGGAATCGCTGGAAGCCGGCAAGCCGGTCGGCGAGTGCTACGCCATCGACATCCCCGACACCGCCGCGACCATCCGTTGGCACGCCGAGGCCGGCGACAAGCTGTATGACGCCCTGTCGCCCTCCGCCCCCGGCAACATTGGCATGATCAAGCGCGAACCGGTCGGCGTGGTCGGCGCCGTGCTGCCATGGAACTTCCCCTGCATGATGGCGGGTTGGAAGCTCGGTCCGGCGCTGATCACCGGCAACAGCGTGATCCTCAAGCCCGCCGAGTTGACCTCCCTGGCCACTTTGCGTCTGGCCGAACTGGCCTTCGAGGCCGGCATCCCGGCCGGCGTGCTGAATGTGGTGCCGGGCCTGGGTCACACAGCCGGCAAGGCCATCGGCCTGCACCCGGATATCGACATGACCGCCTTCACCGGTTCCACCGAGGTCGGCCGGCTGTTTCTCGAGTACTCGGCCAGGAGCAACCTTAAGCGCGTAGTGCTTGAGTGCGGCGGCAAGAACCCGCAGGTGGTGATGGGAGATGCCGGCGACCTGCAGGCAGTGGCCAGCAATGTGCTCAGCGCCGCGTTTTGGAACATGGGCGAGAATTGCTCGGCCGGCTCGCGGCTGATCGTTCATCGCTCGATCAAGGACGCGCTGCTCAAGGAAATGCTCAGCCAACTCGAAGATTGGGTCACCGGCGACCCGCTGGACCCCAGCGTACGACTCGGTGCGCTGATCGAGCAGGCGCATATGGACAAGGTCCTGGCGCATATCGAGCAGGCCAAGGCGGAGGGCTGCAAGCTGGTCACCGGCGGTGCGCGCCTGCATGCCGAAAGCGGCGGCTACTTCGTCGCGCCAACCATCTTCGATGAGACCACCAACGCCTCTTCGGTGGCTCGCGACGAGATCTTCGGTCCGGTGCTGGCGGTGATCGCCTTCGACACCGAGGCAGAGGCCATCGCCATCGCCAACGACACCTGCTACGGCCTGGCTGCCTCGTTGTGGACCGCCAACATCAACTGCGCGCACCGCATGGCTGCGGCGATCCGCGCCGGCACCGTCTCGGTCAACTGCTTCTCCGAAGGCGACATCAGCACCCCGTTCGGCGGCTACAAGCAGTCTGGCTTCGGTGGCCGCGACAAGTCGATCTACGCCCACGATCAGTACTGCGAGCTGAAGACCACCTGGATTCAGCTGTCCTAG
>JAGGNC010000221.1 GCA_017886405.1 Pseudomonas sp. | reverse complement strand
GCAATGAAGTGGCCATGGCCTACTGCATGAATCTGGTAACTGGCTTGGTGGCGGGCGATGTCACCCTGTGCGGCTTGGCGCTGCTCCACGTCACCGGCGTAATCGTTCCCGGCCCCACCGCCTAATCGAAGGCTACGACCTCACCGAAGGCACCTGTGGCAGTTGCGCCAACCTAAGGCGGCTGAACGTCGACCTGAGTCCATCGACTTGCCGATGGCCTAGTGCGAAGTAGCGATTAAGGTTCTCAACGAGGAAAACAGCGCCCTAAGCAATGCAGCGCCACATGAAATCGGCAACCTGTGCATCCGCGGCGCCACGGTGTTCAAAGGGCACCTGCAGAGCAGCAAACAAACCGGCATCTGGGTCGCAGGCAACTGGTTCAACACCGGCGATCTGGGCGTGTGGATGCCGATGGCTATATCTGGCTGATCGGTCGCCGCAAGGACCTGATTATCCGTGCGGCCACAATATCGACCCGCAAATGCTTGAAGAAGCCTTGCACAAGCGTCATGCCGTGACCATGGCTGCTGCCGTCGGCAAGCCCGATGATCAGGCCGGCGAACTCCCGGTGGTTTACCTGCAGTTCAAGCCCGGCGCCCAGGCCAGAGCAGCTGAACTGCTGGCGCATGCCGCCGAACACATTCCCGAACGCGCGGCGATTCCCAAAGACGCCTGGATCATTGAAGCCATTCCACTGACCGCCGTGGGTAAGACGGTTAAACCGACGCTGCGTTTCGATGCCATTGGTCGCGTCTACCCGGCGGCGCCGGCCGAACTGGATCAGCGTCTGCGCGGGAAGTACTCATTGATCACCAGCGCGGCCAGGTCGCCCATATCTCCGGGCCAGCCGGCCAAGCCGCGCGGGCTGACGCCGTGGTCAAGCACCTGGCTGGCTTTGCTGTGGCCATGGAACTGCATAGCGCAGAGTAAGCAGATGCTGGCGCATGGATAGCACCAAAAGTGTGACCCGCTATTCAACCTCAAGGCATCGGTCGCCACGCGTCAGACAGGCATTGTCAGCCCACGGTCAGCGGAATATGTTCATGCATGGTGTTCGCAATCGTGCATGGAGATTTAGCGATGACCAGTTTGCCGAATACACAACCGCACTTGGCTGCGCGATGAAAACCGCTTCGTGGCAGGCCGACCTGCAGCAACTTCGCCATCTGCGACTGTTCAATAATGTCGCTGCCAGCAGCATCAGCCGGCTGCTAAAAGAATTTCGTGCCTGCGACCTGGAAGCCGGCGAAGTATTGCTCTCGCCCTTCAACCGCAACCAGTACCTCTACCTGCTGCTTCAGGGCCAACTCAAGGTCCACCTCGGCTCGCTCGACAGTCAGGCGGTGAGCACCCTGAAAGTTGGCGACTGCGCCGGCGAAATCAGCTTTATCGACAATGATCACCCCTCCGCTTATGTAGTGGCGACGGAGTCCTGTTGCGTGCTGCGCTTGCACCGAGAATCGCTGTTCAAGCTGTTCCAGCAATCGCCCGAATTAATGCACAACCTGCTGGAGTTGCTCTGCGACCGCGTGCGCAAAGGCAACCGCATCATTCTCGACAGCGAACGTACCGCCAATATCGACCCTCTGACCGGGGCCTATAACCGCCGCTGGCTGGAACATATCTTCGAGCGCGAAAGTACCCGCAGTGCTTTTAACGATAAGCCACTGTGCATGCTGATGCTCGATGTCGACCACTTCAAAGTCTACAACGACCAGCACGGCCACCTCGCCGGCGACTATGCACTGTGTTGGATGGCGCATACCCTGCGCAATCAGCTGCGGCCCAAGGACAGCCTGAGCCGTTTCGGCGGCGAAGAGTTCGTTATTTTGCTGCCGGAAAGCGGCAGCGAGGAAGCCCGCAACATTGGCGAGCGGCTGCGTCAGGCCCTGCACCTTGTCAGCTCATTCCATTCGCCAATTGGCGTATTACCTGGCGTTACCGTATCGATCGGTCTGGCGCAGAAGCAGCCCAAGGACAGCCTGCAAGGCCTGATCGCCCGCGCCGACAGCGCGTTGTATCGGGCCAAGCAGCAAGGCCGCGACCGCCTCTGCGATTGACTCTTTACGATCTGCTGCACGTCTGCACTGGCTGCAGCGCCAATCAGTCCGCAAGTTGCTTGAAACTAACGCGCTTTAGCGCGGCCCGTTTGGCCACATTGATGCGGCCAAACTGATGCTCTTTCAAGAACGGCCAGGCAACGCGACAAAATCACCTTATTCAAGCACGGACGTAGGCCTGACCAGCACCTCATTGACGTCCACGTGTGGCGGTTGCGAAAGGGCATAGAGCACGGCACGAGCGATGTCCTCAGGCTGCAGCGCATTGGCCGGAGGTTTATCGAAAAAAGCGGTATCGACCATGCCCGGTTCAATCAACGTCACACGGATGCCACTGCCTCTTAGCTCTTCACGCAGACCATGACCGATCGCCGAAACAGCCCATTTCGTCGCGCTGTACATGGAGCCGGGAATAGTCACCCGACCCGCTACCGAGCCTGTTAGCAGCACATGTCCGCGGCTCGCACGCAACGCGGGCATGCACGCTTGTATGGTCATGCCCACACCCAGCACATTGGTCAGGATCATGTCTCGCCACACCTGCGGATCGGCTTCACTGAAACCGCCTGGCTCACCGCCGCGCCCAGCATTGGCGAAGATCGCATCTATCTGACCGAAGGCATCCTGCGCCTCGCGAGCAAGGTTGAGCTGGTCTTGATGGTTCTGCACATCGCAGGTGACCGCTATCGCCCGGTCTGCACCGCCGAGCTCCTGCTGCAGGGTTTGCAACGTGTCGTTTGATCGGGCGGCCAATACCAGCCGGTATCCGGCTTTAGCGGCTTGACGAGCGGTAGCGGCACCAATGCCGGATGAGGCGCCAGTTATTAACAGGACGGGGGCTGCCATACTTTTCTCCATCTCACACGATAAGGGTTCAACTTGGATGCCAAATTGCAGCGCCAGTTCGCCCTTATTTGCATGGGACTAATGCGCAATAGCGAAGCTGCAAGACGCAGCGCCTTAAAGGACTCTAGTGGCCTGTACGGCTAGTTGGTTAATTGAAATAGCCACACAGGCCACTATGTCGCAAGGTCGAAAACGGGCGCTAAAAGCGTCCGCAACTGCAGGGC
>JAGGNC010000324.1 GCA_017886405.1 Pseudomonas sp. | reverse complement strand
ATCATTAGCGTGGTCCATGAGCGTAATCGCCCCGGATGGCGACAAGAGCGGCGAGCTTGTCCGAATCGTCGTGACATTGGCCGGACTCGCGTCGCTAGACTGGGTTCTCAATCATGGAGAAACCCTGATGCGTGAATACCTTGAGCCCGGCCGCTTCATCGATAATGACCACCCAGCGCTGGTGGAGTTCGCAGAAAAATATCGCGGGGCCAGCCGCGACCCGATTAAACAGGCTGTCAGCTTGTATTACGCGGTACGTGAGGAGATTCGCTACAACCCTTATGTACTTAGCCGTGATGCTGAAACGTTGAAAGCCAGCTATGCGCTACAGACGATGGAAAGTTACTGTGTGCCCAAGGCTAACGTGTTGGCCGCATGCGCCAGGCACTGCGGCATCCCGGCACGTATCGGTCTGGCTGATGTGCGCAATCACCTGGCTACTCCGCGATTGCTGGAGATGCTGCGCAGCGATGTATTCGCCATGCATGCCTATACCGAGTTGTACATGAATGGCCGCTGGGTCAAGGCGACGCCGGCATTCAATCTGGCGCTGTGCCAGCTATTCGATGTCGCCGCACTAGAGTTCGATGGCCTCACCGACAGCGTTTTTCATCCCTTCAATCAACAGGGGGAACGCCATATGGAGTACCTGTGTGACCATGGCCAGTTTGCCGATGTGCCGGAGCAGCTTTTCTTCGGCCATCTGGCCGCCTGTTATCCGCATCTGTTTGCCGAGCAGGCGCTGTCGATCAGTGGCGACTTTGCCGCCGAGGCTGCGCCCAATTGATGTATCGATAGAACTGATATGCACCATCGGCAATGGTCGGGTTTATCCCTCACCGGGCGCTGATAGGCTGCTGCCCAGCCTTGGCGTGTTCAGTTTTGCGGTAAAAGGGCTGCGATGGTAAACGCCCAGGCGCTAGACTTGAGCAACTTTGCGCTACATGGCGCAGCCTTCCTCGAATTTTTCTTATCTATCAGGTGCGCGCATTTATATGAGTACCGCTCTGTCCATTCGCCAGTTGACCAAGACCTATGGCAACGGCTTCCAGGCGCTGCATGGCATCGATCTGGACGTGGCTGAAGGCGATTTTTACGCCTTGCTCGGCCCCAACGGTGCCGGCAAATCCACTACCATCGGCATTCTCTCGACTCTGGTGACCAAGAGCAGCGGCACGGTGAATGTGTTCGGCCATGACCTCGACAAGCAACCCTCAGCGCTCAAGCGCTGCCTGGGTGTGGTGCCGCAGGAATTCAACTTCAACCAGTTCGAGAAGGCCTTCGACATTGTCGTGACCCAGGCCGGTTATTACGGTATTCCGGCGAAAATCGCCAAGGCGCGTGCCGAGCAATACCTCACCCAACTCGGTTTGTGGGACAAGCACAATGTGCCGTCACGCGAGCTGTCGGGCGGCATGAAGCGCCGCTTGATGATTGCTCGTGCGCTGGTGCATCAGCCGCGTTTATTGATCCTCGATGAGCCCACCGCTGGCGTCGACATTGAGCTGCGCCGTTCGATGTGGAGCTTTCTCACTGAGCTTAATCAGCAAGGCATCACCATCATTCTCACCACCCACTATTTGGAAGAGGCCGAACAGCTGTGCCGCAACATCGGCATCATCGACCACGGCCGAATTGTGCAAAACACCAGCATGAAGGATCTGCTGAAAACGCTGCATGTCGAGACCTTCCTGCTTGACCTGAAAGAGTCGCTGCTGGTGCCACCGCATTTGCTCGGCTACCCCTCACAACTGCTTGATCACCACACCCTTGAGGTGCAGGTGGATAAAGCTCAGGGCGTAACCGAGCTGTTTAGCCAGCTGGCCCTGCAAAACATTGAGGTGCTCAGCTTGCGCAATAAAACCAATCGCCTTGAAGAGCTGTTTGTCTCCCTGGTGGAGAAAAATCTAGCGGGGGGAGCTGTATGAGCACGGCGTATCTGAATTCAGAGCTGGCCGCCAACATGGTGGCGCTGCGCACCATCGTCTACCGGGAAATTCGCCGCTTTACCCGAATCTGGCCGCAGACTCTGCTGCCGCCAGCGATCACCATGGTTTTGTACTTTGTGATCTTCGGCAACCTGATCGGCCGGCAAATCGGTGACATGGGCGGCTTCACTTATATGGAGTACATCGTGCCGGGGCTGATCATGATGTCGGTGATCACCAACTCCTATGGCAACGTGGTGTCGAGTTTTTTCGGCAGTAAGTTTCAGCGTTCGATCGAGGAGTTGATGGTGTCGCCGGTGTCGCCGCATATCATTCTTGTCGGCTTTGTGGCCGGCGGCGTGCTGCGCGGTTTGGCGGTAGGCGTGATTGTTACCCTGCTGTCGCTGTTCTTCACCGATTTGCAGGTGCATCACCTCGGCGTGACCGTGTTGGTGGTGTTGCTGACCGCGACCATTTTCGCCATGGGCGGCTTTATCAATGCGGTATTTGCGCGCAACTTTGATGATATTTCAATCATCCCGACCTTCGTGCTGACGCCTTTAACCTACTTGGGCGGGGTGTTCTATTCGATCAGCCTGCTGCCACCGTTCTGGCAGACGGTGTCGCTGGCCAACCCGGTGCTGCATATGGTCAACGCCTTTCGCTACGGGATTCTCGGCGTGTCGGATATCCGTATCGGGGTTGCTATCGGTTTTATGCTGGTGGCCACTGCAGTGCTCTATGGCGTGTGCATTAGTTTGCTGGTGAGTGGCCGTGGTATGCGCCAGTAGCGCATCTAATATCGGGAAACATTTTTTAAGGCTGATCGATACGGCTCAACGTTAGACTCAGCCTCTACAAACACTAGGGGTTGTATATGTTTGCCCGCACGCCTGCGTTGCTCGGTACGCTTGTTTTGCTGTGTTCACTTACCAGTGAGCAGGCGCTTGCTGAAGGTGGGCCGCTGGTCGAGGTGGTCAAGGTCGAGCGAAGCCTGGTGCGTGATGAGCTGGTGACCTTCGGTTCGCTGCTCCCCGATGAATCAGTGATGATTCGTCCGGAAATCGCCGGTCGCATCGCGCAACTGCATTTTCGCGAGGGCCAGCGTATCGCAGCCGGTGCGCTGCTAGTAACCCTGGATGATTCGATTACTCGCGCCGAGTTGGCCCAGGCCCAGGCCAACCTCAACCTGGCGGAAAAGAATTT
>JAGGNC010000261.1 GCA_017886405.1 Pseudomonas sp. | reverse complement strand
CACGCCGCTGGAGCTGGAAAGCCGCTCGCGCTATCACCAGGCCGTCACCCTGGTAGCCGCTGAACCGCTCGACCAGGCTGCGTTGGCGGCGCTGCCGGGCGTGGCTGGGGTGGAAGAAAACGCCTTGGAACACAGCCTGACCGTTTTGGCTACGCCAGGTGAGGTGATCTTCGCCCAGGTTAATGCGCTGATCGCCGAACGGGGTTGGCAGGTGCGTGAATTAAATGTCGAACGCGGTCGGCTGGACGAAGTGTTCCGCCGCCTGACCCGGGGGGAGGGGGTATGAGTCAGTTACCAGTGATTTTCAAACGCGAGCTGGCGAGCTACTTCAGCACGCCGCTGGCCTATGTATTTATCCTGATCTTCCTGGTCTTGTCCGGGGTGTTCACCTTCTACTTGGGCGGCTTTTTCGAAAGCGCTCAGGCCAGCCTGGCGCCATTCTTCAACTTTCACCCGTGGCTGTACCTGTTTCTGGTGCCGGCGATTGCCATGCGTCTGTGGGCCGAGGAACGTAAATCCGGCACCATCGAACTGCTGATGACCCTGCCGATCACCCGTTTCGAGGCGGTCACCGGTAAGTTTCTCGCCGCCTGGGCTTTTACCGGTCTGGCGCTGCTGCTGACCTTTCCCATGGTGATTACCGTCAATTATCTGGGCGAGCCGGATAATGGCGCGATCATCACCGGTTATATCGGCAGCTGGCTGCTAGCGGGTGCTTACCTGGCGATTGGCTCGTGCATGTCGGCACTGGCGAAGAATCAGGTGATTGCCTTCATTCTCTCGGTCAGTGTGTGCTTCCTGTTTATCGTCAGTGGTTTCCCCATGGTGCTCGATGGCTTCAGCGCCTGGGCGCCACAGTGGCTGATCGATGCGGTGGCTTCGCTGAGCTTCCTGACCCGTTTTGAAGCGATCAGCAAGGGCGTAATTGATTTGCGCGACCTGCTGTATTTCCTCACCCTGATTGCCGCCTGGTTGGCCGCGACTGCGGTGGTTATCGACTTGAAGAAAGCTGACTGAGGACGCCCATGAAAAAGCTGATGCTTTCCAGCGCCGGGCTTGCACTCATTGCCCTGGCGTTTCTCGCCTTCAACCTGTTCTCCAGCCTGAGCCTCAGTGGCGCCCGCCTGGATCTGACCGAGCAGAAGCTCTTCACCCTGTCGTCCGGTACCGAGCAGATTCTTGCCGAGCTAGACGCGCCGGTAGAGCTGAACTTCTTCTACTCCGACACCGCCACCAAAGAGCTGCCGGCCCTGCGCATCTACGCCAAACGCGTTGAGGAAATGCTCAAGGCTTACCAGCGCGAGGCCGGCGGCAAACTCAAGCTGAAGATCATTGACCCTGAACCCTTCTCTGAGGAAGAGGACAAGGCCGCCGAGTTCGGCTTACAGGGTATTCCCCTGCAGCAGGGTGGCGATTCGATTTACTTCGGCCTGGCCGGCAAAAATGCCGAAGGTAAGACGCAGGTAATTCCCTTTTTCGCCCTGGATCAGGAAGAGTTCCTCGAATACGAACTCAGCCGCCTGGTGCTGAGCCTGGCCAAGCCCGAGCGGCCGGTGGTGGGTGTGCTCGCGGGCCTGCAGGTCAACGGTGGTTTCGACATGGCCGCGCGCCAGCCGACGCCGGCGTGGATGCTGATCGAGGAAATTCGCCAGCTGTTCCAGATCGAAAGCCTTAAGCCTGATGTCGACCTGATCCCCGAGAACGTCTCTGTGCTGTTGCTGATCCATCCCAAGCAGCTGACCCAGCAGACCCTCTATGCAATTGATCAGTTCGTCCTGCGCGGCGGTAAGCTGCTGACCTTTGTCGACCCCTTCAGCGAGGCCGATACCCAGGCTGAGATGCCGGGCGAGAGGGTGGTCGACAAGGCCTCCGATCTGCCAGCACTGTTCAAGGCCTGGGGCCTGCGCATGGTGCCGGACCAGGTAGTCGGCGATGGCGCCTATGCCATGTCAGTGGGTATGGGCCAGGGTCAGCGTCCGGTGCGCCACGCGGCCTGGCTGAGCCTGCCGAAGAATGCGTTGGACAAGGACGACATCAGCACCGCCTCGCTGGAAACTATGACGGTGGCCACCGCAGGCATCTTGGAACCGCTGGAAGGCGCGAAAACCACCTTCACCCCGCTGATTCGCAGCTCGCAGTACGCCATGCCGTTTGATGTCAACCGCATCGGCATGCTCAGCAACCCCGAAGAGCTGATCCGTGAGCTTAAGCCTACCGGTGAGCGTTACACCTTGGCCGCACGTATCAGTGGTCCGGTGCAGACGGCCTTCCCTAATGGTATCGAAGGGCAAAAAGATGGCCTTAAACAGGCCGACACCATCAACGTGATTGTGGTCGCCGATACCGACATGCTCACCGACCGCATGTGGGTGCAGGTGCAGGACTTCTTCGGCCAGCGCATCCCACAGCCTTGGGCGGACAACGCCGGCTTTGCGATTAACGCGCTGGATAACCTGGCCGGCTCAGAAGCGCTGATCAGCGTACGCTCGCGGGGGCGCTTTACCCGTCCGTTTGAGGTGGTTGATGCCATTCAGCGCGACGCTGAGGTCAAGTTCCGCGAGAAGGAGCAGGCCCTGCAGGCGCAGCTGGCTGAAACCGAGCAACAACTGGCTGTCCTGCAACAGAGTGACGACCCCAGCAAAGAACTGGAAATGACCCCGGCGCAACAGGCCGCCGTTCAACAGTTTATGCAGCAGAAGCTGGCGATTCGTAAGGAGCTGCGCAACGTGCGTTACCAGCTCAATGCCGATATCGAGGCCCTGGGCAGTACGCTCAAGTTCCTTAATATCGCCCTGGTGCCACTGTTGCTCACCCTGGGTGTGTTGGCGTTGTGGTTATGGCGTCGGCGCAAGCACGGCTGATCCCGCCACCTACAAAAAAGGGCCGCTTAATGCGGCCCTTTTTTGTCGGTGGTTTCGGCTGAACGGTTCTGTTTAGCCACTGTTGTGTAAGCCTCCAGCCCTATCATCTGTAACCCACTCAATTCGGGCGGCATCCTGTTTTTTTCCGGCAGCAGAGCTACAAAGAGATCGAACACGGCGGTGACTTCTTCTCCGGTTGTTCTCGAAGATGTCCGCGTCCCTCTTGCCGAAAGCCGGGAACTTGAGGTCATCAATCGGCTTGGCCGGTTCCCC
>JAGGNC010000154.1 GCA_017886405.1 Pseudomonas sp. | reverse complement strand
TATGAGGAAATACCGCGTAACAGCCACGGTTTCGCACAGCAGGCCTTTGAAGAACGTAGCGAGCGACGGCTAGGCAAGGCGAAATTAGCCGAGAAAGCGCAGTGTACGACTGTACATGATCATTTCGAGGCTGATTTCAACGCGGCATAGCCGAGGGCGGTAGTTTTTCAGCGACCTGCCAAGCCTTGGCAGGTTGTAACGCTAGTGACAGACTGTGGTCGAATGATACGTTGCCGCCCGACCTTGGCAAAGGGACTGGTCGGGCTTTTTATGGCGTCGTCGGTTCGCGACATTAAGTATCGCTCCCAGCGATTTTTTATGGCGTGCCATCCATGGCCGCCACCCTGCGGGCCGTCACTGCGCGACGTTTTAAAATCGTTGCAGACGATTTTTCTATTTGAGGATTTGTCTATGGATAAGTTGGAAAAACCCCTAGAAGACTGGCGCGAAGCGCTTTCCGAGGAGCAGTTTCATGTCTGCCGTTTAGGCGGTACAGAGCGTGCTTTTAGCGGCCAATACCATGACAGCAAAGTGCCGGGTATTTACCAGTGCGCCTGCTGCCAGACCGAGCTGTTTGATTCGGATGCCAAGTACGATTCCGGCAGCGGCTGGCCCAGTTACTTCCAGCCGGTCAGCAGTGAAGCCATCACCAGCCTAGATGACTTCAACCACGGCATGCACCGCATCGAAGTCAAATGCGCCAAGTGCGATGCCCACCTGGGGCATGTGTTCCCCGATGGGCCGGCACCGACGGGGCTACGTTATTGCATCAATTCAGCATCGCTCAAACTGGTCGCTAAAACCGACGCGTGATGCCTGAAAATGTAGGATGGGATAAACACGTGTTGAGGTCTGTAAGCCAGCGAGTGGTCTGGTGCGCCGTAAGCCATCGGTCGATTGAATGGGTTACGCTACGTGCACGGGTAGCCGCCTTTTTCCATGTTGCTTTCACCTGCCGCTGAACGATCCTACGCTTGATTTGCGGCCTGCCATTCCTAGCGGCCTAAAACCCTAGGTGGGTGATATTTAAACTACGGGAATCAATTTATCAGCAATTAAATTGAATGCAATTTAATTGCTCGCTATCTTGCGTGCATTAACCACTCACTAGGATGACCAGCATGAGCAACGCACTCTTTGATATTCCCGTTACCACCATCAAGGGCGAGCAGAAGACCTTGGCCGATTTCGGCGGCAAGGCCGTGCTCGTGGTTAATACCGCCAGCAAGTGCGGCTTCACCCCGCAGTACAAAGGCCTGGAAAACGTTTGGCAGCAATACAAGGACCAGGGTCTGGTGGTGCTGGGTTTCCCTTGCAATCAGTTCGGCAAGCAGGAGCCGGGCAATGAGGGCGCGATTGCCGAGTTCTGCGAGTTGAATTTCGGCGTGAGCTTCCCTCTGTTCAAGAAGGTGGATGTAAATGGCAGCGATGCCCACCCGTTGTTCGTCAACCTGAAGAAAAGTGCACCTGGGCTGCTCGGCAGTCAGGGCATCAAATGGAATTTCACCAAGTTTCTAATGAGTGCCGATGGCCAGGTGATCAAGCGCTTCGCCCCGACCACCAAGCCTGAAGACCTGACTGCCGAGATCGAAGCGCTGTTGAAATGAATCAGGCCAGCTTGTATGCGGAGCAAGGGCTGCAGCTGGATAACCAGCTGTGCTTTAAACTTTACGCCGCTTCACGGGCGGTGATCCGTGCCTACAAACCGATGCTCGATGAGCTTGGCCTAACGTACCCTCAGTATTTGGCCATGTTGGTGCTGTGGGAGTGGCAGCAGCAACCACCGACATTGCCAACGATCAAGGCGCTTGGTCAGCGCCTGCTGCTCGATTCAGGCACGCTGACGCCGCTGCTCAAACGCCTGGAGCTGCAGGGTTTGTTGCAACGCAAGCGTTCGACCCGTGATGAGCGTGAGGTGCATCTGGCGTTGACGCCTGCCGGCTGCGCCCTGCGTGAACAGGTGCTACCGCTGAAACGCCAGCTGCTGTGCGAGTCAGGTGTCGATGAGGATGCGCTCGGGGCATTGCGCAGTCAGGTGGGGGTGCTGCTCGATCAGTTTATGCGGCTTAACCACTGATCGAGGAGTGCCGCCAGCTCATCCTTGCGAAAAGGCTTGGCCAGGTAGTCGTCCATCCCTGCTGCGCGGCAACGCTCGCGTTCATCGGGCAGCGCGTTGGCCGTCAACGCAATGATGGGCAGCTCGCTGAAATCGCTATTCTGGCGAATTCTGTGGGTGGTTTCATAGCCATCCATAACCGGCATGTTGCAGTCCATCAGAACCAGATCGACCGTCTGAGTTTCCAGGATTTTCAAGGCTTCTGCGCCATGGTTGGCCAGCAGCACCTCGCAGCCGAGCTTGCCCAGCATGCCCTTGGCTACCAGTTGATTGACCACGTTGTCTTCCACCAGCAACACGCGAGCCTGCCGCCCCCGGTGCGGTTCGCTGGGTAACTCGCGGGGTTTACTTTTTTCTTGGCCAAGGGCCAGGCGCACTGCCTGCAGTAATGCCTGGCGTGACAATGGTCGTGCCAGTTGTTCGACTGGTGCGAGCTTTTCGATCTGCTCACTGCTGAGGAAGTTGCCGTAGGCACTGATCAGCAGAATGGGCAGGCTGGTGAGCTGGCGCAGCTCAGTGAGGCGTTGCGGACAGTCACTGATCAGTAGGTCGGCATCAAGATCAGTCAGTTGGCTGTCGACGTCTACGTGTCGATAGCTCAAGCCCCAGCTCGGCAGCAGATTGGCCAACTGTGCGCTGAGCCCTGAGTGGGTCGGGGTGAGGCCGAGAATGCGTCCGCGTAGCAGCGGCAGCTGCAGGGTGTTGATCTGGCCGGGCAGTGGCAGGTCGACAGAGAAGGTACTGCCAAAACCTTCCTGTGTTTCCAAGCTGAGCTTGCCGTGCATGGCGTCGCAGAGTCTGCGAGTCAGTGCTAGGCCCAGACCGGTGCCACCAAACTGGCGGGTAATGCCGACCTCCGCTTGGGCAAACGGATGGAATATCCGTGTCTGGGCATCTTCAGCAATGCCGATGCCCGTGTCGCGAACAATGATCCTGACGCCGTCAGGCTGGGCATTGACGTGGATGTCGACACGGCCCAAGCGAGTAAACTTTAAGGCATTGGACAACAGGTTACTGACGATTTGCCTCACCCGAGT
>JAGGNC010000086.1 GCA_017886405.1 Pseudomonas sp. | reverse complement strand
CCGCAGAGGAATTACCCTAATGAGTGCAGCACCCCGTATCGGCATTATCGGCAGCGGCGCGATTGGTGGCTTTTATGGCCTGATGTTGGCTCGCGCCGGCTTTGATGTGCACTTCCTATTGCGCAGCGAATTCGCGGCGGTGGCCAGCCAGGGTCTTCAGGTCAATAGCGCCGTGCACGGCAACCTGCACCTACAATCGGTGCAGGCCTATCAGTCAGTTGCTGATATGCCGCCGTGCGATTGGCTCCTGATCGGCGCCAAGACCACTAGCAACGCTGAGCTGGCGCCGTTGATCAGTCAGGCGGCGGCATCTGGGGCCAAGGTCGTACTGATGCAAAATGGCCTGGCCGTGGAAGACGAACTGCGCCCGCTGCTGCCGGACTCGCTGCACCTGCTCGGCGGCCTTTGCTATATTTGCGCCCATCGCAGCGCGCCCGGAGTGGTTGAGCATCAGGCGCTGGGCGGCGTCAACCTGGGCTATCACTCAGGCCCGGCAAGCGATGCCGAAAGCCGTCAGCAGATACTCGAACAAGGCAGCGCTCTATTCCAGGCTGCAGGTCTGGACTCCACCCCGATGGCCGAACTAAACCAGGCGCGTTGGCAAAAACTGGTGTGGAACGTGCCCTACAACGGCCTGGCGGTATTGCTCAACAGCGCCACCACCGCGCTGATGAGCAACACTGACAGCCGTGCGCTGATTGAAGTGATCATGCAGGAAGTGGCGGATGCTGCTGGCGCATGCGGCTACCCGCTACCCGCTGGGTTTGCCGGCAAGCTGCTGGCCGCCACCGACCGCATGCCGGATTACCTGCCCAGCATGTACCATGACTTTGCCCTGCAGCGACCGCTTGAGCTGCACGCCATTTATGCCGCCCCGCTGGCTGCCGCAGCCCAGGCCGGTTGCCCCATGCCGCGAACCGAGATGCTCTATCAGACCCTACGTTTCCTCGAACAACGCCAACCGTAAGACTGGAGCAACCATGAGCAAGGGATTAGGCGACAAACTGATACTGGCAATCTCCTCACGTGCGCTGTTCGACCTGCGCGATAGCCACCAGATTTATGAAAGCCAGGGCGTCGAGGCCTATCGTCAATACCAGATCGAGCATGAGGACGAGATACTCCCCCCCGGCGATGCTTTTCCCCTAGTCGAAAAATTACTGGCGCTGAACGCTGCTCTCAAGCAACAGCGAGTCGAGGTCATTCTGGTCTCACGCAACAGCGCAGACACCGGCCTGCGCGCGTTCAACTCGATTCAGCACTACGGGCTTGGCATCTCCCGTGCCGCCTTTGTTGGCGGGCGCAGCCCCGATCCTTATCTGGCCGCTTTCGGCTGTCACCTGTTTCTCTCCACCCATGCCGAAGACGTGCGCAGCGCGCTGCGAGCCGGGTTTGGCGCAGCGACCATTCTCTCCGGCGGCGCGCGGCGCGCGGCCAGCAACGAGCTACGGATTGCTTTCGACGGCGATGCCGTGCTGTTTTCCGATGAGTCCGAGCGGGTCTTCCAGCAGGGAGGCCTGGAAGCCTTTCAGAGCCACGAACGCCAGTCGGCCCGTGACGCGCTTGGTGGCGGCCCGTTCAAGCCGTTCCTCGCGGCCCTGCATCGCCTGCAGCAGGAATTTCCCGAAGAGCAGTGCCCGATCCGCACGGCGCTGGTCACCGCGCGCTCGGCCCCGGCCCATGAGCGGGTTATTCGTACGCTGCGTGAGTGGAATATCCGCCTGGATGAGTCGTACTTCCTCGGTGGTTTAGAAAAAGCCGCAATTCTAGAAACCTTCGGCGCCGATGTGTTCTTCGACGACCAGGCCGGACACTGCGAGAAAACCCGCGACGTGGTTGCCACTGGACACGTACCCCATGGCATCAGCAACGAGCCGCCGCTTTAACAACCTGTTTAGGTTTTAAGCGTTGCCGCCTGCGCAAGAGCGTTGACCAGGCTTTATTTGTATAGAGCCTTTCGTCCTCAAACCATCAGCTTTCTTTGACTTGTGGACTGCACGGCTAAGCTCAATTCAGGCCTGCCAGTCAGGCAGTCAAGGAGGCCGAATGATCCGCTCGATTCTTTATGCCACGGACCTCGGCCTATACCTCCCCCCGCCATCCTGCGGCATGCCCTGGCGCTCACCCGCGCCTTCAATACCAGCCTGTAGGTGGTGCACGCCGTGTAACCCATGGGCCTGTTCGCCGAGTCAGCGCTGCAGACCTACCTAAATGAGGGGCGTCTCAAGGAGCGGCGCAGCAGCGGTGTGAGCACCGTGATGGCGAGTATCCAACAGCGGATTTTGGAGGGGTTACGTGATGAGATTGGCGAGTTCATAGAAGATCTTGAACGGGTCAACGCTGTGCGCGTGACAAAGGGCAACCCTCCAATGGTGATACTCGATGAAGCGCAGCAACTCGGCGTAGTTCTGCTGGTCTTAGGTAGCCACAGCCATGTAACAGACATGGCCGTCGCGCTGGGACGCACCGCGTCGCGCTTGGTACAACTGTCCGAGATGCCGCAGTACTTGTTGCCAGTGCTGCAACACCGGGGTCGTGGCGATCTTTAAACCAGCGCTGCAGGTTTTATTTTTTTGTCTATATTTAATGCTTAAATTACAATTATGGTTATATAAAACGCCGGTAACCTGAACGGCTGTCTTCCTGCTTTGAGGGATTCTTATGAAGCTCCAACAACTGCGTTACATCTGGGAAGTCGCGCATCACGACCTCAACGTCTCTGCCACGGCACAAAGCCTCTACACCTCGCAGCCTGGTATCAGTAAGCAGATCCGCCTGCTGGAAGACGAACTGGGCGTGGAAGTATTCGCCCGCAGCGGTAAACACCTGACCCGCATCACGCCGGCCGGCGAGCGCATCATCAACACCGCCGGCGAGATCCTGCGCAAGGTTGAAAGCATCAAGCAGATCGCCCAGGAATTCTCCAACGAGAAGAAAGGCACGCTGTCGATTGCCACCACTCACACCCAGGCGCGCTATGCCCTGCCGCCGGTGATCAGCGCATTTATCAAACAGTACCCGGACGTGTCCCTGCACATGCACCAAGGCACACCTATGCAGATCGCCGAGATGGCCGCCGATGGCACCGTCGATTTCGCCATCGCCACCGAAGGTTTAGAGCTGTTCAACGACCTGATCATGATGCCCTGCTACCGCTGGAACCGCTGCGTGG
>JAGGNC010000271.1 GCA_017886405.1 Pseudomonas sp. | reverse complement strand
TGGCCACGCTCTACGGCCAAAACCTGCATGCGTTGCTGTCGGCGTATGACGCGCTCGCTGCCGCCCTCAGCCAGTTGCAATTGGGGCGCTTGCGCGGACCAGGGTGATGGGGTTTCTGAGGCTTGCGTGGCGGTACCGAAGCCCACCAGCAGAGTAACCAGTGCAGTCATAGTGATCAGGGTTTTCATGATGTCATCCTCCATAGTTGCCTTACACCACTCAGATGACTGACGAACTCCTTTGTTACAGCCTAAACATGCATGAACAACGACAGCGACGAACGTAGCTTGATCCAGCAACAAGGCTGGCATTAAGGTTCGGCAGCACGCCAAGTCCGCTGTTGCACTGCTTCAAGGAGCACTTTTTTGCCGAAGCTCTTGTCTTTGTTCATAGCGCCTCGCAGCGTGGTTGGCCTATTGTTGATTCTGCTGGGCTATGGATGGATGCCTGCCCATGCCGGTTCCGGCAGCACAACCGCAGGCGAATATAGAGCGGCGCAACGCCTGCAGGCATGGCAAACGCTTCTGGCCGAATTGCCGGATACACCCGAGTTGCAAAAGCTGCAGCAGGTCAATCGCTTCTTCAACGCACATATCCGCTATGCAGAAGATGCCGAGTTGTGGAACGTCAGCGATCACTGGGCACCGCTCAAAGAGACCCTCGAGCTCGGCGCCGGGGACTGCGAGGACTTCGCCCTAGCAAAGTACTTCACGCTATTACGGCTAGGCTTCGCTGAAGAAAAACTACGCCTGCTTTACACCACCCTTGGGCAAAATGGTCAGGCACACATGGTATTGGCCTATTGGCCAACGCTCGGCAGCGACGTCATGATTTTGGATAATCTAAACCCCGACGTAACGCCACTGGCACAGCGCACTGATCTTCACATCCAGTTCGTCTTCGACTCGACGTATGTCTATAAATATGAGCATGGAAGCCTGCAGGCTGTTGGCACAGCCGACCTTTTGCCCCATTGGCGTGTTCTGCTTGACATAGCGGAGAGCACCCAGCTTTCCAGTGTCCGACTCGTTGTCGCCTCGGCTGTTTTATCAAAATGATAGATCGGTGCGTCAAAGAGAACGGCAGTGCCGAGTTAACCACCTGAGCTTACAGCTGCCTTGCTGATCACGGTGCTTGCGTCGCTCAATCATTGCGTAGCCTATGCTGAGAAAGCCAATATCTGCTAAATCGGCTTCGCCCTTGTAACAAGTCGCAGGTCACTTGCTCTAAAGGGTGTGGGGTAAATACTCCACGCCTCTTCTCTGCATTCTTTTAAACGTCTGAAGGAATTGACCCATGAATAAAACAATCTCTGCCGCCTCTCTGGCAATGGCGCTAAGCGCAGCACTGGCGATTGCTGCTACCCCTATAACGGTCCAAGCGGCCGACCAAGAGAAATGTTTCGGCGTCGCACTCAAAGGCAAAAACGACTGCAAAGCAGGCGCGGGCACTTCGTGCGCAGGCACCTCTAAGGTCGACTACCAAGGCGATGCGTGGACCTTGGTACCCAAGGGCACTTGTGAAGAAACTGCATCCCCTAGGTCGCCAACCGGCTTTGGCCAATTTGAGGAATTCAAGGAAAAAAGCGCCTAACCAACCCGCAAACGGTGCGGAGTGCTGCTATGAATCAATCTCCTGCTCACCCGCCGTTCGAGGTGGGCGCTGCACTTGCTGCGCCCACCCTGCTGCCTAACAGGGCAGGCATCGGTTTGAAGCCCGAACACTTTCGCGATGTTCTGGCGCAAAAACCGGCGCTGGGATTCTTTGAAATCCATGCCGAGAATTACATGGTAGCGGGCGGCCCTTACCACCATTACCTGGAACAGATTCGCGCGCACTACCCGCTCTCGATCCATGGCGTGGGCTTGTCCATTGGTGGGCAAGAACCGCTGAATGAAGCGCATCTAACACGGCTCGCCGTATTGCTGGCGCGTTACCAGCCAGAGTCCTTTTCAGAGCACCTGGCCTGGTCCAGTCACGGCGGCACCTTTCTCAATGACCTGCTGCCCTTGCCCTACACCGACAACACGCTTGAGGTCGTGTGTGCGCACATTGACCATGTGCAGACACGTCTTGGCAGACGCATGCTGCTGGAAAACCCGGCCACCTATGTAGAGTTTTCCACCTCGACCATGACCGAAACTGACTTTATCGGCGAAGTCATACGGCGCACGGGGTGCGGCCTGTTACTGGACGTCAACAATGTGCATGTGACCTGCAGCAATCATGGTGACAATCCCCGCGCGTACATCCAGGCCTTACCGCTGCAGGCCATTGCTGAAATCCACCTGGCTGGATTTGCCGAAGAGATGGACAGCACCGGTGCGCCATTGTTGATCGACAGCCATGGCTCGCCCGTCGCGCCATGCGTGTGGGAACTCTATGGTTTTACTCTGGGATTGACGGGGCCCAAACCGACATTGATCGAGCGCGACAGTAATCTCCCCGAACTTGCGGTTCTCCTCGCAGAAGCCCGCCATGCAGAAACACGGATGAATCACTTAGGCGAAGTTGCTGCATCCTCTAAAGCCCTGAACAGGGTTCCAGCATGATGCGCCATGATGAGTTCGCGGCCTGCTTATTACAGGAGGCGTGCCCGCCGGGCCTGCATACCTGGAACGGCTCCGATCCGGCTCAACGCTTTGCGGTGTATCGCAACAACGTCGCGGTATCGCTTATCGAAGCACTGGCGGACACTTTCCCTGTGACCCAGGCGCTGGTTGGTGATGAGTTCTTTAGGGCGATGGCTAGCGTGTTTGTTCGCGCGCAGCCGCCACATTCACCCTTGCTGGTGTTTTATGGCGAACGTTTTGCCGACTTCATTGAAGGCTTTCAACCCGCTTCCAGCCTGCCTTATCTGGCTGATCTGGCCCGTTTGGAAATGGCTTACGTAAAGGCCTACCACGCGGCAGATGCTGCCCCTTTAGCATTAACCGAACTGGCGCAGCTGCTTGGCGATGAAAGTTCCCTGGCGCGGGTAAGCTTCACCCTGCACCCGAGCGTTCAGCTGGTGCGCTCGCGCTACGCAGTGGTTTCGCTGTGGGCCGCCCATCAGGATGAAGCCACCGCTACTCGCTTGAAGGCAATTGATACCCAAAGCGCTGAAGTCGCCTTGCTGGTACGCCAGGGACTCGATGTGGCCGTTATCCCCATCGAGCAAGGCGCGGCAGAGTTCATCGATAACCTGCACAACCACCACCGCTTT
>JAGGNC010000218.1 GCA_017886405.1 Pseudomonas sp. | reverse complement strand
CGGGGGCGACGCAGGTCTGCCCGGCGTTCAGCGTTTTGCCAAAGGCGACCCGCTCTGCGGCGTCACTCAGCGGCACATCGGCTGAGACGATTACCGGCGACTTACCGCCCAGCTCCAGAGTGACCGGCGTCAGGTTCTCGGCCGCCGCGCGCATCACGTGTTTGCCAATGCTGGTTGCGCCAGTGAACAGCAGATGATCGAACGGCAGCTTGGAGAAGGCCATACCGACTTCCGCCTCGCCCAGTACCACGCAGACCAAATCTTCAGGGAAGACTTTAGCCAGCAGATCCTTGACCAGTTGCGCGGTGGCCGGAGTCGACTCGCTCATCTTGATCATCACCCGGTTACCCGCTGACAGTGCGCCAACCAGCGGGCCGATGGCAAGAAACAGTGGGTAGTTCCACGGCACAATCACCCCGACTACGCCCAGCGGCTGGTAGATGACCTTGGCCGCGGCCGGCTGAAAAGCCATGCCGACGTGGCGCCGCGAGGGTTTCATCCACTTTTTAATGTGTTTGCTCGCGTAATGAATGCCTTGCAGGCTGGGCATGATTTCCGCCAGCAGGGTTTCGTCGGCACTGCGGTTGCTGAAGTCCTGGTTAATGGCGCTGATAAATGCTTCGCGCTCAGTGCTGAGTAACTCGCGCAACACGTTGAGCCACTGGATCCGTTGCTCGGCGGAGGGCATGGGATTGGCTTTATACGCCAGCCGCTGACGGGCAAAGCTGCTCTGCAACTGGCTGATTTGCTCTTGGCTGTTGTGCAAGCTTTGTTCGAGATAAGCGACGTCGGCGACCATGGTGCTGCTCCTTGGCGTTCCAGCAATGCAGTGCATCAGGTGAAGTGAGGTGACTGCAGGAAAGATAGACTGGATTTTTAGAGCAATTACTCTAATCTGTCAAATAGCAGGTAACGATTATCCGGTGTTCCCATGTCAATGAAGTCAGCGCCGGTGCCCTGGTTCGGCGCTGGGTAGCTCTTTATGCGGTTGTACGTGTACCTTTGCCGGGCTTTCGAATTGAGAATGATCCGCTTATGTCTGCCCCACTGAAAACCCGCGAACGCATCATTCAGGAGAGCCTGGCGCTGTTTAATGCCCAGGGCGAGCGCAGCGTGACCACCAACCATATCGCCGCGCATCTGGGTATTTCACCGGGCAACCTGTATTACCACTTCCGCAACAAGCAGGCGATCATCGCCGAGCTGTTCGCCCTCTATGAAAGCCAGGTGGATACCTTCCTGCGCCGTCCTCAGGGTCGGGCGCTGACCGTGCAAGACAAGACCTTCTATCTGGAAGCCTTGCTGGCGGCCATGTGGCATTACCGCTTTTTGCATCGAGATCTAGAGCACTTGCTCGACAGCGACACGGCACTGGCCGAGCGCTACCGACTGTTCGCCCAGCGCTGCTTAGTGCAGGCGCAGGGTATCTATCAGGGCTTTGTTGAGGCGGGCATTCTGTTAATGGATGCGGCGCAGATCGAGGCGCTGACCCTCAACAGCTGGATCATCATGACGTCCTGGGTGCGTTTCCTCTGCACCACCCGTGGCAACCCCGGAGACCTCAGTGAAGAAATGCTCCGGCGTGGCATCTACCAAGTGTTAGCGCTGGAAGGCGGCTATACCGCGCCGCAGGCACGCGAAGCGGTAGAGGCGTTGTACGCCAAACTGCATGTGCCGTTGGATCAGGTGATTTGAGCCTAAGGGTTAGCTGCCGCCTGCTGTTTCAGCCACTGCGCAATGCGCCGCTCTAGGTAGTATTCCGGCTTACCCAGACGGCCTTCGACAAAGCCGACATGGCCACCGTGGGCATGCAGTTCAAATTCGATGCTCGGCGACAGTTCACTCGCATCTGGCAGGCTGTACGGGAAGACGAAGGGGTCGTCGGCGGCCTGGATGATCAGCGTCGACGTTTCGATCTGGCCGAGGAAATAGCGGCTGGAGGCACGCCGATAGTAGTCATCGGCGTCGGCGTAGCCGTGCAGCGGCGCAGTGACGCGGCCGTCGAAATCCCAGAAGGTGCGCATGTTATCCAGGGGGCCGAGTTTCTCCAGGGTAGTCAGCCGGTCAGCCATGCCCTGGTGAGCGAACAGGCGCTGCTTGTCCTTCACGTAGGCGACCATCTCGCGCATAAAGTGGCGCTGGTAAACCCGTGAGAAGCCCATGCCGATGCGGTCGGCGCACTGGTCCAGGCGAAACGGCACCGAGACAGCCGCTGCGCCCTGCAACTGGCTGCCGGCACCCGTTTCACCGAGGTACTTGAGCAGCACATTGCCGCCTAGCGAATACCCCACTGCATACAGCGGCGCCATCGGCCGCTGGGCGCGCAGGTGACGCACGGTTTCGGCCAAGTCCTCGCTGGCGCCAGAGTGGTAACCACGGGCCAGCAGGTTCGGCTCACCGGAGCAGCCACGCCAGTTCAACGCCACGCTGGCCCAGCCTTGGGCGGCCAGTTTTTTCTGCAGGCCCAGCACGTAGAGTGAGTTGGAAGAGCCAGTCAGGCCGTGCAGCACTAGCACCAGCGGCGCCTCCGCTTGATGTGGGCCGTGCCAGTCGAGGTCAAGAAAGTCGCCATCCTCAAGCCACAGCCGTTCGCGCTGGCGCTCCAGCTTCGCCGCTTGACGACACATCGGGTTCCACAGCGTTTGCAGGTGCGGGCCGGGTAGCCACCAGGCGGGCTTGAAGGGTGTGGTCATGGTTGGGGTGTCAGTTGGGAAAGCCCTCAGGCTAGGGTCTGGCGCGGCGAAACGGAAGCTAAATGAAGCACCTGAATGGCAGAGCCTGGCCTAGGGAGGGCTTTATAGCGCTTGGTCTATTGATTGGTGGGTTACGCCGTAGGCTAACCCACCCTACAAAAGCTTTAGGCTGCAGTTCGCTGCCACAGCGCGTAGTAAACCTGGCCGGCTTTCTGCTCGCGGTGCAGGCGCCAGTTGCCGGGTATGCCGAGGCCTGAGGGCGGGTTCTCGCTTTCCGTGTAGACCCAGGCATCGGCTGCCAGCCAGCCGTTCTGCTCCAGCAGGGTGCAGGTGGGTAGCAGCAGGTTTTGGCTAAACGGGGGGTCGAGAAACACCAGGTCGAACGGCACCGCTACAGAGTTTTGCAGATAGAGCAGGGCATCGGTCTGTTGCAGTTGGCCGTTGTCGCAGTTCAGGGTTTGCAGATGGCCGCGCAAGCTGCTGATGGCGGTTGGGTTGAGGTCCAGCGCCAAGGC
>JAGGNC010000088.1 GCA_017886405.1 Pseudomonas sp. | reverse complement strand
TCGAACGCGCGCCAAAATATCGAAAGGCTTTATACGCAAAAAACGCGTTCGGCAGCAGGGCGATCAAGCCCCCAAATAGCGCTGAGTAACCTGCGGTAAGGCCCTTGCCGAAAACAAAAAGCACAGCCACCAGCAGGCCTACGCTCGCCTGTAAAAGTAGAACAGGAAATCCAGGTTGCTGGGTGAACGGCGTTTGATTACGAATACCCAAACCAGCAACACTCCGATTCAAGCTGCACAAAATTAACCAACTTGAAGCACCAAAACAGCGCGGCGATTATAGGTGCAGCTCTGCTGGCGATCAACCGTACTGTAGTGCCAGGGTGGGCAATACTCGCTGGCCAATTGTTTCAGCGAATGTGCGCCAGCACCCCTTGCAGCTCATCCAAAGAGCTGTAGCTGATAACTAATTGACCTTTGCCTTTCTGCCCATGCTTGATTTGCACCGGCGAGCCTAACCGCTCAGCCAGGCGCTGTTCTAAGCGAGTGATGTCCGGATCAGCTTTGACCTCGACCGCTGGCTTCTCTTTGCCATTCAGCCATTGCCGCACCAGTGCTTCCGTTTGGCGCACGGTTAACCCGCGCGCGACAACATGTCGTGCACCTTCGGTCTGTTGATCGGCCGGCAATCCTAACAAGGCCCGAGCATGGCCCATTTCCAGATCGCCGTGGGAGAGCAGGATTTTGATCTCTTCTGGCAGAGCAATCAGGCGCAGCAGGTTGCTGATGGTTACACGCGATTTACCCACCGCGTCTGCAACTTGCTGCTGAGTCAGCTGAAATTCCTGCTGCAGACGCTGTAAGGCCATGGCTTCTTCGATGGGGTTGAGGTCTTCGCGCTGAATGTTCTCGATCAACGCCATGGCGATGGCCGCTTCATCAGGCAGTTCGCGAACCATGGCCGGAATCTTGTCCAGACCGGCCTGCTGACAGGCTCGCCAGCGGCGTTCACCGGCGACGATCTCAAAACGGCCTTCCGCTATCGGTCGCAACACAATCGGCTGCATCACGCCGTGGGCCTTGATTGATTGCGCCAGTTCTTCCAGGGCCGTGGCGTCCATGTCGCGGCGCGGTTGGTATTTACCACGCTGAATCAGATCCAAGGGCACGTATTGCAACTCACGGCTGTCGACCTGTGCGGCCTCTTCCTGCAAGGCATTGACGCTGGTACTGCCCAGCAGGGCATCCAGACCGCGCCCCAATCCTCGTTTTTTCACAGCCATGCCAATTTCCTTATGCGGTTACGGTGTGGGCGCTTGCGCGCTGACGACGTACCAGTTCGCCGGCAAATGCCAGATAGGCAATGGCACCACGAGATTGCTTGTCATACACCAGCGCCGGCATGCCGAAACTGGGGGCTTCGGCCAACCGTACGTTGCGCGGGATAACCACGTCGTAGAGTTTGTCACCGAAATGTTTTTTAAGCTGCGCACTTACATCGTTGGTTAAGCTCATGCGTGGGTCATACATGGTGCGTAGCAGGCCTTCGATCTTCAGCTTTGGATTGAGGATCTCGGCGATACGCTGAATGCTGTTTACCAAGTCGGAAAGGCCCTCCAGTGCGTAGTACTCGCACTGCATGGGGATGATCACACCATCGGCGGCAACCAAGGCGTTGACTGTCAACATCGACAGCGCTGGGGGACAGTCGATAAGGATGTAATCGTAGTTCTCGCGGATCGGCGCCAACGCATAGCGCAGACGGCTTTCCTTCATTTTTACTTCCAGCAGAGACACTTCCGCTGCAGTCAGGTCGCGGTTGGCCGGCAGCAGTTGGTAGCCGCCGTGCTCGGAGAACTGCATGGCTTCGACTAAGTTGCATTCGCCAATCAGCACATCGTAGATCGAATGCTCAAGGCCGTGTTTATCCACACCACTGCCCATGGTCGCGTTGCCTTGGGGATCTAGGTCGATCAACAGCACACGGCGCTTGGTTGCCACCAGCGAGGCAGCCAGATTGATGCAGGTAGTGGTTTTGCCCACGCCGCCTTTCTGGTTAGCGATTGCGAATACCTTAGCCATGCTTATTTCCCCCTACTCCGAGCGACGCAGTATCAGCAGATGGCGCTGACCTTGGCAACCAGGAACCTTGAGTACATGGGTGGCGCTGAGATGAAAATCCGCTGGCAAAGCCTGCAGCTCGTCATCAGGGTGTACGCCTTTCATCGCCAGCCACTGGCTATTGGCATCGCCCAAATGGCGGGTCCAGGTGCTGAAATCTTCCAGTGAGCTGAAGGCCCGCGAACAGATACCGCTAAAACGCACTTCAGGTCGGTAGTCTTCGACCCGGCTGTGGATAACGTGCAGGTTGGCCAGTTTCAACTCCAGCTTTACCTGGGTCAGGAAGCGAGTCTTCTTGCCGTTTGAATCGAGTAGGGTGAACTGACGTTCGGGAAACAAGATAGCCAGGGGAATACCCGGCATGCCACCGCCGCTGCCCACATCCAACCAGTTATCCCCAGCCTCGACGACGAAGGGCACCACGGACAGGCTGTCGAGCAAGTGCCGCGAAACCATTTCATCCGGATTGCGAACAGCCGTCAGGTTGTAAGCCTTATTCCACTTGATCAGCAGGGCCAGGTAGGCGAGTAACTGTTCCTGCTGTAACGGCGATAGCTCGATGCCCAGCTCAAGTGCGCCTTGTGCCAGCTCTTCGGCATGCCCAGTGGTAACCGACATCAGGCGCTGCGCTCTAACTGCTGACTGGCAGTGCGCTTCTTCAGGTGGATCAGCAACAGTGAAATCGCTGCCGGGGTGACGCCTGGAATTCGTGATGCCTGACCCAGGGTCTCAGGACGGCTACTGCCGAGCTTGTGCTGAATTTCTTTGGACAGGCCGGAAATCCCCACATAGTCGATATCGTCTGGCAGTTTGGTGTCTTCACTGGCACGCAGGCGGGCGATTTCGTCCTGCTGGCGGTCGATATAACCGGCGTATTTGGTTTTGATCTCAACCTGGTCGGCAACCTGTGGGTCTGGTGCGCCACCACCGATGATGGTCATCAGCCCGATGTAATCGATTTCCGGTCGTGCGAGTAAGTTGAGCAGGTTGTACTCGTGGCTCAGCGGCGTGCCGAAGTGCGCGGCAATCGCATCGCCCTGAGCCGTGCCTGGGCGTACCCAAGTGCTTTTCAGACGCTGTTCTTCCTGCACGATCGCTTCGCGCTTGGCTTCGAACGCCGCCCAGCGCACATCATCGACCAGACCCAGCTCACGACCTTTCGCGGTTAGGCGCAAGTCGGCATTGTCTTCACGCAGGATCAAGCGGTATTCGGCCCGCGAGGTGAACATGCGGTAAGGCTCCTGGGTGCCCAAGGTAATCAGATCATCAACCAGCACACCGATGTAAGCCTCGTCGCGACGCGGACACCAGCTGTCCTTGCCTTGCGCGCGCAACGCGGCGTTGCAGCCAGCCAGCAGGCCTTGTGCCCCGGCTTCTTCGTACCCGGTGGTACCGTTTATCTGCCCGGCAAAAAACAGCCCAGCAATAACCTTGGTTTCCAGACTGTATTTGAGATCACGCGGGTCGAAGTAGTCGTATTCGATGGCATAACCGGGACGCACGATATGGGCGTTCTCCATGCCACGTATGCTGCGCACCAACTGCAATTGCACATCGAACGGCAGCGAGGTGGAGATGCCGTTGGGGTACAACTCATGGGTGTTCAGGCCTTCAGGCTCAATAAATACCTGATGGCTGTCCTTGTCGGCGAAGCGGTGAATCTTGTCTTCGATCGACGGGCAGTAACGCGGGCCGACTCCTTCGATCACGCCTGAGTACATCGGCGAGCGATCGAGGTTGGCCGCGATAATTTCATGGGTGCGTGCGTTGGTATGGGTGATCCAGCAACTGACCTGACGTGGTTGCTGCTCGGCGCGACCAAGAAAGGACATCAACGGCGTGGGCGTATCGCCGGGCTGCTCGGTCATCACCGAGAAGTCCACAGAACGGCCGTCAATACGCGGTGGCGTACCTGTTTTCAACCGACCGACGCGCAGCGGCAATTCCCGCAGACGTTGCGCCAGAGCGATCGAGGGTGGATCGCCGGCACGGCCGCCTGAATAGTTCTGCAGGCCTATGTGGATAAGTCCGCCGAGGAAGGTGCCAGTGGTCAACACCACGGTATCTGCGAGGAAACGCAGGCCCATCTGCGTGACTACGCCTTTGACCTCGTCGTTTTCGACGATCAGGTCATCAGCTGACTGTTGAAATATCCACAGGTTGGGTTGGTTTTCCAGGGTTTCCCTGATTGCAGCTTTGTACAGCACGCGATCCGCTTGGGCGCGTGTCGCCCTGACGGCCGGGCCCTTGCGGCTATTGAGTACGCGGAACTGGATACCGCCACGGTCGGTGGCTTGCGCCATGGCGCCGCCGAGGGCATCGATTTCTTTGACCAGGTGGCTCTTACCTATCCCGCCAATCGCCGGATTGCAGCTCATCTGCCCGAGTGTTTCCACGTTATGGGTCAGCAACAGGGTTTTAACGCCCATGCGTGCTGCCGCCAGTGCGGCTTCCGTACCGGCATGACCGCCGCCGATGACGATCACCTGAAAACGCGAAGGGAAATCCACCACGCACCTCGTGCCTGTTGATAAATGGGGGCTTTTTGAGTTGAAAAGCTGGAAAGGCGGCAAGTATAGGGAGTTAAGCGGTGTGAATGAAGCCTTTTGCACAAAAAATAGCCAGCTGGCTCTGAGGCTGTTTAGGGGTTCGGCTAATAAATATTAAAAGAATGAATTTATATAAAGCTTTGTTTTTATGTTTATTACTATGCAACGGCTTTTCTGTGGATACATCTCTACAGACCAATAGATTCAGTGCATTCAGCTTTTTAAAAGTCTGTGCTGATCCTGCCATCTGCCTGTTCAGTTGCCGTATGCAAGCTGTGGATGAAAGCGATGTTTATCCACAGGCCTGGTTATCCTCCGTTTTATCACCGGGTTATAGGCAGGGTTTAGGTCGGGTTTTCCACAGGGCTTAGGTGGATAAATAAGTGGCTGGCCGTGCATGTTGCGCCCAGGCGCAGCCCTACCTGGATGGCATAAATGAGGTTTTAGAAAGGGACGCTACGAAGGATGGGTGAGTCGCAGGCGATAAATATTAAATGTGGCAAGAACTCCGATGCGCCGTAAACCATCTGGAATGTGCTGCAGAGGATGGGTTACGTGGCGCGCGAGGATCTGCATTGGCTGCAGAATAAGATGGCCTTCGCCGCTAACCTAAGCGGCTTGCCGACCCTACTTGCCGATACAGAAGCTGGAAAAAATTCGCCCCAGCAGGTCATCGGAACTGAACGCTCCGGTGATTTCACCCAGGGATTTCTGGGCATGCCGCAGGTCTTCAGCGAGCAGTTCGCCAGCCCCGGCCAGGATCAGTTGAGCATGGCCATGCTCAAGGTGATTGGCGGCCTGTCGCAGCGCCTCCAAATGACGTCTACGGGCGCTGAAGCTGCTTTCCGAAGTCTGCTCATAGCCCATGCAGGCTTTCAGGTGATCGCGCAGCAGATTAAGGCCCTCGGTCGATTTGGCCGATAGGCTGATGGTGACGTGGCCATCACTGCAGACTTCTAGTACCACCGATTCGCCAGACAAGTCGGCCTTGTTGCGAATCAGGGTGACCTTGCCCGGATCAGGGCGTTGGTCGAGAAACTCTGGCCACAGGGCAAAGGGGTCATCCGCTTCCGGTGCGGTAGCATCCACCACCAACAAGATGCGGTCGGCCTCACCAATAGCCTTCAGTGCGCGTTCTACTCCTATACGTTCAACGTGGTCTTCGGTGGCGCGCAGGCCTGCTGTATCGACCACGTGCAGTGGCATACCGTCGATATGGATGTGTTCACGGAGCACGTCACGGGTGGTACCGGCGATCGCAGTAACGATGGCCGCTTCGCGCCCCGCCAAGGCATTGAGCAGGCTTGACTTACCGGCGTTTGGCCGGCCAGCGATCACCACGTTCATGCCGTCTCGTAACAAGGCTCCTTGACCCGCCTCACGCAGTACCCCGGCAAGATCTGTACGCACGCCATCGAGCAGAGTAAGCACGTGCCCATCGGCCAGAAAGTCGATCTCTTCTTCCGGGAAGTCGATGGCCGCTTCGACGTAGATACGCAGGCTGATCAGCCGTTCGGTCAGGCCATGGATACGCCGCGAGAATTCGCCTTGCAGCGAACGCAAAGCATTACGCGCCGCCTGTTCGGAGCTGGCTTCGATCAAGTCGGCAATCGCTTCGGCCTGAGCCAGATCGAGTTTGTCATTGAGGAAGGCGCGCTCGCTGAATTCACCTGGACGCGCTAACCGTGCACCGAGTTGTACACAGCGACGTAGCAGCAGATCGAGTACGACAGGGCCGCCATGGCCCTGCAGTTCCAGCACATCTTCACCGGTAAAAGAGTTTGGTCCTGGGAAGTACAGGGCCAGCCCTTCATCAAGCACCTGCTGGGCATCGGCAAAGAACGGACCGTAGTGGGCGTAACGCGGCTTTAGTTCGCGTTGGCAGATTGCCTCAGCCAGCTTTACCGCCAGCGGGCCTGACACACGCACGATGCCCACCCCACCTCGGCCTTGAGCGGTGGCGACGGCAGCAATGGTTTCAGCAACGAATGGCATGCGGCTCTCCTGAATACGACATAGCAAAACGCCCCTGTTAAGGGGCGTTTGCTACAGCTTAGAAGCTATCACTGCCTAGGCGTTTGCGGCCTTGGCTGCGGCTTCGACCTTGCGCGTAATGTACCACTGCTGTGCGATGGACAAGACGTTGTTGACCACCCAGTACAGCACTAGACCAGCCGGGAACCACAGGAAGAAGAAGGTGAAGATAATAGGCATCATCTTCAGTACCTTGGCCTGCATCGGGTCCGGCGGTGTCGGGTTCAGCTGCTGCTGGATAAACATGGTCACACCCATGATGATCGGCAGGATAAAGAACGGGTCTTTGATCGACAGGTCTGTTATCCACAGCAACCAGGGTGCCTGGCGCATTTCTACGCTTTCCAGCAACGTCCAATAGAGCGCAAGGAATACTGGCATCTGCACCAGAATCGGCAGGCAGCCGCCCAGTGGGTTGATCTTCTCCTTCTTGTAAAGCTCCATCATCCCTTGGGACATCTTTTGCCGATCGTCACCAAACTGTTCTTTCAGCGCAGCCAGCTTAGGGGCTACAGCACGCATGCGTGCCATCGACTTGTAGCTGGCTGCGGACAACGGGAAGAAGATCAGCTTGATGATCAAGGTCAAAACGATGATCGACCAACCCCAGTTACCCAGAATGCTGTGGATATGTTCCAGCAGCCAGAAGATTGGCTGAGCCAGGAACCACAGGATGCCGTAGTCGACTGTTAGCTCAAGACCAGGAGAGAGGGTCTTCAGATAGCCTTGTAGCTTCGGGCCGGCATACAGAATTGCACTGGTTTCACCCTGAGTGCCGGCAGCAACCTGAATGGTCGGGCCGGTAAAGCCGACAATGTAATTACCTTGGCTATCTTTGCGGGTCTGTACTTGGTTGGCGCTGTCTTTGCTTGGAATCCAGGCAGTGACGAAGTAATGCTGTAGCCAGGCAACCCAGCCTCCTTGGACGGTTTCTTTGAAGGGTTGCTTATCGATGTCTTTCATCGACACTTTTTTGTACGGTTCTTCGCTAGTCCACAACGCGCCACCCAGGTAGGTCGCGGTGCCAGTAGCAGTGGTGGAGGACGGATCGTCGCTGCCATCACGCTTGAGCTGGGCAAACATATTGCCGCTCCAGGTTTCACCGCTCTGGTTGTTGATCAGGTAGCTGACGCTTACCTGATAGGAAGAGGGATCCACACAACCTGGTTTCTTCAGCATTTGTTCTTTGTCAGAACATTCAGCGTTGAGGCCGCGCTTGAAAGTGAATCGCTTGATGTAGCTAACGCCCTCTTCGTTGAGTGTGAGGTCAACGTCCAGTTGATCCTGACCATCGGCCAGTTCATAGCTTTTCTGCTCGCTGCTCCACAAAGCACGACCGCTGGATTTGTCTGGCGCATTGCTGCCGATCAGACCGCTCTGCGCCATGTAGGTGCGTTCACCGCCGTTATCGAACAGCTGAAAAGGCACATCCGGACGATCCTGACGACGTGGATACTGGGTCAGACGCAGTTGCACCACATCACCACCGCGTGGGTCGATGGCCAGATCCAGCACATCGGTCTTCACCCGAATCAGCTCATCACTGGCGGCTACTGGAGCGGCACTAACGGAGTTGGGTTCAACCGCAGGGGCAGCGCTCGGAATATCGTCACTGCCAGCTGCTGTAGAAGTGGTCGCAGTGGTATCTGGCAAGCCAGGCACCGAGCTGGTGGGCGTGGCAATTTCTGTCGGCAGGGCAGTTTGACCGTAATCCTGGTTCCACTGGAGAACCATCATATAGGACACGATTGCCAGGGCGACGATCAGGATCGAGCGTTGAATATCCATGATTATTCGGCCATCGAAGAGGAACGGGAGGTTTTCGCGGGGGGAACCGGGTCGTAACCACCGGGATTCCACGGGTGACAGCGGCCAAGCCGACGTACGGTCAGCCAGCCACCGCGCAGGACGCCATGATCTTCAATGGCTTCAAGCGCGTAGCAAGAACAGCTTGGGTAGAAACGACAGTGACTGGCCATCAAGGGGCTGATGGCGTAGCGGTAGAACTGGATGGGAAGCAAAGCCAGTTTACGCATGGGGACTGTCGTTCACCCCGGTTGTTGTTTCGGCTGCCGGGCTAGGCTTGCTGCGTTCGAGGCGTTTCCAGAGTTTGCCAAACTGGCGCGCCAGTTCGACGTTTTCAAGATCACCAAGGCCCTTACGCGCAACCACTACGATGTCCCATCCGACCAAACTCTCTTGATTCAGGCGGAACGATTCGCGGATCTGGCGTTTCAGACGGTTGCGCTCAACGGAGAGCTTGACGCTCTTCTTGCCGATCACCAACCCCAAGCGGGGATGATCAAGCTCATTGTTGCGCGCCAGCAGCAGGACATTTTTGCCCGGAGCTTTACCGCTAGGGGAGTCGAAGACTGCCTTGAATTGCCGGGGGGTTAGCAGGCGCTTTTCCCGACTGAAGTCTCGACTCACCACAAGACCGAAATTTAGACGGCGAGACGCTTACGGCCCTTGGCGCGGCGACGCGACAGGACAGCACGGCCGCTCTTGGTGGCCATGCGAGCACGGAAACCGTGAGTGCGAGCGCGTTTGATAGTGCTGGGTTGGAAAGTACGTTTCATGGTGCGGTACCTGGGTGGTCGACTACGGGCCGGAATGGCCCCCGTTTTAAGAGACCGGCAATTCTAGAGAAACCCGAGGGTCAGGTCAATTTCCAACCAGCTTTTTCCTGCATAAAGAAATATAAAGAAGAGAATATTTAAAGATGTTTAGTAATGTTAGTAACTATTAGTCAGTCCTTTATCTGTGCATAAGTAGCTGAAGCCCAACAGACTAAACCCGTCCAGCCAAGGGTAAGTCTGTCGAAAAGGCGTGCTGCAGCTGTGTAGAAGCGGTCCATAAGCTGAGGATGAAAGGCCATTTTATCCACAGCATGGTTTTCCACCGGTTTTGCCCTAGGTTATCCCACTAGCTTGTAGGGGGTTATCCACAGCCTTTATTCATCTTGAGTTGTAAGCGTTCAACGCTAATAACATATTGATTTTCCTTACGCATAATCAAGGCCACATGTGGATAACTCACGTCTCGGGGGCTACAATGGCGGCTGATTTTTGCCTCGCGTTTATCGATTTAGGGGATGTCCGTGTCTGTGGAACTTTGGCAGCAGTGCGTTGAGCTTCTGCGCGATGAGCTGCCTGCTCAGCAATTCAACACTTGGATCCGTCCTCTGCAGGTCGAAGCCGAAGGCGACGAGCTTCGCGTTTATGCACCGAACCGTTTCGTTCTCGACTGGGTCAATGAGAAATACCTCAGCCGTTTGATTGAGTTACTCACCGAACGTACCAACGGTCAGGTACCTGCTCTCTCCTTATTAATAGGCAGTAAACGCAGTTCGGCACCTCGTGCAGTTACGGTCAGTTCGCCTTCGCCTGCGCCGACCACGCCTGCCTCTACGCCGGCGCTTGCGGCAGTGGGTACTGCACAGTCAGAACCTTCGCGAGCGAGCTTTGACCCGATGGCCGGTGCAGCCAGTCAACAGGCTCCGGCTCGCACTGAGCGTTCGGTGCAGGTCGAGGGTGGTTTGAAACACACCAGTTACCTCAATCGTACCTTCACCTTTGATAACTTCGTCGAAGGTAAATCAAACCAGTTGGCGCGTGCTGCTGCCTGGCAGGTGGCTGACAATCCCAAGCACGGTTACAACCCACTGTTCCTTTATGGCGGTGTAGGTTTGGGTAAGACCCACTTGATGCATGCGGTGGGCAACCACCTGCTGGCGAAAAACCCGAACGCCAAGGTGGTGTATCTGCACTCCGAGCGTTTCGTTGCGGACATGGTCAAGGCCTTGCAGTTGAACGCGATTAACGAGTTCAAGCGCTTCTACCGTTCGGTTGATGCACTACTGATTGACGACATTCAATTCTTCGCCAAAAAAGAGCGCTCCCAGGAAGAGTTCTTTCACACCTTCAACGCTTTGCTTGAAGGTGGCCAGCAGGTGATTCTTACTAGCGACCGCTACCCGAAAGAAATCGAGGGCCTGGAAGAACGTCTTAAGTCGCGCTTCGGGTGGGGCCTGACGGTGGGGGTTGAACCACCGGAGCTTGAAACCCGCGTGGCGATTCTGATGAAGAAGGCTGATCAGGCCAAAGTCGACCTGCCGCATGATGCTGCCTTCTTTATTGCGCAACGTATCCGCTCCAACGTACGTGAGTTGGAAGGTGCGTTGAAGCGTGTTATTGCGCACTCGCACTTCATGGGCCGTGACATTACCATCGAGTTAATCCGCGAATCGCTCAAGGACCTGTTGGCCCTGCAGGACAAGCTGGTCAGCATCGACAATATCCAGCGCACCGTCGCCGAGTACTACAAGATCAAGATTTCCGATCTGCTGTCCAAGCGCCGTTCGCGTTCGGTAGCGCGCCCACGGCAGGTGGCTATGGCTTTGTCGAAAGAGCTCACCAACCACAGCCTGCCGGAAATCGGTGATGCCTTCGGCGGCCGCGATCACACGACCGTATTGCATGCATGCCGTAAGATTGCTCAACTTAAGGAATCCGACGCGGACATCCGCGAGGACTATAAAAACCTGCTGCGTACGCTGACTACCTAATTACGTAACTCCACTAGGCAAGGGACTAGACCATGCATTTCACCATTCAACGCGAAGCTCTGTTGAAACCTCTGCAACTGGTCGCCGGCGTGGTTGAACGCCGTCAGACCTTGCCGGTACTGTCAAATGTTCTGCTGGTGGTTGAAGGCCAGCAGCTGTCGCTGACCGGTACTGACCTGGAAGTTGAGCTAGTCGGCCGCGTCACTCTAGATGAGCCTGCTGAGTCCGGTGAGATCACCGTCCCAGCGCGTAAGCTGATGGACATCTGCAAGAGCCTACCGAGCGATGCCCTGATTGATATCCGCGTCGATGATCAGAAGCTACTGGTCAAGGCTGGTCGTAGCCGCTTTAGCCTTTCCACCCTGCCCGCCAATGATTTTCCCACTGTTGAAGAAGGCCCAGGTTCGCTGACCTTCAGCTTGGTGCAAAGTAAACTGCGGCGCTTGATCGAGCGCACCAGTTTTGCCATGGCTCAGCAAGACGTGCGCTATTACCTGAACGGCATGTTATTGGAAGTTCAGACCGGCATCCTCCGCGCCGTCGCCACCGACGGTCACCGTTTGGCTATGTGCTCTATGGATGCAGCCATCGAGCAGGTTGAGCGACATCAGGTCATCGTACCGCGCAAAGGTATTCTCGAATTGGCCCGCCTGCTCACCGAACAGGATGGCAATGTCAGCATCGTTCTCGGACAGCACCATATACGCGCGACAACGGGTGAGTTCACCTTCACGTCTAAACTAGTTGATGGCAAGTTTCCTGATTACGAACGGGTGTTGCCGCGCGGTGGTGATAAGCTGGTTGTTGCTGATCGTCAGGGTCTGCGTGAAGCGTTCAGTCGCACCGCGATTCTATCCAACGAGAAGTATCGTGGTATCCGCCTGCAGCTTGAGTCTGGATTGCTTAAAATTCAGGCCAACAACCCTGAGCAAGAAGAAGCTGAAGAAGAAATCGTCGTCGTCTACAACGGCAGTGCGTTGGAAATCGGTTTCAACGTTAGCTATCTGCTCGACGTGCTGAGCGTGATGACCACCGACCAGGTTCGCCTCATTCTCTCCGATGCCAACAGCAGCGCCTTGGTGCAGGAAGCCGATAACGACGATTCGTCTTACGTCGTGATGCCGATGCGTCTGTAACGGTATGACGGTTGAATAACTTCGCTCGGTCAGGCCGAGTAGGGATCTCTTTTCTGAAGCCGCTTGCGGGCAACGTGCCAAGCGCGAGATTAAGACCGAGTGAAGCGAGTTATGCTCATGCACTGGCTGCACACATTGCTTCCTCAAATTATCCTGGCTTGCTTGGTCTGCGTTTTTTTTGTTCTGCAACGGTCTACTAGTTAAATGTCACTTACTCGCTTTACCGTCACTGGGGTGCGTAATTTGCACCCGGTGACACTCTCTCCTTCCCCGCGCATCAACATCCTTTCTGGCGACAATGGCAGCGGTAAAACTAGTTTGCTCGAAGCCATTTATCTGCTTGGTCTAGCACGCTCCTTTCGTAGCACGCGCTTGCTTCCCGTCATCCACTACGATCAGCAGGCCTGTACCATCTTTGGTCAAGTGCAAATGGCTGACGGTAGGCACTGCAATCTGGGTATTTCCCGGGATCGCCAAGGCGAGTTTCAGATTCGTATAGATGGGCAGAATGTGCGAAGTGCTGCGCAACTGGCAGAGACCCTGCCGTTGCAGCTGATCAATCCCGACAGTTTTCGTTTGCTCGAGGGCGCGCCGAAGATCAGGAGGCAGTTTCTAGATTGGGGTGTGTTCCACGTGGAACCTCGGTTTCTTTCGGCCTGGCAGCGCCTGCAGAAGGCCCTGCGTCAGCGGAACTCCTGGCTACGGCATGGTACACTTGACGCCGCTTCACAGGCAGCCTGGGACAGAGAATTGTGCCTGGCTAGCGATGAAATTGACGGCTACAGGCGTGCCTATATACAGGCCCTGAAACCGGTTTTCGAGCGCACCCTGATTGAGCTGGTTGAGCTGCAAGGTTTAACCCTCAGTTACTACCGTGGTTGGGACAAAGAACGTGAGCTCAATACAGTGCTTGCTTCTTCTCTTCCCCGCGATCAGCAATTGGGGCATACCCAGGCGGGTCCGCAACGCGCCGATTTAAGGCTGCGGTTGGGATCGCACAATGCTGCTGAGATACTCTCACGCGGCCAGCAGAAATTAGTTGTATGTGCCCTGCGCATTGCTCAGGGCCATTTAGTCAATCAGGCCAAGCACGGTCATTGTATCTATCTGGTGGATGACTTGCCGTCAGAACTGGATGAGCATCACCGCCGCGCGTTATGCCGATTGTTAGAAGATTTGCACTGCCAGGTGTTCATCACCTGTGTAGACCATGAATTGTTGAGGGAAGGCTGGCGCACGGATACGCCAGTTGCCATGTTCCACGTGGAACATGGTGGCATAACCCAGACCCACGACCACCGGGAGTGAAGGCATGAGCGACAACCAAACGTACGACTCCAATAACATTAAGGTCCTCAAGGGTCTGGATGCCGTACGCAAGCGGCCTGGCATGTACATCGGCGATACCGATGATGGCAGCGGTCTGCACCACATGGTGTTCGAGGTGGTCGACAACTCGATTGACGAAGCATTAGCTGGGCATTGCAGCGAAATCACCATCACCATCCACCCGGATGAGTCGATCACGGTGCGCGATAACGGACGTGGCATTCCGGTGGATATCCACAAGGAAGAAGGCGTTTCCGCTGCAGAAGTGATCATGACCGTACTGCACGCTGGCGGTAAATTCGACGATAACAGCTATAAGGTTTCTGGTGGTCTGCACGGTGTAGGTGTATCCGTGGTCAACGCCTTGTCCAAAGAACTGGTGATGACTATTCGCCGTAGCGGCAAGATTTGGGAGCAGACCTACGTGCACGGCGTGCCTCAGGCACCGATTGCTGCGGTTGGGGACAGCGACGTCACCGGCACGCAGATCCACTTTAAACCGTCCGAAAATACCTTCGCCAATATCCATTTCAACTGGGATATTTTGGCTAAGCGGCTTCGCGAACTGTCGTTCCTAAACTCCGGTGTGGGCATCGTGCTCAAGGATGAACGCAGTGGTAAAGAAGAGCTGTTCAAGTATGAAGGGGGCTTGCGTGCCTTCGTCGAGTATCTCAACCACAACAAAACTGCCGTCAACCAGGTATTCCACTTCACCACACAGCGTGAAGACGGTGTTGGCGTAGAAGTCGCTCTGCAGTGGAACGACAGCTTCAACGAGAACCTGTTGTGCTTCACCAACAACATTCCACAGCGCGACGGCGGCACGCACCTGGCTGGTTTCCGCTCGGCGCTGACGCGTAACCTGAATGCCTATATCGAGCAGGAAGGTCTGGCCAAGAAGCACAAAATTGCCACCACCGGCGATGACGCCCGTGAAGGCTTGACCGCGATCATTTCGGTAAAAGTACCGGACCCCAAGTTCAGCTCGCAGACCAAGGATAAGTTGGTTTCCAGCGAAGTGAAAACTGCGGTCGAGCAGGAAATGGGCAAGCACTTCTCCGACTTCCTGCTGGAGAACCCCAGCGAAGCCAAGGCCGTGGTCGGCAAGATGATCGATGCTGCGCGTGCCCGTGAAGCGGCGCGTAAAGCCCGTGAAATGACCCGCCGTAAAGGCGCACTGGATATCGCAGGACTGCCAGGTAAGCTGGCCGACTGCCAAGAGAAAGACCCTGCGCTCTCCGAACTCTACATCGTGGAAGGGGACTCTGCGGGCGGCTCTGCTAAACAGGGTCGTAACCGCAAGACTCAGGCGATCCTGCCGCTCAAGGGCAAGATCCTCAACGTCGAGAAAGCCCGTTTCGACAAGATGATTTCGTCCCAGGAAGTTGGCACCCTGATCACCGCGCTCGGCTGCGGTATCGGCCGTGATGAATACAACATCGACAAGCTGCGCTATCACAACATCATCATCATGACCGACGCCGACGTCGACGGTTCGCACATTCGTACCCTACTTCTGACTTTCTTCTTCCGCCAGCTGCCGGAACTGGTCGAGCGTGGCTACATCTATATAGCCCAGCCGCCA
This sequence comes from Pseudomonas sp., assembly GCA_017886405.1. Lineage (GTDB taxonomy): Bacteria > Pseudomonadota > Gammaproteobacteria > Pseudomonadales > Pseudomonadaceae > Aquipseudomonas. The sequence continues at coordinate 22,202 of JAGGNC010000088.1, read as the reverse complement.
CTCTACAAGGTCAAGAAGGGCAAGCAAGAGCAGTACATTAAGGACGATGAGGCCATGGAGGAATACATGACCCAATCAGCCTTGGAAGACGCCAGCCTGCACGTCAATGAAAGCGCGCCGGGCCTGTCTGGTGCCGCTCTGGAAACGCTGGTTAATGATTACCGTCTGGTGATGAAGACCCTCAATCGGTTATCGCGCCTGTACCCGTTGGAGCTTACTGAGCACTTCGTTTACATCCCGCGCGTAGAAGCCGAGCAGCTGGCTGATAAAGACGCCATGCAGCAGTGGTTGGGTCTGCTTGATACGCGGCTCAAGGTTATGGAGAAGTCAGGACTGGTTTATAAAACCAGCCTACACGAAGACCCAGAGCGCCATGTCTGGTTGCCGAAAGTTGAATTGGTTTCGCATGGTGTTTCCAGCTTCATCATCTTTAATCGCGACTTCTTCGCCAGTAACGATTACAAGACTGTTACCAGCTTGGGTGATCAGCTCAACAGCCTGCTTGAAGACGGAGCCTATGTGCAGCGTGGCGAGCGCAAAAAGGCTGTGACTACCTTCAAGGATGCACTGGCATGGCTCATGGCTGAAAGCACCAAGCGCCACAGTATCCAGCGCTATAAAGGTCTGGGTGAAATGAACCCGAACCAACTCTGGGAAACCACCATGGACCCAGACGTGCGCCGCATGCTTCAGGTACGTATCGAGGACGCGATCGCTGCCGATCAAATCTTCAACACCCTGATGGGCGATGCGGTAGAGCCACGTAGGGACTTTATTGAAACCAACGCCTTGGCTGTGTCTAACCTGGATTTCTGATTTTTTGGCGGCCAAAGTTATTCGCCCTTTTGGCCAGAGTTAAGCGGTTCGGCCAAAGTTGTTGGCCGGTAGCATGAAAACAGAAGCCCCTGCTGACGCTAGTCAGCAGGGGCTTTTTTTGAGTACTGGAAGAGCTACTTTCTGGCTTGCCAGTCAGCCAAGAAGGATTCAGTCAAGCGATGCTTGGTCTTGTGCTCCTCAACGATCCCGGCAGATTGCATTCTGCTGAACGCCGCATTCATTGAGGCTTTGTTGATTTATTGCCTGGTATACGTCTGATTCTCAACGCATCGATAACCCATTGGCTACGAATGCGGGGCCGTTGATCGTTCAACATGTCCACAACCAAGAACGTCATGTAGCCCTTGCTGATGGCCCATTTTTGGCGAATGCGTCTGTTCGATCTTTAGTTTGCTGAGCAGCAATGTCCAAACCAAACCAAACCAAACCACGCTACGTAGTCATCGGTCGCTAGGACGCACTGACAGGACGTCAAATGCTCAGGAATCAAACCCGCTACGGCGAATTTTTTGTTTTGGAAAAGGTCGGGTACCTTGCTTGTCGATTCAATCAGCTAATCGGCAGTTGCCAAAAAACAGCAAGGCTGGCATCGTAATGACAAATGTCATTACGGGTATCTGTAGCCATGGCTTCTATCAATATTCGTATCGACGACGAGCTTAAAGTCCGGGCTTACCGAGAGCTGGAAAAACTTGGTGTCACCCCTTCTGAGCTGATGCGCCAAGCCTTGCAATATGTGGCCGAGCGCGGACAGCTGCCATTCCGTCCAGTGCTGATGACCGAGGAAGATGAAGCGTTAATCGCCACGGTTCGTGAACGCTTGGCCGCTCCCCAGCGCGTGAAGGTTGCGCTGGATGACCTATAGCCCTGAGTTTGATGCGCGTGCATTGAAGGAGTGGCAAAAGCTGAGTGATACCGTTCGCCAGGAGCTGAAATAAAAAGCCACCGCTGATAGTAATTAGTAGGGGCTTTTTTAAAGGTGTTTGAAAAGTTGAGCAAAACCCACATCAAACAACATTACCGAGCGCGTGACTGCGCCAAGTAATGCCAATGCGTTTACGTACAAGCGCGGTATTAAACCAGCTACGTTGGATCTGATGGCGGTAAATCGCTGCAGTTAGATTGAGCGGACTCTGCGACTAACCACGCCCAAAACGTTTCGCCATTCGGCGACAACTGCATGTTGCTTGGGCAACTTAAATGGAACGCTTCCGAGGCGGGAATACGTTGCGAAAACGGCGCGATCAGGCGTCCATCCGCTAACATTTCTGCCACTAATGACGAGCGCCCCAAGGCCATACCATGTCCGCGGACCGCCATTTCAAGTGCGGTTATCAACGTATCGAACTGCATCCCCTGTGAGGCGTCAACGTGCAGGAAGCCGGTTTTGTTCAGCCAGTAGCCCCAACCTTCTTCGTAGCCGATGACATGCAGCATGCTGTCTGCATTGAGTTCGGCCGGGCTAGCGGGTGGCAACTGGCCGCAAAGTAGGCGCGGGCTGCAGACTGGGAACAACTCGTCGTAGGTCAGTTGAACCGATCGCAGCCCGGCCCAATTGCCCTTGCCGTAGCGGATTTCAATATTGGATTCTTTGCCGCGCTCATCCAGCCAGATATTACTGGTGAAGTGCAGGCCGACCTCTGGGTGCGCGACGCGAAAGCGTCCAAGTCTCGGCGCCAACCAGGTGGTAAAGAACACCAAGTTGACGCGCACGGTAATCGGCCGCTTGCGGCCATGGCCGAACAACTCGTCAGTGGCAGCGGCTAAGCGTTCGATCGAATCATGGATGACTGGCATGTAGGCTTGGCCAGCCTCGGTTAACTCCAGCCCACGCGGCAGACGTTTGAACAGGTTAGATCCGAGCTGCGATTCCAGCCCTTTGACCTGCTGGCTGATTGCCGCCTGGGTCAAGCTCAGCTCGGCCGCGGCTTGGGTGAAGTTCAGGTGCCGGGCTGAGGCTTCAAACGCACGCAGCCAATTTAACGGCGGGAGTCTTTTCTTCATGGCAGTGACTACACCTCAGTGGTTGCTGCATCCGCGTGATCAATCAGTTGACCAAGCTCGGCCGCCGCCTCACGTAACAGCGGCACATAGCTGAGCAGCTCGTCCAGGCTCTTGTGAATCAGCGGCGCATGGGCGAACAGGCAGGCGAAAAGCCGACCATGACGATCCTTCACCGGCACGGCACAGGCTACCAGACCGTCGACGAATTCCTCGTTGTCGATGCCCAGATCATCGGCCCTGATCTTTAGTAAAGCAGTCTCCAACGCACCGGCATCGGTAAGGGTGTTACGCGCAAACTGGCGCAGCGGCAAATTATTGATGATGCGCAGGCGTTGTTCGCGCGGCAGCGAGCTGAGGTAGAGCTTGCCGCTAGAGGTGCACCAGGCCGGCGTGTGGCTGCCCACCGGTAGGTAAACCTGCAGCGGCCGCTCGGTTTGCACGCGGTCGTAGTAGATCATCTCGGTGCCGTTAGGAATGGCGATGCCACAGGTTTCCCCGGTGATCGCAGTCAGGCGTTTCAGAATGGCCTGGCGCGGAGCCTTGAAGCGGCCGCTGTAAAGCACGCCCAAGGCCACTTCATGCAGGCGGTTACCGGGCACCAGCAGTCCACGCATATTACTTTGCAAGTAACCATCGCCTTCGAGCTGGGCCAGCAGGCGGTGCATGCTCGGTTTGGGAATGTTCAGCTGGTCGGCCAGGTCAGCAGGGGATATCGGCCGCTGCGCCCGCGCCACTGCTTCAATGATCTGCAGTACCCGGGTGATTGAGGATCCTTTTTCGCTCATTGGACTGCTCCCATTTGGCGGCTCATGGCTGACCGCACTGAAACGCAAAAAGGCCACGTCCCGATTGGGAGCGTGGCCTGGGTGCTTACCGGCGGTTTATCCGTCAGCACGGCATGCCCAGTTACTTCATGGTTGGCATGGAGAAGGACACACCCTCACGCATGCTGGCCGACGGCCAGCGCTGGGTGATGGTCTTGCGCCGGGTGTAGAAGCGCACGGCGTCTGGGCCGTAGGCATGCAGGTCGCCGAACAGTGAACGCTTCCAACCGCCGAAGCTGTGATACGCCACTGGCACTGGCAGCGGTACGTTGATGCCGACCATGCCGACCTTGATATTATCGGAGAAGTAGCGCGCCGCTTCGCCATCACGGGTGAAGATGCAGGTGCCGTTGCCATACTCATGGGCATCGATCAGGTTCATGGCTTCCTGCATGCTGTTAACCCGAACCACTTGCAGCACCGGACCAAAAATTTCTTCCTTGTAGCTAAGCATCTCTGGCTGCACGTTATCGATGAGCGTGCCGCCGACAAAGAAGCCATTTTCGTACCCGGCTACCTGTGGGTTGCGACCGTCGACGACGATCGTGGCGCCCTGCTCTTCAGCGCTGTTGATGTAGCCCACTACCTTCTGCTGATGCGCTTTGGTGATCACCGGGCCGAAGTCGTTGCTCTTCTCGGAATAGACACCGACCTTCAGCGCCTGCATCGCCGCCTGCATCTTCTCAATCAGCGCATCAGCCGCGGCATCGCCCACCGCTACGGCCACTGACAGCGCCATGCAACGCTCGCCGGAAGAACCGAATGCAGCGCCAAGCAGTTGGTTGACCGCGTTGTCCATGTCGGCATCGGGCATGACGATGGCGTGGTTCTTCGCCCCGCCCAGGGCTTGGCAACGCTTACCGTTGGCGCTGGCGGTCTTGTAGATGTATTCGGCGATTGGCGTCGAACCGACAAAGCTTACGGCTTGGATGCGTTCGTCACTGAGCAGCGTATCCACCGCTTCTTTGTCGCCGTTGACCACGTTCATCACGCCGTCTGGCAAGCCCGCTTCCTGCAGCAATTGGGCGATAAACAGGGTGGAGCTAGGATCACGCTCGGAGGGCTTGAGGATGAAGCAGTTGCCGCAGACGATGGCCATGGGGAACATCCACAGCGGGACCATAGCCGGGAAGTTGAACGGCGTGATGCCGGCAACCACGCCCAGCGGCTGGAACTCGCTCCAAGAGTCGATATTCGGGCCGACGTTCTTGCTGTGCTCACCTTTTAGCAGTTCTGGCGCGCAGCAGGCGTACTCGACGTTCTCGATGCCACGTTGCAGTTCGCCAAGGGCGTCGTGGGAAATCTTGCCATGTTCTTCACCGATCATCTGCGCAATGCGCTCAGCGTTCTGCTCGAGCAACTCCTTGAAGCGGAACATCACCCGCGCGCGCTTCATTGGCGGGGTGTTGCGCCATTCAGGAAAGGCCGCTGCGGCCGCCGTGATGGCCTGCTCGACGGTGGCTTTGGACGCCAGCGCCACCTGCTTGCTGACTTCGCCCGTGGAGGGGTTGTACACGTCCTGCAAGCGCGCGGCGTCGTTGACGATTTGGCCGTTGATCAAATGTCCTACTGTGTTCATCGCGGGTGTTCCTCAATAAGGGGGCTGGTGGTTGACCGCCAGAAATGGCAAAGAAAACGGCTTACCAGAGCTGCTTGTAGATCTCGATGATCTCGTCAGCGGTAGGTACGCGTGGGTTGTTGTTCGGCGAACCGGAGGCCAGCGCCTGCTCGGCCATCACCGGCAGCAGTGCGAAGAACTGCTCGCGGTCGATACCGAACTGCTCGGGCGTGGGCACTTGTAACTCATCGTTGAGCGCGCGCAGCTCGGCGAGCAGCTTGGTATTGGCCACTTCATTGCTGTCGGCGGCAGTGGCCACGCCCATGGCGCGGGCGCAATCGGCGTAGCGCTCGACGGCAGCCGGGATGGAAAACGCCGTCACACTGGGCAACAACATGGCGTTGGATAGCCCGTGGGGCACATGAAAATGCGCACCAATCGGCCGGCTCATACCGTGGACCAAGGCCACCGAGGCGTTGGAAAACGCCACCCCAGCCAGGGTCGATCCGAGCATCATCGCTTCGCGCGCCGTCTTGTCTGCGCCATCGTGGTAAGCACGGCGCAGGTTTGGCGCGATCAGGCGCATGGCCTGCAGTGCCTGGCAATCGCTGTAGAGGCTGGCCTTCTTGCTGACGTAAGCCTCCATGGCGTGGGTCAGCGCATCGATGCCGGTGTCGGCGGTGATGCGTGGCGGCAAGCTGAGGGTCAGGCTGAAATCGATCAACGCCGCTACTGGCATAAAACCAATACCGACACAGAGCATTTTCTCGTCGGTTTTCTCATCGGCGATGATGGTCACCCGGGTGACTTCAGAACCGGTGCCGGCAGTGGTGGGCACGGCAATGATCGGTAAGCCGGACTCAACGACGATGCGCGGGAACTTGTAGTCGCGCATCTCGCCGCCATGCTTGGCGAGGATAGCGATGGCCTTGGCGCTGTCGATTGGGCTGCCGCCACCGAGAGCGATAATGCAGTCGTAATCGCCACCCCGCGCTTTCGCTACACCGGCTTGGATCGACGCCACAGTTGGCTCCGGCACCGTCTCATCGAACACTTCCGCCTGGATGTCATGCGCCGCCAGACGCGCCTGGATAGCCGCGGCGTAACCCAACTTGACCATCATCTTATCGGTGATGATCAGCGGCCGTTTACAGCCCAGGTTGGTCATGACGACCGGAATGTCCTGGCTGGCGTTCTCGCCAATCTGCATGATGCGAGGCAGTATTACTTGAGTGGACATGGCAACTCCGCTATTTCCGGGTAACAGGCAGTGGCGCGCGCAGTGCATGCGGGTCCCCTGCCGTATTCATCGTTTGAAAACCCGCAGACCCAAGCCCGCAGGGTGTTTTCACTCAGCGTATGGCCGCCGCTGTGACGGTCGGTTTGTGGGTCACGGATGCCTGTTGGCTATCGCTAAGCTTACGACGGGCTGCCGCATCACTCTGTGCAACATCTTGGCGCAGCGATTTGAAGAAACCGTAGGTGGCGAGAATGGTGACGAAGGAGAACGGTAGCGCCGCCACGATTGAAGCCGTTTGCAAGGCCTTGAGGCCACCCGCGAGCAGCAGCACCGCCGCCACCGCACCAATCGCCAGGCCCCAGAAGATCCGGTAGCGCGCCGGTGGGTGCTTGTCGCCCATGCAGATCAGGGTGCAGATCACCAGGGTCGCCGAGTCAGCCGAGGTGACGAAGTAGGTCACCAACATCAGCGTGCAAATGCCCGACATAAGGATAGTCAACCACTGACCCAGGCTCATCAGTTCAATGGTCTTGAACAGTGCCATGGTGATGTCGTCATTGACCGCCGCCACCACGCCGCCCCCGCCGAACAGCTCGATAAAGATCGCATTGTTGCCGAAGATGGTGATCCAGAAGGTGGCCAGAACAGTCGGTGCGATCAGCACACCGAGGACAAATTCACGCAGGGTGCGACCCTTGGATATACGCGCGATAAACATGCCGACAAAGGGTGCCCATGCGATCCACCAGCCCCAGTAGAAGATGGTCCACCAGCCCTGCCATTCGCTTTTAGGGTCCGGGTCGACCCACAGGCCCAGTTGCACCGCATGTGCCAGGTAATCACCGGTGTTGGTGACGAAGGCACCGAGCAGGTAGGCCGTTGGGCCGAAGATCACGAACAGCGCCAGAATCAGGATGGTCAGGTGCATGTTCAGTTCGCTGAGCATGCGAATGCCCTTGTTCACGCCGCTGAGTACCGAGGCCGTGGCGATCACCGAAATCACCGCGATCAGCAGAATCTGGTTACCTACCGACACCTCGAAGCCCAGCAGGAAATTCAGCCCGGCGTTCATTTGTTGCGCGCCCAGACCGAGCGAGGTGGCGATACCAAATACCGTACCGAATACGGCGAGCAGATCAGCGGCATGCCCCAGCGGCCCGTAAATGCGCTCGCCCAGGATGGGATAGAGGCTGGAGCGAATCGACAGCGGCAAGCCCTTGCGATATGCAAAGTAGGACAGGATCAGCCCGAATACCGCGAACAGCCCCCAACCATGTAGCCCCCAGTGAAAGATCGAGATGCGCATGGCCACTTGTGCGGCCTCTGCAGTCATCTTCTGCGCCTCACTGATCAGCGGCGTACCCTGGAAGTGGTAGATAGGTTCGGCAATGCTCCAAAACAGAATACCAATGCCGATACCGGCACCGAACAGCATTGAGAACCAAGAGAAATTACTGAACTCCGGGCGGTCAGTGTCTTTGCCCAAGCGAACGTTTCCATAACGGCTAAAACTCAACCAAGCCGCTACAAATAAGAAGAAGCTCATTAAGCCGATGTAATACCAGCCCAGATTATTTGAAATAAAGTCTTTGGCTGCACCATATACGGTGCCGGCATATTCCGGTTGGAGGACGGTAAACAATACAAAGGCCATCACCAATAAAGCCGAACCAATCGACATAATTGGACTGGCCCCTGCAAGTAGCCCGGACGTAGGCAATTTGTTTATGTGCTGGGTCATTGCCTGATCCTCTGTATCTGCGAATTTCTTATATTTATTGTCATCCTAAACCTCTTAGCTGTTGGTTAACTCTCGCATCCGCGTCGATCACGCGGATCATGTGAGAACCTGCAAGCTCCACCGGGCATATCTCAGCGCACTCCTGCATGGGCAGTCAGGTTGTGCGTGCTGTCCGGTCGAGCCCTGCCACGCGTAGCGTTTGAGTCAGAAAAGCCTTCAAATCGATACGAAACCTATCATTACGAAGATAAAGCGTGAGGAGAAGCAAAAAAATAACGACCTTTGCCCCTGGTTTTTTTATGACTGAGCGGTTTCACATGGCCATCACGCCAGACTGCTCGGCGCGCACAGGCACCCGCTGGGGCAGTCGCCTACCCGCGTGCGGCGCTGCCCACGCCAGCCATAAATAAAACCCTGCCTAAGGACTATTTTTTATTGCTGGCCGCCCGCGCTATTCATTTCTAGTATCGGCTCTACCGAAATAATGGCCACAACTAATCAGCGTCACGGGTAACAGACACTTGATTATCAACTTGGTGGTATAGCCAATATATAAGTTTGTTATTCCACGCGCCTATAAGTAAGCGGTTTGCTCTTCGGCTCTTAGTAATCGGCACCGTGCTCACGGCGCGCTGAACACTCACACTATGTCCAGTCGGGCTATTGATTGCCGCAGGCTGGCGCGCTTCTAGAGGGATCAGTGAAATGAACAACAACAATCAATTGCCTTTGACCGGTGTTCGCGTTGTCGACTTCGGCCAGCAGATCGCCGCCCCAGCCGCGGCCATGACCCTCGCCGACCTGGGCGCTAGTGTGGTGCACATCGACCCGCCGCAGGGCCCGCAGTGGGATCACCCGGCTAATGCCGTGCTCAACCGTAACAAGCGCTGCCTGCGTCTGGACCTCAAGTCAGCCGAAGGCCTGGCTCAGGCGCTGGCGCTGATTGAACAGGCGGACATCGTGATTGAAAGCTTCCGCCCTGGCGTTATGCAGAAGCTCGGTATCGACTTCAATAAGCTGCGTGAAGCCCGCCCGGAACTGATCACCCTGTCGGTGCCCGGCTTTGCCAGCAACGATGAGCTGCGCCGCGACTGGAAAGCCACTGAGGCCGTGGTGGCTGCCACTGCCGGTGCCTTCACTGACATGGGCTTCAACCGCGTGCTGCTGGGCCTCAACCCAAGCTTCTCGCCGCTGCCGCTGGGCTCGGCCTACGCCACTACTCTGGCGGCCGCCTCCGTCGCCCTGGCCCTGCAAGCCCGCGAGCGCACTGGCCGTGGTGATGCGATTGAAGTACCGGTAATTTCCGCGCTGATGGAAGGCCTGTCGTACAACTCCTACGTCATCGAGGGCCTGCCCGAGCGCTACAAGACCATGCGTGAGCTGGAAATCGAGCACCGCAAGGCCAACAACATTGTCATGGACCTGACCTACGAGGACCTGCAGGAATACCTCGACCCCTTCTACCGCACCTACAAATGTGCCGACGGGCGCATGTTCTATTGCGTCTGCCCGTCGCACCGTAACCACGCCAAGCGTGCCCTGCAGGTACTGGGGGTGTATGACGAGCTGGTCGCCGATGGGCTGCCGGAAGTCAACGATCTGCATGCGCCGCTCAGTGAGTGGGACGGCGAAACCTCGATCGGCGTCTACCCGCTGCCGAAGAAATGGGCTGACCATATCTCGGCGAAGATGAAGCAGGCCTTCCTGACCAAGACGTCTGAAGAGTGGGGCACGATCTTCGGCGAAGGGCAGATCCCCGGCGCGCCGCATCGCACTACGCAAGAGTGGGTCAACCACGTGCACACCAACACGGCCGGCTTGATCGTCGAGGTTAACGACCCCGAGTACGGCCTGATGAAACAACCCGGGCCGTTTACCTGGCTGGAAGAGTACGCCGAGCAGATGGTCACGCCACGGCCGCGCAAGAACGTCAGTTTCGCCGAAGCGCTGGCCGAGCTACGTGACGTCGCGGCCGCTCATCCGCCGACGTATCCGGTCGGTGAGGCGGTGCAGCCAATCAGCGACGCCGGTTGGCTCGACGGTTTTCGCATCCTCGATTTGACCAACGTGATCGCTGGCCCGCATTCCACCGCCTTCCTCGCTCGTTTTGGCGCCGAGGTGATCAAGCTCGACACCGTTAAACCGATGTACGACCCACTGATCGGCACCCTGTTTAACTTCCAGACCGGCATGGGCAAGCGCAGCGCGCTAGTCGACATCATGAGTGAGGAAGGTCGCGAGGTGTTCAACCGCCTGGTGCGCTCGGTCGACATGGTGGTGATCAACGCCCCTGAGCGTCAGCTGAAATCCTTGGGGCTGGATAACGACAGCCTGCAAGCGGTCAATCCGGGTGTATTGTTCTGCCGTCTCGACTGCCTCGGTGGCCCGCTGCCTGGGCCGAAGAGCAACTACATCGGCTATGACGACATCATCCAGGCCCACAGCGGCATCATGAGCCGCTTCGGTGGCCCGCAGACGCCAGAGGAGCACGCGCACCTCGGCACCCTGGACGTTAACTGTGGCTTCGCGGCCGGCCTGGGCATGGCGGTATCGATCTACCACAAGATGAAAACCGGCCAAGCCACCCGCTCGCGTACCTCGCTGTCGGCGGTCACCAACCTGGCGCAGTTGTCGTTCGCCTTCGATTACGCCGGACGCGCGCCGTTCAATGAGCCATCTGGCCGCGAAGTGCTGGGCCACAATGCCCTATCACACTTCTATAAGACGTCTGAGGGCTGGCTCTATCTCGATTCCAAGCCGGCCGAGGTGGCGCAGCTTGAGCGCATCGAAGGCCTGGCCGGGATTAGCGCTGCAGCCAATGTTGGCGAGTTCCTCAAAACCGCGCTGCAAGCGGCACCGGCGGCTTACTGGGCGGAGCTGCTGCAGGCTGCTGATATTGCCGCCGCAGAACCGCTGTCTATCGAAACCCTGCGCGAGCTGTACAGCCGTGAAGGGGATGGCACGGTCGGTATCGACCTGGGCAGCGTCGCCTTCTCGGTCCACCCCGAGCACCCGAGTGGCCATTGCCTGACCCAGATCGACCACCTGGCGATCCGCCCGAGTGAGGCCAGCATCAAAGCAGTTAGCCTGCCAGAGCGCTGGGGTCATTCCACCCGCGAAGTGCTGGCTGACATGGGCTACAGCGCGGCTGAGGTTGAGTCGATGATCGAACGCAATATCGCCAGTCTGGGCTGGGCTAAGGAGTTCTTGCCGAGCTGAGGACACCGCAGCAGCGGACGGGCCAATGCCCGTCCGTTCCACCTGATTGACCCGAACGGCTGCAGCGGTTTTCCCGCGCAGCCGTTCGCTCATTTCTAATCCTGCGCCTGGCGGCACTGCTCAGGCGCTTAATGCCTCAGGGGGTGTGCATGCTCCGGCAGACTGTCCGCACGGTGTGGCCATTGTTCTTCGGCCTCGGCGTCATCGGCTTGTGCATCGGTGCGCAAGGCACGCTGTTGGGGGTGCGGGCTGAGCTGGAGGGCTTTGATACCCGCGCCACCGGCCTGCTGATGTCCGCCTATTACCTGGGTTTTTTGCTCGGTTCTTTGCGTGCGCCCGCGATCATTCAACGGGTCGGCCATGTGCGTGCCTTCGCCGCGTTAACGGCGCTGGCCTCGATGACCATCTTGGTCCACTCGGTGCTGGTCGACCCCTGGGTCTGGGGCTTTATGCGCCTGCTTACCGGGTTTTCCGTGTCGGCCATTTACGTGGTCGCCGAGAGCTGGTTGAACCAGGCGGCGGATAACCGTAACCGCGGTCAGTTGTTGTCGCTGTACATGATCACCATGCTCGCCGGCCTTGCCGCGGGGCAGTTTTTGCTCAACCTGTCCGACCCGGCCGGCTTCGAGCTGTTTACCTTGATCTCGATTCTGATCAGCTTGGCTGCCATCCCGATCTTGCTCAGCGCGTCACCGATGCCGGCGTTTGCGAGCGCCCGTCCGGTGAGCATCGCCAGTCTTTACCGCCTGGCGCCAACCGGGCTGGTTGGCTCGTTTCTGATCAACACCTGTTACGCCATGGTGCTCGGCATGGGCGCGGTGTATGCCAGCCGGCTGGGCATGCAGGTCAGTGAGGTGTCGCTGTTTATGGCGATGCTGGTGCTCGGCGGTATGTTGCTGCAATGGCCACTGGGCAAGCTCTCGGACAGCATCGACCGGCGCACGGTCATCGCCGCTTCCGCTGGCGCGGCGCTGGTGTTCGCCCTCGCCAGTGCGCTGCTGGGCTTTACCAGCAATAACAGCCATCTGCTGTTAGCCCTGCTGTTCGGCGCGTGCTGCTTCCCGCTGCTGGCGCTTTATTTGGCGCTGACCAACGACCAACTGGAGGCCGACCAAGCCACCGGTGCCAGTAGCACCTTGCTGCTGGTGGGCGGTATGGGCGCCAGCATCGGTCCGTTTCTGGTGTCACTGACCATGGAGCGCTGGGGCCCGGCGAGCTTCTTTTACAGTTTGATGGTCATGGTCGGGCTGATGGCCGTGCATGCACTGTACAAACGCCTCACCGATCCCTACCCGGCGACGGGTGAGAGCCCCAGCTTCCAGATGCAAGCACCGCTCACGGTTGGCTCGGTGTTGCTGGAGTCGATGCCGCAAGACGGCACGCCAGGGCCCTAGTTACAGATTGCTCAGACTGATGTTGGCGTTTCCAGCGCCGGGCTCTGTGCATCCAGTGAGCCGATAGCGTGTTGCGCCTGACTGACCCAGGCAAAGGCGCGGTCATTTAGCTCGGCGATCGCGCGTGGGCCCGTCCCTTCGGCGTGCATCAGCGGCCCGATAACCACTTGGACGGTACCTGGAGTCTTGCTCCAGCCGCGCTTGGGCCAGAACTCACCGGCGTTGTGGGCAATCGGCAGCACCGGCAGGTGGGCATTCACCGCGAGGGCCGCGCCGCCACGGCTGAATTTACCGATCTGGCCAGGTGGAATACGCGTGCCTTCTGGGAACACCAAGACCCAGGCGCCCTGCCCTAGGCGTTTGTGCCCAAGCTTGGCGAGCTGCTTGAGTGCTGCCTTGGGGTTGCTGCGGTCAATCGCGATCGGTTTGAGCATGGCCATGGCCCAGCCGAAAAACGGCACGTACAGCAGTTCGCGTTTAACCACCTGGCTGAGCGGTTCGAAAAAGCCGCAGAGGAAAAAACTCTCCCACGTACTCTGGTGCTTGGCCAGAATCACGCAGGGCTGCTCGGGAATATTTTCCAGCCCTTTGATCTCGTAACGGATGCCGACCACTACCTTGGCCAGCCAGGTGGCGCAGCGACACCAGGACTGGATGACGAAACGGTAGCGGGCACGAAAGGGTAAAAGCGGCGCAACGAAGACGCTGAGGGTGCACCAGACGAAGGCGCTGGAAGACAACAACAGATAGAAGAGGAAAGTTCTGAGGGTCTGCACTGTCGACATGGGAGCTTTTTCCGTCGCAGGCAGGGCCTGCTTTATAGGTGGAGAAGCTGAGCGGCAACGGCCGCCAGATCATCGAATACCAGGGTACCCGCTGGCAATCCCTTCGCCAGGGTGCGTTCGCCCTTGCCGGTCTTTACCAATACCGGTTGACAGTCGACGGCACGGGCCGCCGTCAGGTCACCACTGCTGTCGCCGACAAACCAGACGCCGTTAAGGGATACACCATAATGCGCACCGATCTGCTCGAGCATACCCGGCTCAGGCTTGCGGCAGGCGCAGCCGTCGTCCGGTCCATGGACGCAATGCACAATCAGGCCAAGTTGCCCGCCCTGCGCCGCCACGAGCTCACGCAGGCGCGCGTGCATGACTTCAAGAGTAGCAAGGTCGTAATAACCACGGGCAACCCCGGACTGGTTGGTGGCCACGGCGACGGTCCAGCCAGCTTGCGACAGCCGGGCGATTGCCTCGATGGCGCCGGGCAGCGGAATCCACTCGTCGAGGTTTTTGATATAGGCGTCGGAGTCGTAATTGATCACACCGTCGCGGTCAAGAATCAGCAGTTTCATGACTATCCGTAGGATGGGTTAGCCGCAAGGCGGCGTAACCCATCGTATCCAGGGTGGCGTGAGGCTTAGCCCAATACCGATATATCCGCGACGCCAAGAAACAGGCCGCGTAATTTAGCCAGCAGCGCATAGCGGTTAGCCCGCACAGCAGGATCTTCAGCGTTGACCAGTACCGCCTCGAAGAAGGCATCGACTGGTTCACGCAGATTGGCCAGCTGACTCAGCGCCAGGGTGTACTGGCGGCCTGCGGCAAGCGGCTGCACGGCGTGTTCGGCTTGCTGGATAGCGGCATTGAGGGCGAATTCGCTGGGGCTGTCGAAGTGATGAGCCTGGACGATCGTCGCAACGTGCCCTTCGGCCTTGCTCAACAGGTTGGACACGCGCTTATTGGCAGCTGCCAGGGCGGCCGCCTGGGGCAATGCACGGAAGGCCTGCACAGCCTGCACACGCTGATCGAAGTCCAGCGGCGAGGTTGGGCTGACGGCGCGCACCGCTTGATAAACAGCCACCTCGACGCCTTCATCTTCATAACGTGCACGCAGGCGGTCGAAGATAAAGTCTTGTACCTGAGGTGCCAGACCAGCAGCGTTGACCTTGTCGCCGAATTGCTGGATGGCAAACCCAACGGTTTCAACCAAGTCCAGATCCAGCTGCTTCTCGATCAAAATACGCAGCACGCCCAGGGCGGCACGGCGCAGGGCATAAGGGTCTTTGCTGCCAGTAGGCAGCATGCCGATGCCGAAGATCCCGACCAAGGTATCCAGCTTGTCGGCCAGGGCCACGGCGGCGCCGGTGAGGGTACTTGGCAGTTCAGCCCCGGCACCGCGCGGCATGTATTGCTCATTCAGCGCCAAGGCGACGTCTTCAGCTTCGCCGTCATGCTTGGCGTAGTAGTAACCGGCGATGCCTTGCATTTCCGGGAACTCGCCGACCATCTCGCTGGCCAGGTCGCACTTGCACAGCAGGCCTGCACGCGCCGCGCGGATGGAGTCGCCGCCGATGCGCTGGGCGATAAAACCGGCCAGAAGAGAGACGCGCTGGGCTTTGTCATAGACCGAACCGAGCTGGGCCTGGAACACCACGTTAGCCAGGCGTTGGTTAAAGCTTTCAAGCTTCTGCTTCTTGTCCTGCTTAAAGAAAAACTCGGCGTCGGTGAGGCGCGGGCGTACCACCTTTTCGTTGCCGGAAATGATCTGTTGCGGGTCTTTGCTTTCGATATTGGCCACAGTAATAAAACGTGGCAGCAGCTTGCCGTTGGCATCGAGCAGGCAGAAGTACTTCTGGTTGTCCTGCATGGTGATGATCAGCGCTTCCTGCGGCACCTCTAGGAAGCGTTCCTCGAAGGCGCACACCAGCGGCACCGGCCATTCGACCAGTGCGCTGACTTCGTCGAGCAGCGCTGGCGGCACAATGGCGGTGCCCTGCTGTTCCGCCGCAAGCTGGTCGACGCGCGCGGCGATCTGCGCGCGGCGCTCGGCAAAGTCGGCAATCACATAAGCGCTGCGCAGGTCTTCGGCATAGTTGGCCGGCGCGCTGATGCGCACCTCGTGGTTGGCGTGGAAGCGGTGGCCACGGGATACGCGACCCGACTGCTGGGCGAGAATCTCGCAGTCGATCACCTCGTCACCGAACAACATCACCAACCACTGGCTTGGGCGGACGAATTCGGTCTTACGCGCACCCCAGCGCATGCGCTTGGGAATCGGCAGCTCGTTCAGCGAGGTTTCGACGATGGCTGGCAGCAAGCCAGCGGCAGCCTGGCCTGGGATGCTCTGGCTGAACTTGAGTTTCGGGCCGCTCTGGTCGATGGCGCTCAGCTCGACGCCACACTTCTTGGCGAAGCCAAGTGCCGCTTGAGTCGGCTTGCCGTCCTTGTCGAAGGCCGCCTGCATGGGCGGGCCATCGAGGTTCTGGGTGCGATCGTCTTGCTGCTCTTCAAGCTGCTCGATGAGCACGGCCAGACGGCGCGGTGCGGCGTAATAACGGCTGGCACTGTAGGCCAGGCCCGCAGCCTCCAGGCCTTTCTCGATGCCGGCCAGAAAGGCCTCACCGAGGGTTTTCAGGGCTTTGGGTGGCAGCTCTTCGGTGCCCAGCTCTACCAGGAAATCACGCGCACTCATTCTGCTGCCTCCTTCTTGTTGCCTAGGACTTCATCGCCAAGGGGGCTGATCTCTTGAAGCTTGGCTAACACTTCATCACGCAGGTCGGGGGCGGCGAGTGGGAAGCCCAGTTTGCGCCGCGCTTGCAGGTAGCTCTGCGCCACCGAGCGGGCCAGCGCGCGTACACGCAGGATGTACTGCTGACGGGCAGTCACCGAAATGGCGCGGCGTGCATCCAGCAGGTTGAAGGTGTGTGAGGCCTTGAGCACCATCTCGTAGGTCGGCAGCGGCAGCTCCAGCTCGATCAGGCGGTTGGCTTCCGACTCATAGAAATCGAACAGCTCGAAGAGTTTCTCGACGTTGGCGTGCTCGAAGTTGTAGGTCGACTGCTCCACTTCGTTCTGGTGGAACACATCGCCGTAGGTGACCTTGCCGAACTTGCCGTCGGTCCACACCAGGTCGTAAACCGAGTCGACGCCTTGGATGTACATGGCCAGGCGTTCCAGGCCGTAGGTGATCTCGCCGGTTACCGGGTAGCACTCGATGCCGCCGACTTGCTGGAAGTAGGTGAACTGGGTGACTTCCATGCCATTCAGCCAGATTTCCCAGCCCAGGCCCCAGGCGCCGAGGGTCGGCGATTCCCAGTTGTCCTCGACAAAGCGAATGTCGTGCACCAGCGGGTCGATGCCGATGGCTTTCAGCGAGCCGAGGTACAGCTCCTGGAAGTTTTCCGGGTTCGGCTTCAACACCACCTGAAACTGGTAGTAGTGCTGCAGGCGATTGGGGTTCTCGCCATAGCGGCCGTCGGCCGGACGCCGCGAAGGCTGCACATAAGCGGCGTTCCAGGTCTCTGGGCCAATGGCACGTAAGAAGGTGGCGGTGTGGAAGGTGCCGGCGCCCACTTCCATATCGTAGGGCTGCAACACCACGCAGCCCTGCTCCGCCCAGTACTGTTGCAGGGCGAGGATCAACTCTTGGAAGGTGCGCACGGCAGGCGTAGTCTGACTCACAAATTTCACCCGTACTTTGGCGGCTTCATAAAGTCGCCAAGTATACCGAAGCTTAGGGTCTGTTGCCGCTTCGTTCGACTTGCGATGAAACGCTCAGACCCAAGGAAATCCCGCATGCCGCGCTGTTTCTGGTGCACCGATGATCCGTTGTATATCGCCTACCACGACCACGAATGGGGTGTGCCGCAGCGCGACCCGCAGGCGCTGTTTGAATTACTGTTGCTGGAGGGTTTTCAGGCGGGTCTGTCGTGGATCACCGTATTGAAGAAGCGCGAGCGCTACCGAGAGGTGCTGTTTGGCTTTGATGTGCAGCGCCTGGCGGCGCTCACCGATGCCTACATCGATGGCACGCTGATGCAGGACGCTGGGATTATCCGCAATTGCCTCAAGCTCAAGGCCGCGCGGCAGAACGCCCAAGCCTGGCTCAAGCTGGAAGATCCGGCGGCGCTGCTCTGGTCGTTTGTCGGCGGCGTAACGAAGGTCAATCACTTCAGCGAACGCGCCCAGGTGCCGGCTATAACCGCCGAGGCCGAGGCGATGAGCAAGGCGCTGAAGAAGGCCGGCTTCACCTTTGTTGGCCCGACCATCTGCTACGCCTATATGCAGGCCAGCGGAATGGTGATGGATCACACCACCGACTGCGACCGCTACGCACAACTGAACATCCACGGGACCAGGTGGTTACAATAAGCATCATTTGATCGGCTGGAGTTGCCTGTGGAAAAGCTCAAAGGTGCCCTGGTGGTGGGCTTTTTGCGGTTGTTTGCCTTGTTGCCTTGGCGTGCCGCGCAAAACCTCGGTGCGGCGATTGGCTGGTTGATGTGGAAGCTGCCAAACGGCTCGCGTGATGTCGCCAGCATCAACCTGCGCAAGTGCTTTCCCGAACTCGACGAGGCTGCTCATCAGCGCTTGCTGCGACAGAGCCTGATGGCTATCGGCAAAACCCTGACCGAAAGCGCCTGCTCGTGGATCTGGCCGGCCGAGAGAACCCTCCAGCTGATTCACCAGGTTGAAGGCCTGGACGTGCTGCAGCAAGCCCTGGCCAGTGGCAAAGGCGTGGTGCTGATCAGCAGCCACCTGGGCAACTGGGAGGTGTTGCTGCAGTACGCCAGCTCGGTGAGTAAACCGGTGGTGCTGTATCGGCCGATCAAGATGCAGGCAGTCGATCAGCTGCTGATCCGCAAACGCACCCAGCTGGGCAATACGCTGGCGGCCTCGACCAAGGAAGGCCTCCTCAGTTTGATCAAAACCGTGCGCCGCGGCGGTGTGGCCGGGATTGCCGCCGACCCAGAACCCAGCGTATCGAGCGGGCTGTTTGTGCCCTTTCTCGGCGTGCCGGCGCTGACCAGCAAGTTCGTCCCTTCACTGGTGAAAGGTCATAAGGCGGTTGCGCTGTTTATGCATGCGCTACGTTTGGACGATGGCAAAGGTTACCGCGTCGTGATCGAGGCCGCCCCCGAAAGCCTCTATGGCGATGACATCGAAGCAGCAGTCGCAGCGCTGAACCAAGGCATTGAAAAGCAGGTACGCAAGGACCCAAGCCAGTACATGTGGAATATGAAGCGCTTTAAGAAGCGCCCTGCAGGCGAGGCCAAGTGGTACTGATACGCGTTGGTTGCAGCCTAGGGCTGCTCTCGACTAGGCTGCGATAACTGACTTAGATGGACGTCGTATGAGCAATAATCGAAAGAATACTCGCACCCCCCTCAAAGTTCGTCTGCGTATTGATCATCCAGTCCATGGCGAGATGCTGGTGACGACCCGCGATATTTCAGAATGCGGCGTTTATGTGCTGATGGACCAGGCACAAAACATGCTCGTGATGGGTGAGCAGGTCCAGGGGCAGGTGCAAGGCCTGCCGATGGAGGCACCGATCCTCAGCCTAGAGGTGGTGCGGATTGAGCCCTTGGGCGTTGGCTTGCGCTTTGTCCAGAGCGACTAGTCAGTTAGCGCCTATAAAGGCTGCCGGAGCCCCGGTCTGGCCATTGAGCGCCACTGCACCCACATCGTCACCAAACCTCAAACCAGACGGTGCCTATTTTGCCGCCGAACTGGATGAAACCCTGAAGTTTCACGCGGTCCTGTGTCCTTTAGGTGCTAGCGGGCTGGCGATCGCGTGGCCGCCAAGTAATCGCTTAAACAACCTCTACTGAGCGCGCACCTGTCCACTGGCCAAGCGCCTAAATCGGGCGCCTACCGGCGCTCCTCGCCTTACCACTAATCGGAACGATATCTATTGGGCAGGAGGCTTTAGTCCACTTAAGCAACAGACAACAGTAATTTGCTGTTTGTTGCCTATATAGTGGGTAATAGCCTTTGACCGTTAAATCCCCCTTGGATAGCCTCAATGTCCGATGAACCCAAAACCGACCGTATTCAAGTTGAAGCAGCGCAGCTGACTATCGGCATGTATGTCGTTGAACTTGATCGACCATGGACGGACACCAGCTTTCTTTTCCAGGGCTTCCGGATTAATAAGCAGCAGGAAATTCGCCTGCTTCAAGAGGTTTGCAATTATGTCTGGGTTGATGCTCAGCGATCTCTCAGCGTGCGTGAGCAGATGGCGGAAAACGCTGCAGCGTCTGCACCCCTGAAGGCGGTTATAGCTAAAGTCGATTTCACCCTGGAAATAGAACAAGCAGCACCCGTTTGGCATGCCGCCCGAGAGGAATCACTGCGGATTCTGCAGGCGGTCAAGCTCGGTCAGGCGCTGGATATTGGCGCAGTCAAAACGGTTATCAAGGATTGCGTTGAGAGCATGCTCCGCAACCCAACCGCCATGCTTTGGCTGGCACGTATCAAAAACAGCGACGATTACACCGCCGAGCACTCGTTGCGCGTATCGATTCTGTCGATTGCCCTGGCTAGAGAACTGGGACTCCCGACCTACGAGCTTGAGCAGATTGGCATATGCGGCATGCTCCACGACGTCGGCAAAATAAAAGTACCTAATGAGATACTCAACAAGCCCGGTATTCTGACCGACGAAGAGCGCTGCATCATGCAGAGTCATGCTGCTGAAGGCCGCAAGCTACTGATGAGCAACCCGCAGCTTGCTCCATCCGCAGTCGACGTCGCCTACTCGCACCATGAACGCGTCGATGGTAAGGGTTACCCCCGCGGTCTGGATGCCAGCAAAATCCCTTACTTCGCCAAGATCATTGCCGTAGCTGACAGTTACGATGCGATTAATAGCGATCGTGTGTACAGCAAAGGTAAATCCAGCCTTGCGTCTCTATGTCTTCTTTTAGAGGCAGTGAACAGCCATTTTGATGAGGAAATTGTGGTTAATTTTACGCGCATGATTGGTATTTACCCCCCGGGTGAAATCGTTGAGCTTACCAATGGTGAAGTCGGCATCATCATTGGCTGCCCCCCTGGCAATAAGCTTAAGCCTAAGGTGTTGCGCGTTTTGGACGCTGAGAAACGACCGTGCAAGGAGCACATCATCGACCTCGCCAATATGACCAAGGACTCTGATGGAAAGCCCTATCGAGTTCACGAAGTGCATAGCAGCGGAGCATTTGGCATACAGATAGATGCATACCGCAGCAAAGGTTTAATTATTCCCATGCAGCTTTGAAAGCGCTGATGAAAGTGAATGACCGTTAGCTGAAA
The DNA here is from genome assembly GCA_017886405.1 of Pseudomonas sp. Taxonomy (GTDB): domain Bacteria; phylum Pseudomonadota; class Gammaproteobacteria; order Pseudomonadales; family Pseudomonadaceae; genus Aquipseudomonas. Next base: position 1,307 of record JAGGNC010000088.1, on the reverse strand, counting down.
CGAATCAATTAACGGGGCAGATTTGTAGCTTTATTCATCCCAACTACCCCACCACCATGGCGCTTCTAGCCCGGCCGATAACCTCTCTCACGAGTCAATAACGCGCTAAGCTGCGCGCCGCTTGTGGCCATTTCGGCTGCGGCAATGGGTTCCCTAACCCCATGCAACGAAAAAGGATGCAGGCATGACCCTGATACCTCCGTCGGTCAGCCGCTTTGTGCTGGCTGGGCTGATTGCTTTTCATATCCTTATCATCATCGCCAGTAACTACTTGGTGCAGCTGCCGATCACCCTGTTCGGCTGGCACACCACGTGGGGCGCGTTCAGTTTTCCGTTTATTTTCCTCGCCACTGACCTGACCGTACGCTTGATCGGCAAACGTTCGGCACGGGTGGTGATTGCGCGGGTGATGTTGCCGGCGCTGGTGGCCTCTTACGTCGTCTCGGTGTTGTTCCACGAGGGTGCCTTCGGTGGCCTGGAGACGCTGGGTGCGTTCAATCTGTTGGTCTTCCGCATTGCCATCGCCAGCTTCCTCGCTTATGCCCTGGGCCAGTTGCTGGATATTCAGGTGTTTGATCGCCTGCGCACGATGCGCCAGTGGTGGGTTGCGCCCACGGCCTCGACCATTTTCGGCAACCTGCTGGATACCTTTTTGTTCTTCTCGGTGGCCTTCTGGCGCAGTGATGACCCGTTTATGGCGGCCAACTGGGTGGAAATCGCCACGGTGGATTTCGTGATCAAGCTGGCCATCAGCCTGATTCTGTTTGTGCCGCTGTACGGCGTACTGCTCAGTGCCATCGTGCGGGCGTTAGCGCAGCGCCCTGTCAGCGTTGCCTAAGCGCTTGTGATCGCCTGCGCAATACGCAAAACGGCGACATCCACGGCGCTGGGCTGACCGTGGGCGAAGCGGATCTGGTGGCTATCGGCATAGGAGCGTTTGCTGCCGTCGCGAGCGAGGTGCGTAGAGGCGGGTTCGCAGACGGTGGATGGCGGCGGCCATGGGCCTTATGGATTCAGCCTTGTTTATTGAGCTTGCGTAAAAACACGCTCATTTCTTTTTCCGCCTGTTTGTCGCCTTTGGCCTGGGCGGCGCTGATGCCCTGCTGCCAGGCTTGGCGTGCGCCCTCGCTGTCGCCGGCGGTCTGCAGGGCCTTGCCCAGTAGCTTCCATGCGGCGGAGTAGCTCGGGTCGAAGGCTACGCAACGTTGCAGGTGCTCGCTGGCCAAGGCGGCGTTGCCGGCATCCATATGGCCCTTGCCGAGGCCATAGCGCAGCACGGCATTGTCCATGCCCTTGGCCAGCATCTT
>JAGGNC010000147.1 GCA_017886405.1 Pseudomonas sp. | reverse complement strand
CGCAATGGTGTCGCTCATGGCCAGCAGAATATCCTCGAAGTAGGGCTGCAACCGCGCACTGCCTGAGGCAAACATCGGTCGATTCTCGGCATCCATGATCTGGATACGCAGACCGTCCTGGGTGATTTCGAAGAGAATCTGGTCCTTGAAGTTCTGCAGTTGCGGGTCTTCCTCAACTTTGTTTTGCAACTCTTGTAGCAGCAACTCTAGGCGCTCGCGCTCAACTTCTTCGGCTATCGACTCGGCTTGCTGATTGTCGATTTCACCTTGCGCCTCGCCGGCCGGATTTTCCTCATCTTTTGCTTCGGGATTAAGCGTTTTATCAGGTGCCGGCGTGGGCGTGCCGCCTAAATCAATCACATAAGGGCTGGCACTCGCCGAAAACCCCACCGGATCCTGAAAGTAGCTGGAAATCAGCAACTTTTGCTCCGGGGTGGCCGTGGTCATCAGCCACATCACCAGGAAGAACGCCATCATGGCCGTGGCGAAGTCAGCAAAGGCGATTTTCCAAGCGCCACCATGGTGGCCGCCAGCAACCTTCTTGATTCGCTTGACGATAATAGGCTGATTATTTTCCATGCCTAGAATCAGCTCCCGCGCATGGCTTGTTCAAGCTCGGCAAAGCTCGGTCGGTGGGCTGGATACAGCACCTTGCGCGAGAACTCCACCGCCAGCGTAGGCGGCATACCCGAGGCTGAAGCCACCAAACCGGCCTTGATCGCTTCGTAGACATTCACCTCTTCCTTGGCGTCGTGCTCCAGAGCTGCAGCCAAGGGGCCGAAAAAACCGTAGGAAGCTAGAATCCCGAAGAACGTGCCGACCAGAGCGGTACCAACCTTTTGGCCGATCTCCGCGTTATCAGCTGTAGCGAGAATAGACATGGTGATCACGATACCCAGTACCGCCGCTACGATACCCATGGCTGGCATACCGTCGGCAACCTTGGCCACGGCATGAGCGGGGTGCTCAATATCCTCCTTAAGGCTGGCGATCTCCATGTCGAATAAGCCTTCCAGCTCATGCGGAGCCATGTTGCCGGAGGACATGATGCGCAGATAATCACAGATGAAAGACGTCATCTGCTGATCCTTGAGGATGCCGGGATACTTGCTGAAAATTGGGCTAGCGGCCGGGTCTTCTACGTCAGCTTCGATGGCCATCATACCTTCGCGGCGGCTCTTGTTGAGAATCTCATAGAGCAGCTTGAGCACTTCGAGGTAGTAGCCATGGGTAAAACGCGAACTGAACATGCTCAAGGACTTCTTGAGCACATGCATAAAGGCACTGCCTGGGTTGGCCTGCAGGAATGCACCCAATGCAGCGCCACCAATGATGAGGACTTCAAAAGGGTGAACCAGCGCCATAACCTTGCCGCCGGAGAGCACAAACCCCCCCAACACAGAGGCGAATACCACGATAATGCCAATGATTTTAATCATAGAAAAAGCTTGCCAGGAAGGATGGAACGGAACTTTGCAAAACAACCCTTCTAGTTATCGGGAGTTTTGCGCGAGACTATAGCCAGTCAAGGTCAAAAGCCAGCTTGTCTCAATCCGTATGCTAAAGCCTACCCATTACCCGCGCACACTCAAAGACTGGCTCAAGCAGCTGGACGGCCAGCTTTTGCCTGCGTCCAACGAAAGCGTGATCACGCTGCGCCATGCCCTGGCTGACAGCAATCGCTCCATGCGCGAACTGGCTGACCTGATGCAGCGCTGCCCAGCACTGGCACTCGGCGTGCTGCGTGAAGCCAATAGTAAAAGCAGCGGGCTAAGCGAAAAGGCCGAGAGCCTTGAAGCCGCCATCAGCAGGGTCGGCATCAAGCGAACCGAGACTCTGCTCAGCCGCCTGACGGCCCTGCCCGAGCTAGAGATGCCCAAAGCACTCCGACAAATCCAGTTGATCAGCCTGCATGCCAGCCAGCAGGCCAAAGGCCTGTTCGGCGGCCGCCTGGCGCGCCTATGGCAGGAAGTGCACTGGGGTAGCCTGTTATTTCTTTCGCCGGTCTGGACCTTACTGGCAGCCTACCCCGAGCTGTTCGATGCCTGGGAACAACGGGTACTGCTCAAGGGCGAGCCGGCAAGCAAGGTTGAACAGGATTTGCTCGGCGTACCGCTGCTCAAACTGTGCTTGGCCATGAGTGAGCAATGGCGACTGCCTGAGTGGATTATCCTGGGCTATCGACTGCTGGTAAGTGACCGCCGCCTGCTGGTCAAGGCGCTGCATATCGCCCACAACAACGAACACCTTGTAGAGCAACAGCAATGCCTGGACGCCGATACTAACCTACGTCGCTGGCTGACTCAGCCGGCCAACAGCATCCTGCTGGCCAACTGCCTGGCAGTTTCCGCTCACTGGGCGTGGGACAGCCAGCACAGCCTGCGCTGGCAACAACTCACCGGCCTATTCCTGCAGTTACCTTTAAGCGACCTTCAACAGCAGTTGCACCAAAATGCCGTCAGCAGCGCCCGGCAGATAACCAGCATAGACCTCTGGCATCCGGCCGAAGCCCTACTCTGGCCATGGCAGGCGCGCCACCTGCAGGCCATAGTCGAACAGCCTAAGCCTGCGGCAATCAGTGAATGGCGCCAGCAATGTGGGCAACTGCTCGCGCAACCCAGCGCGTTTGCCAATGTGCTGCAGCTCACCTCCTGCGCCAATCACGCACTATTGGCCTGCGGCATGCGGCGTGTTCTGATTCTGCTGGCGGACCGCAATCACACTCGCCTGACTGCACAGCAACAGAGCGGCCTGGACAAAGCGGCAGCCAACCTCAGCCTTGAACCCCAGCAGAGCCAGGTGCTGCGTCGCTTGCTGAGCGCGCCCGCTCAACTTCGCCTGAGCCCAGCGAATATTGCGCAGTTCTCCGCCACACTGCCGGGCACGCTGAAAAGCCTGTTCAACGGCGAGCACCTGCTGATTCGTTCAATCGCCAGCAACAACCGCGTAGTCATGCTGGTATTCGCCGACCAGGGCGGCCAGGCAATGAGCGAGGTCAGCGTGCAAGGGTTCGGCAAAACCGTTCAATGTATCGAGCGAGCCCTCAGCAGCTTTGCAAACCGCGGGCGATAAGGCGTATTGCCGCTTCACCGCGAGCTAATTAGATGCGTTTTCGTCGCCCACTTGGAACAACTAAACCGCCCTCCTCGCACCCTGCCTCGCGTAAAAACAGGCTGCGGCGCGGCCACTAATGAAACGGCAATAGACCCTCAGCTTCCG
>JAGGNC010000119.1 GCA_017886405.1 Pseudomonas sp. | reverse complement strand
CCGACGCCTACAGCTACTCCGGAGCACTGTGCCGGGCCAACCAAGGCCTGATGGAGTTCGTTGAGATGTTCAAGGCACCGATCAAGGTGCTGCACCCGTTGCTCACCGCCACCCAGGAAGGCAACTACAACAGCACCGAAGGCCTCGGCGCGATTCCCTACAGCGGCATTCTGCTGGCCCACTCCAACGAGTCGGAATGGCACAGCTTCCGCAATAACAAGAACAACGAAGCGTTTATCGACCGTATTTACATCGTTAAGGTCCCGTATTGTCTGCGTGTCTCCGACGAGATCAAGATCTACGACAAGCTGCTGTTCAACAGTTCCTTGGCCAACGCCCATTGCGCACCCGACACGCTGAAGATGCTCGCGCAGTTCTCCACGCTAAGCCGCCTGAAAGAGCCGGAAAACTCCAATGTCTACTCGAAGATGCGCGTGTATGACGGCGAAAACCTCAAGGACACCGACCCCAAGGCCAAGTCGATTCAGGAGTACCGCGATACTGCGGGGGTAGACGAAGGCATGAACGGCCTGTCGACCCGCTTCGCCTTCAAGATTCTCTCCAAGGTATTCAACTTCGATCCTCACGAAATCGCCGCCAACCCGGTGCACCTGCTGTATGTGCTGGAGCAGCAAATCGAACAGGAGCAGTTCCCCGCCGAAACTCGCGAGCGCTACCTGCGCTTTATCAAGGAGTATCTGGCGCCGCGCTATATCGAATTTATCGGCAAGGAAATTCAGACGGCTTACCTGGAGTCCTACAGCGAATACGGGCAGAACATCTTCGACCGCTATGTGCTGTACGCCGACTTCTGGATTCAGGATCAGGAATACCGCGATCCGGAAACAGGCGAGATCCTCAACCGCGTCGCCCTCAACGAGGAGCTAGAGAAGATCGAGAAACCGGCTGGCATCAGTAACCCCAAGGATTTCCGCAACGAGATTGTCAACTTCGTGCTGCGCGCCCGCGCCAATAACAATGGCAAGAACCCGACCTGGCTCAGCTATGAAAAGCTCCGCGTGGTGATCGAGAAGAAGATGTTCTCCAACACCGAAGACCTGCTGCCGGTCATCAGCTTCAACGCCAAAGCGAGCAAGGAGGATCAACAGAAGCACAACGACTTCGTCACTCGCATGGTCGAGCGCGGTTACACCGACAAGCAGGTGCGCCTGTTGTCCGAGTGGTATCTGCGGGTTCGTAAATCGCAATAAAGCGGCCTGACGCAACAGGCTACCGGCACCGACAGAGCGTGCGACACACGCCGCTCTGTCCCGCCTGCGCCTGATGCCTGCAGTGCACGGAGGGCAGTTATGAGCCATGTGATCGACCGACGCCTGAACGGCAAGAACAAGAGCACGGTAAACCGCCAGCGCTTTCTGCGGCGTTACCGTGATCACATCAAGCAGGCCGTAGAAGAGGCGGTCAGCCGCCGTTCTATTACTGACATGGAACACGGTGAACAGATCAGCATTCCCGGCCGCGATATCGACGAGCCGGTATTACAGCATGGCCGCGGCGGCCGCCAGACCACCGTGCACCCGGGTAATCGGGAATTTACCACTGGCGAGAAGATTGCCCGACCGCAAGGCGGTGGCGGGCAAGGCGCAGGCAAGGCGAGCAACTCCGGCGAAGGCATCGATGAGTTCGTCTTTCAGATTACCCAGGAAGAATTCCTCGACTTTATGTTCGAGGACCTGGAGCTACCCAACCTGATCAAGCGCCACCTGACTGGCAGCGACACCTTCAAGAGCGTACGCGCGGGTATCAGCAACGAAGGCAACCCATCACGTATCAATATCGTACGTACCCTACGCTCGGCTCACGCCCGGCGCATTGCGCTCTCCGGTAGCAGCCGCAAAAAACTTAAGGCCACCCAGGCCGAGCTTGAGCACCTGAAACTGGAGCAACCGGACAACCTTAGCGACATCCAGGCACTGGAAGAGGACGTCAGCAAACTGCGCACGCGAATCAAGCGAGTGCCCTTCCTCGACACCTTCGACCTTAAATACAACCTTCTGGTCAAACAGCCGAACCCCAGCTCTAAAGCGGTGATGTTCTGCCTGATGGACGTCTCCGGCTCAATGACCCAATCGACCAAGGACATCGCCAAGCGCTTCTTTATCCTTCTCTATCTCTTTCTCAAGCGGAACTACGACAAGATCGACGTGGTGTTTATCCGCCACCATACGAGTGCCAAAGAGGTCGATGAGGAGGAGTTCTTTTATTCGCGGGAAACCGGCGGCACCATCGTCTCCAGCGCACTCAAACTGATGCAGGAGGTGATGGTCGAGCGCTACCCGATCAACGAGTGGAATATCTACGCCGCCCAGGCCTCGGATGGCGATAACTGGAATGACGACTCACCGATCTGTAGGGATATATTGATCAAGCAGATCATGCCGTTCGTGCAGTACTTCACCTACGTCGAGATCACCCCACGCGAGCATCAGGCGCTGTGGTTCGAGTACGAGCAGGTCAGCGCGGCTTTCGCCGATACCTTCGCCCAGCAGCAGCTGGTTTCTGCAGGTGACATCTACCCGGTATTCCGCGACCTGTTCCAGCGGAGGCTAGCCACATGAGCAACAGCATCGATAAGCGCCGCCAACCGATATCCAATGGCTCGGAGTGGACGTTCGAACTGATCCGAAGCTACGACCGCGAGATCAGCCGGCTCGCCGAGCGTTACGCCCTAGATACCTACCCTAACCAGATCGAAGTGATCAGCGCCGAACAGATGATGGATGCTTACGCCTCGGTCGGCATGCCACTGGGCTACCACCACTGGTCCTACGGCAAGCACTTCCTCAGCACCGAGAAAGGTTACAAGCGCGGGCAGATGGGCCTGGCCTACGAAATCGTGATCAACTCCGACCCCTGCATCGCCTACCTAATGGAGGAGAATACCATCTGCATGCAGGCCCTGGTGATCGCCCATGCCTGCTACGGCCACAACAGCTTCTTCAAGGGCAACTACCTGTTCCGCACCTGGACCGATGCCAGCTCGATCATCGACTACTTGGTCTTCGCCAAGCAGTACATCATGCAATGCGAGGAGCGCCATGGGATCGACGCCGTTGAGGACCTGCTCGACTCCTGCCACGCCCTGATGAATTACGGCGTGGACCGCTACAAGCGGCCCAGCCCGATTTCCGCCGAGGAAGAACGGCGGCGCATGAAAGACCGCGAAGAGCACCTGCAGAAACAGATCAATGACCTCTGGCGTACCATCCCGAAAAGCGCGACCAAGGGCCGCGATAAGCACAACAAGCGCTTCCCCGCGGAGCCGCAGGAAAACATCCTCTACTTCCTAGAGAAACACGCACCGCTGCTGGAACCCTGGCAGCGCGAGATCATCCGTATCGTGCGCAAGATTGCCCAATACTTCTACCCACAGCGCCAGACCCAGGTGATGAACGAAGGCTGGGCTACGTTCTGGCACTACACCCTGATGAACGACCTCTACGATGAAGGCCTGGTCAACGAAGGTTTTATAATCGAGTTCCTCCAATCGCACACTGCGGTGGTCTATCAACCACCGTTCGACAGCCCTTATTACAGCGGCATCAACCCCTATACCTTGGGCTTTGCCATGTATCGCGACATCCGCCGCATCTGCGAGGAGCCCACCGAAGAAGACCGTCACTGGTTCCCAGATATCGCCGGCAGCGACTGGCTGAGCACCCTAAAATTTGCCATGAGCAGCTTTAAAGATGAGAGTTTCATTCTGCAGTACCTGTCACCCAAGGTGATCCGCGACCTTAAGCTGTTCAGCATTCTCGATGATGACCAAAAAGACGAACTGCATGTCCCCGCGATCCATGACGAGCCCGGCTACCAAACCATCCGCGAAACCCTGGCGGCGCAATACAACTTGGGCAACCGTGAACCTAATGTGCAGATCTGGAGCATCGACCGCCGGGGCGACCGCTCACTGACCCTGCGCCACCAACAACACGACCGTAAGCCGCTGGGCAACTCGACGGAGGAGGTGCTGAAACACCTGCATCGCCTGTGGGGCTTCAATATCCATTTGGAGATGTACCAGGGTGAACAGCTCATTGGCACCCAGCATGTGCCACCCCAGAATGGAACCGAACAGGACGGCGACTTCCCGCGACTCGACTTGATGATCCCGCCTATTTGATCGATTGTGCGCCTTTGCGGGCCCGCTCTAAGCACAACCAGTATCTGCGTGCTCGCTTTTGAGCCACTTTGCATAACAGCAAAGCGCGCATAGCTAGAGCGCTATCCAGACAGCCGCGTCATCCAACCGTTATGCTTTGCGCAACGGAGGATTCGGCATGCAAATTTACAGAGTGGGCGGCGCAGTACGTGATCGCCTGTTACACAGAAGCATCAGCGAGGTGGACTGGGTCGTAGTAGGCGCAAGCGCCGAGCAAATGCTCGACCTGGGCTACCGTCCGGTGGGCGCGGATTTCCCGGTATTTCTGCATCCGCAGACGGGTGAGGAATACGCCCTGGCCCGCACCGAACGCAAAAGCGGACGCGGCTACGGCGGCTTCACCTTCTTCGCCAGCCCGGACGTCACCCTGGAAGAAGACCTGATACGCCGCGACCTGACTGTTAACGCCATGGCCGAGGATGCACAGGGCAACCTGATCGATCCCTACGGCGGCCAGCGTGACCTCGACGCCAAGCTGTTGCGCCACGTTTCCCCGGCATTCGCCGAAGACCCACTGCGTGTATTGCGTGTTGCCCGCTTTGCCGCCCGCTATGCGCCTCTAGGCTTCACCATCGCCGCCGAGACCATGGCGCTGATGCGCGCGTTGAGTGAATCCGCTGAGCTGACCGCGCTGACGCCCGAACGCAGCTGGAAGGAGATATCCCGCGCCCTGATGGAGCCGCGCCCGGACGTATTCATTCAGGTATTACGTGACTGCGGCGCCTTGCAGGTACTGCTGCCTGAAGTCGACTGCCTATTCGGCATCCCCCAACCGCCTGCTCATCACCCGGAAATCGATACCGGCGTGCATGTACTCAGCGTGTTGCTGCAATGTGCTGAACACCAGCAGCCACTGACCGTGCGCTGGGCCTGCCTGCTGCACGATGTTGGCAAAGGCTTGACGGCCGAAGCCGAATGGCCGCGGCACATTGCTCACGAGCACAAAGGCCTGAAACTGATCCGCGCGATCAACCAGCGCTGCAAGGTTCCCAAGGACTGCCAGGAACTGGCCCTACAGGTCGGTGAATTCCACACCCACGGCCATCGTGCTCTGGAGCTTAAGGCTTCGACCCTGTTCAAGCTGCTGCAAGGTTTCGATGTATTCCGCCGTCCGCAGCGCTTCGAAGAATTTATCGCCGCCTGCGAAATGGATGCGCGCGGCCGCCTTGGCTTGGAGCAACGCGCCTACCCGCAAGCCGACTACCTGCGCGCGGCCATGCATGCGGCCCGCGCAGTGGCCGTGCAACCCCTACTCGCACAAGGGCTCAAGGGCTCAGAACTGGGGGAGGCGCTAAATCGCGAACGACTGCTGGCACTCACAGCATACAAGGCAACCTCCACGCCGCAAGCGACATAGACCTGGGTGCGCTATAGGCCGGAATGCTCCAGGATCAACGTTGCTGGCGTGAGCAGCTGATCCCCCCAGGTGAACGTCACTGGCCCCAACTGTTGTTCAATCTGCGCCGCCTGCCATAGCTCGGCAAAGCTGCGCTGCTGCGCCGGATGCAGAGTATCTGGCACCAGCAAGGCCAGCGGCCAGAGTACAAAGGCGTTTTTCAGAATCTCCGCGCGCGGCAGAATCAGGCCGTCGAAATTGCCGACCAGATCGCCATACAGCAGTAAATCGATGTCCAGCGGCAGGCCCTTGCGGTCTGGCGCATAGCGCCCGTTGTCGGCCTCGATACACTTCAGCCGGCGAACCAACTCGCCAAGCGGCAGCTCACTGTAGCCAGACACCACCAGATTGAAGAACGGCCCGCTCTTGATGCCAACAGGCTGGCTTTCGAATACTGGCGAGCACCGCATCTGACTGAGCATACCCGCGAGGGCATCCAGCCCCGCGCACAGGTGCGCTTCGCGCCCGGTATTGCTGCCCAGACCGAGCAGAACGCGCGTTAGCGACATCCGCGCTCGATCTCCACACCCACTCCGCCACTGGCCGCTGGCACCGCGCCAGGCTTGGTCAGCTTGAGCCGCACCCAGGGAATCTGGAACTCACTCATCAACAGCTCAGCCAGACGCTCGGCAAACGTCTCCACCAGGATGAACTGCGAATCGCTGGAAAATGCCTGCACCCGCTGCGACACGCTGGCGTAATCCAGCGCCTTTTCCAGCTCATCGCCGGCCGCGGCGGGACGGTTATCCCAGCCCAGATAAAGGTCTAGGCGCAAACACTGACGAATGGTGCGCTCCCAATCATAGGCACCAATCACGGTGTCAACTTCCAGACCCTCGATAAAAACTATGTCCAAGCACGCTCTCCGTGGCACGACAAGGCTGTCGCACCTAGTTAGAATCAGGGCTCCCTTGCCCCGTAATGGATACTATGTTTTGGCTGTTGGCGACCCTCGCCTACCTGCTCGGCTCGATGTCCTTCGCCATTCTGCTCAGCCACCTGACTGGCGGACCGGATCCACGCGCCAGTGGTTCGGGCAACCCCGGCGCCACCAATATGTTCAGGCTTGCGGGCAAACGCCTGGCCATCCTGACGCTTATCGGCGACCTGTTCAAAGGTCTGCTGCCGGTGCTGATCGCCAGCCTGCTCGACTTCAGCCTGCACCAACAAGCTTGGATCGGCCTTACAGCCGTCATCGGCCACATGTATCCGCTGTATTTCAACTTCCGGGGCGGCAAGGGCGTGGCCACTGCTGCCGGCATGCTCCTGGGGCTGTATCTACCTGCAGCGCTGCTCGCCATGTCCGCTTGGCTACTGACCTTCATGCTGACTCGCACCAGCTCGTTGGCTGCGCTAATTGCCACGCCCCTGACCATTCCCCTACTGGCCTGGCAGCAACCGGCTGCCCTGCTGCCGGTGTGCGCCCTGACCGGGCTGATCGTATGGCGCCATCGTAGCAATTTACGCGATCTATACGCTGGCCGTGAGCGGCATTTCTAAATCAGTAAAATGAATCCGGCTCATCCAGCAACACGCTCACAGCGCCGGTAATTGCTCCATTGGCCAGCGCGCCTGGACCTTGATGCTCAAATCCTCATGCTGTCCCGCCAACAAGCGCTGGCAGCCGGCATACGCAATCATTGCGCCGTTGTCGGTACAGAATTCCGGACGCGCATAGAACACCGCGCCGTTGAGGTCAGCGAGCATCTGCTCCAGCGACTGGCGCAACGCTTGGTTGGCACTCACGCCACCTGCAATCACCAGATTATTCAATCCGGTCTGCTTGAGCGCACGTTTGCATTTAATGGTGAGGGTATCGACCACAGCCTGCTGAAACGCCAGAGCGATGTCGCAACGGGTCTGATCGCAGGTATCGCCCGCAGCCTGACACTGCTGCCAGGTATTCAAGGTAAAGGTCTTCAGGCCGCTGAAACTGAACTCCAGCCCAGGGCGGTCAGTCATCGGCCGCGGAAACTTGAAGCGGCCAGGTGTGCCACTCAGAGCCAACTTGGCAATCTCCGGCCCGCCAGGGTACTGCAGCCCCATCATCTTGGCCGTCTTATCAAACGCCTCACCGGCCGCATCATCCAGCGACTCACCGAGCAGCTGGTATTGACCGATGCCATCGACACGCACCAGCTGGGTATGCCCACCGGAAACCAACAAAGCGACGAACGGAAAAGCGGGCGGCTGCTCTTCTAGCATCGGGGCCAGCAAGTGGCCTTCCATATGGTGCACACCGAGGGCCGGAATATCCCAGGCAAACGCCAGCGCCTGGGCACAAGACGCGCCCACCAGTAGCGCACCGACCAAGCCGGGGCCAGCGGTATAGGCAATGGCATCGATATCAACGTTGCTCTTTCCGGCCTCATCGAGTACCTGACGGATCAACGGCAGCATGCGCTTCACGTGATCGCGCGAGGCCAACTCCGGCACCACACCGCCATACACACGGTGCAGGTCAATCTGGCTGAACAGGGCATCGGCCAGCAGACCATGCTCACTGTCGTAAAGCGCGACACCGGTTTCGTCGCAAGAGGTTTCCAATCCCAGAACCAGCATGGGCAGTGCCTTGTAGTAGAGTGGGCAACGTCAAAGGTGCGCATGATAATGGCCGCTGGCGCGAGCCGGCCAGCCCTTTTCGATCAGAGGCTTTGCATTCCTCGCGATGAGACGGTAACATCCGCAACCCTTAAAAACCTACGTTCTCCAGCGCAATCTGCCAGGAGCAACGTTACCCCCGGTAATAAAGAAGGTAAGCCCTGGATGCCAGCCGTCAAAGTTAAAGAGAACGAACCCTTCGACGTAGCTCTGCGTCGTTTCAAGCGCTCCTGCGAAAAAGCCGGTGTTCTGGCTGAAGTTCGCAGCCGTGAATTTTACGAAAAGCCGACTTCCGAGCGTAAGCGCAAAGCAGCAGCCGCTGTTAAGCGTCACGCCAAGAAAGTGCAGCGCGAACAGCGCCGCAGCGTACGCCTGTACTAAGCATCGCGGCTTTCGCCTGCACGCCTAGCTACAAGCGCTTCGCCTGACACCCGGCTTCGGTCGGGTTTCGCTTTTAGACTCCGCGCCACCTTTGGGTGACGACCGGAGTTTTTTAGTTTTTGCCCGAACCTGTCCTGCCCTAGCGCAGAGCAGTATCCTGAGCGCCTATGGCCGGCCTGATCCCGCAGTCTTTTATCGATGATCTGCTCAACCGCACCGACATCGTCGACGTGGTCGCCTCGCGCATCCAGCTGAAAAAAGCCGGCAAAAACTACACAGCCTGCTGCCCCTTTCATAAAGAGAAGACCCCCTCGTTCAGCGTCAGCCCGGACAAACAGTTCTATTACTGCTTTGGCTGCGGGGCCGGCGGCAACGCCCTGGGCTTTGTCATGGACCACGATCAACTGGATTTCCCCCAGGCAATCGAGGACCTGGCCAAGCGCGCCGGCATGGAAGTACCGCGCGAGGAAGGCGGACGTAGCAACAAGCCGCGCCAGCCCACCGACTCACCGCTCTACCCACTTCTAACGGCTGCCGCCGAGTTCTACAAGCAAGCGCTAAAAAGCCATCCGCAACGCAAGGCAGCGGTGAACTACCTGAAAGGCCGCGGCCTGTCTGGCGAAATCGCCCGCGACTTCGGCATGGGCTTCGCTCCGCCAGGCTGGGACAATCTGCTCAAGCATCTGGCCAGCGATAGCCTGCAGCAGAAAGCCATGATCGACGCCGGCCTGCTGATTGAAAATAGCGACAACCCAGAAAAAGTGAAGCGCTATGACCGCTTCCGCGACCGCATCATGTTCCCCATCCGCGACAGCCGCGGCCGGGTGATCGCCTTTGGCGGCCGCGTACTGGGTGACGAAAAGCCCAAGTACCTGAACTCGCCGGAAACCCCGGTATTCCACAAAGGCCAGGAGCTCTACGGCCTGTTCGAAGCGCGCAAGCACAACCGCGATCTCGACGAGATCATGGTGGTGGAGGGCTATATGGACGTCATCGCCCTGGCCCAGCAAGGCCTACGCAACGCTGTCGCCACCCTGGGCACCGCCACCAGCGAAGAACACCTCAAGCGCCTGTTCCGCGTCGTGCCGAGTGTACTGTTCTGCTTCGACGGTGACGCCGCTGGTCGCAACGCCGCCTGGCGCGCCCTAGAAGCCACTTTATCGAGCCTGCAGGACGGTCGTCGCGCGCGCTTTCTGTTCCTGCCTGACGGCGAAGACCCGGACACGCTGGTACGCAGCGAAGGCACCGACGCCTTCCGCGCCCGCATCAACCAGCACGCTCAGTCACTGGCCGACTACTTCTTCCAGCAACTCAGCGAAGAAGCCGACCCGCGCTCACTGGAAGGCAAAGCACACCTGATGACCCTGGCTGCGCCGCTGATCGACAAGATCCCCGGCAACAACCTGCGCGCCCTGATGCGCCAGCGCCTGAGCGAGATCACCGGCCTTTCCGCTGAAGCCCTGCAGCAAATGGCCCCAGCCACACGCAGCAACCCGCCCAACCACAGCAGCGTACCGTCTAGCGATTACCCGGACATGGCAGCGATCCCCGACAGCGCCTATTACAACGTCGAGCCAAGCCGCAACGAATACGAGAACCCCAGCCCCGCCGCGCAATTCGAGCGCAACAGCAGCAAGGGCGGCTGGAAGAATGAGGGCGGCAAGTGGCGCAAAAAGGGCCAGGGTGAGTTCTCGCCAAGCGCACCGCGCACGGCGATCAGCGTCGAATCGCCGCACCTGAGTGCTCTGCGCACCTTGCTGCACCACCCACAGCTGGCGCAAAAGGTCGAAGATGTCAGCCATTTCGCCGCCGAAGATGACACCTATGCCCAACTGCTGGTGGCCCTGCTTGGCGCCCTGCAGAAAAATCCCAACCTGCGCTCACTGCAACTGATCGCACGCTGGCACGGCACCGAACAGGGCCGTTTATTACGTGCCTTGGCAGAAAAGGAATGGCTCATTTCAGCCGACAACCTTGAACAACAGTTTTTCGACACTATAACTAGTCTAGTAGCCCGCCAACGCGAGCGCAGTTTGGAGCATTTGCTGCGCAAAGCCCGTCAAAGTGAGTTAAGCGCAGAAGAGAAAGACCAGTTGCGCAACCTGCTAAGCCGAAATGCATCACCGGTAATTCCGAGCCCATCTGGCGCTTAGGAATGTTACTCGGGTATAATGCGCGGCTTATTTTTGCCCGCCAATACCTTCAGTGGATAGGGTGTTATGTCCGTAAAAGCAAAACAGCAGTCTCGTATCAAAGAGTTGATCACCCTGGGTCGTGAGCAGAAGTATCTGACTTACGCAGAGGTCAACGACCACTTGCCGGAAGATATTTCTGATCCGGAGCAGGTGGAAGACATCATCCGCATGATTAACGACATGGGGATCCCCGTACACGAGAGCGCACCGGATGCGGACGCCCTGATGTTGGCTGACGCCGACACCGACGATGCGGCCGCTGAAGAAGCTGCTGCCGCGCTGGCAGCGGTTGAAACCGACATTGGCCGCACGACGGACCCAGTGCGCATGTACATGCGTGAAATGGGCACCGTGGAATTGCTGACCCGCGAAGGCGAGATCGAAATCGCCAAACGCATTGAGGAAGGCATCCGCGAAGTCATGGGCGCTATTGCTCACTTCCCCGGCACTGTCGACAGCATTCTGGCCGAGTACAACCGCGTCACCACCGACGGTGGCCGCTTGGTTGAAGTCTTCAACGGCTATATCGACCCGGACGATGGCATCGCCGCCCCCGCCGAAGCAGCCGCACCGGCCACCGCCAAAGACGCCGATGCTGACAAAGACAGCGACGACGACAGCGACGACAGCGACGACGAGGAAGAAGAGGAAGGCGACGGCGGTCCGGACCCTGAAGAGGCCCTGCGCCGCTTCACCGCGATCAGCGACGCACTGGTACTCGCCAAAAAAGCCCTGAAAAAGCATGGCCGCAACAGCAAGCAAGGCATTGCCGCGCTGAAAGAAATGGCTGAGCTGTTCATGCCAATCAAGCTGGTGCCCAAGCAGTATGAGGCCCTTGTGGTGTTCGTACGCAGCACGCTGGAGCGTTTGCGCGCTCAAGAACGCGCCATCATGCAACTCTGCGTACGTGATGCACGGATGCCCCGCGCCGATTTCCTTAAGCTGTTCCCAGGCAATGAAATCGACGCCGAGTGGTCCGTTGGCTTGGCAAAAGGCAAAGCCAAGTACGCCGAAGCCATCGGCGGCCTGCAAGCCGACATCCAGCGCTGCCAGCAGAAGCTTTCCGCACTTCAAGCCGAATGCGACCTGACGCTGGGCGAGATCAAGGACATCAACCGTCGCATGTCGATCGGCGAGGCCAAGGCCCGACGCGCGAAGAAAGAGATGGTTGAAGCGAACTTGCGTCTGGTGATCTCAATCGCCAAGAAGTACACCAACCGCGGCCTGCAGTTCCTCGACCTGATTCAGGAAGGCAACATTGGCCTGATGAAAGCGGTAGACAAGTTTGAATACCGTCGCGGCTACAAGTTCTCGACCTATGCCACCTGGTGGATTCGTCAGGCGATCACTCGCTCAATCGCCGACCAGGCCCGCACCATCCGTATTCCGGTGCACATGATCGAGACGATCAACAAGCTCAACCGTATCTCGCGGCAGATGCTGCAGGAGATGGGTCGCGAACCGACCCCGGAAGAGCTGGGTGAGCGCATGGAAATGCCTGAGGACAAAATCCGCAAGGTACTGAAGATCGCTAAAGAGCCGATCTCCATGGAAACCCCGATCGGTGACGACGAAGATTCGCACCTGGGCGACTTCATCGAGGACTCCACCATGCAATCGCCGATCGACGTGGCGACCGTGGAAAGCCTCAAAGAAGCCACTCGCGAAGTACTCTCCGGCCTCACCGCACGTGAAGCCAAGGTATTGCGCATGCGTTTCGGTATCGACATGAACACCGACCACACCCTTGAGGAAGTCGGCAAGCAGTTCGATGTCACCCGCGAGCGGATCCGGCAAATCGAAGCCAAGGCGCTGCGCAAGCTACGCCACCCGACGAGAAGCGAGCATCTGCGCTCCTTCCTCGACGAGTAGTAACAAAAACCCCGGCCCTGCCGGGGTTTTTGCATTCAGGGTAACTACCAAGGTGAACAGAGCGGGCTACACTTCTTCTCACTAGCCTCCACATGAGCCAACCCATGCTTCGTGCTGCAGCCATCCTCCTGTTGTGTCTGGCGTGTTGGACCTTGCCTGCGTTAAGCCAAGAGCTGACGCCTGCTGAGCAAATATGGCTGTCAGAACACCCGCAACTGAGCTTGGGCGTTGACCGCGACTGGGCACCTTACGAATTTATCGACAACGATGAGCAATACCAGGGCCTTGCCGCAGACTATGTAAAGCTGATCGAACAACGT
This sequence comes from Pseudomonas sp., assembly GCA_017886405.1. Lineage (GTDB taxonomy): Bacteria > Pseudomonadota > Gammaproteobacteria > Pseudomonadales > Pseudomonadaceae > Aquipseudomonas. The sequence goes on along the minus strand of JAGGNC010000119.1, from coordinate 263 downwards.
CTGTCGCTCAAACTGCGCGCGGCCCCCGCACAAAACTGGGGCAAAGTACTGGCCGATGCCAGAGCCGGCAGGGTGCACCTGCTGCCAAGCCTGATGGCAACCCCCGAGCGCCAGCAGTACCTGACCTTCACTCGCCCCTACCTCGACTTCCCGATTGTCATCCTGACCCAGGAAAAAGGGCCGCAACCACGCACATTACGAGCGCTAAAAGGGCTAAAGGTCGTCGTAGTCGACAGCTATGCCACCCATGAACTACTGCGTGA
>JAGGNC010000085.1 GCA_017886405.1 Pseudomonas sp. | reverse complement strand
GCTGAGCGGCGCGGATAAGTTTCTCACGTTTGCGTGCATCTACGCTTTCAGCCGCACCGCCCCAAGCGCTATGGCGCCGATAGCGAACTTCTACGAATACTACTGTACCGGCGTCAAGCATGACCAGATCGAGCTCGCCGCGCTTGCAGCGCCAGTTCTGCGCTAACAGTCGCAGGCCCTGTCGTTCCAAGTAGCCGCGGGCTAATGCTTCCGCTGCAGCACCACTTTCCTGTGTGCTGTTGTGGGTCAATTGAGGCTATCTGGTAGGCGTTGAACCTGGCCGTCACGGAACTCGGCCCATGGCAGCTGGCGTTCAATGCGTTGCGAAGGATTCAGGCTGAGGGTGCCGGTCAGGCCCTCGATGCGACTCTCGGGTAGGGCCTTGAGCTGAGTCAGTCGCGGCGCCAGGGTGAAAGCATCAGCCCCCATGGCATAAAGTCGACCTAGGCTACCGCTTGCTTGCGGCCATTGGCTGATGACTTGCAGATACAGCGGGTCGCTTCTATTCAGTAGCCAGGGCGTTTCGTTGAATCGGATGCCATCCATGTCCCGGTATTGCGCTTGACTGAGCGCGCCGGAAAATAGGTGCGAGGTGGCATAGACAGGGACGTCGCCCGCGTACTGGAAGGCCAGGGTTGGCTTGATCTGCTGGGCCTGCTGCGGCGTGGCAGCAAGGAAGATAAAGTCGACATCGCGGCGGCGCGAAGGGGCTGCGGCCACCGCGCTGCCCAGGGTGTTCTGCAGGCGCTTGCCGCGCGCTTCGCTTTGGCGCAACTGGAACAGGTCAGCGATCTGCTTGGCCAGTTCGACAGGCTGATCAACGTGCTCTGCTGCGATCAGTGTGCCGCCCTGGGCTTGCCAGCTCTGGCGGAAGGCGGCGAGTACGCGATCGCCCCATTCACCATTGGGTACCAGGGCTACGGCGCGGCGCAGGCCGTCAGCCCAGGCGCGACGGGCTACTTCGCGTGCTTCGTCCTCGGCAGCCAGGCCGAACTGAAACAGCTGTGCTGGGCCTTCCTGTTGGGTTTCGCTGTAATTCAGGGCGAGGGTGGTAATGGGCAGCTGTTCGCGGCTGCTCAGCTGGCTGACCAAGTTCTTTTCCAGTGGGCCAATCACCAGTTGCACGCCGGCGGCTTGGGCTTGTGCGTAGAAGGCGTCCATGGAGCCGATGCGCGAGCTGTCGAAGAGCTGAATGTTGGGCGGGTTCTGCCCGGCTTGTTGGGCCTGGTAGTGCGCGGCTAGGAAGCCATCGCGCAGGGCGCGGGCAACGCTTGCCAATTGACCATCCTGCGGCAGCAGCAGGGCGATCTCACTGAGTGGTTGACTGGAGAGTTTTTTCAGCTCGACCAAGGCTTCAGGCAGTTGTTGTGCGGCGGGGTGTTGCGGGTGTTCTGCGACCCAGGTGTCGATAGCGGCGTGCTGTTGATCCAGTGTTCCAGCGCTCTTGGCGGTTCGCGCCAGCGCCAGCCAGCCGTCGAGGTCAGCATCACCGCTGGCTTGCAGCGCGCTCAATGGCAGGCTGGAAACCAGATCCCAGATGGCTTCTTGGTTCTGCGTAGTGCTGGCGCCGCTGAGCAGTGGGGCGATAAACACGCGCTCGCGTGCGGCGGCCAGGGTCTGCCCGGTGGCCTGCAAGGCACTGGCGCGAACCAGTTGGCTGCGCGCCTGCTGTTCAAGCGGCAGCTCGCCAAGGCGCGCCATGCTCGGGTGGCTCAGTGCGCGTAGGGCAGCTTTGGGTTTGTTGCGGCTCATGTCTAATTCAGCGCGCAGGGTACTGGCGTAGATCTGCAAGGCCGGTTTCAGGCTGTCCAGCTGCACCTGATCAAGAATGCTACTGGCGCGGGCGAAGTCGTTCTGCGTATACGCCAGGTCGGCCGCTGACAGGCGCAGCGGAGCGGCCTGTTCGGGCGGACTATCCGCCGCTTGCTGCAGCAGCTGTTCAATGCTGGCTTGTGGCGTGCGTGGCAGCTCGCCCAGGGTCGATGAGGACTGGCTGGCGCAGGCAACGAGCAGACCGGCAAGACAGATGACAAGAAGGGCGTGCAGGTGAGCGATCAGGCGGATGGGCATGTAGGGCGTTCCTGATACTTAATCAAATTGAGCGTCGAATTGTACCCAAGCCCGCAGGGTGACGCGATGTTGAAGGTTGGAAACGGGCTACAATGTGCGCTTTGCTGATTTCTAGAGGCCTGTGCTGTGACCACTTCCGCTGCTGCGAATTCGCCTTATGGCAGTCTTTATGTGGTTGCTACGCCCATAGGCAATCTGGATGACATCAGTGCGCGTGCGTTGAATATCCTGCGCAATGTCGCCCTGATTGCTGCGGAGGACACCCGCCATTCGGCGCGGCTGATGCAGCATTTCGGCATCGGCACGCCATTGGCGGCCTGTCATGAACACAATGAACGCGATCAGGGTGGGCGCTTTCTCGCCCGGCTGCTGGCCGGTGACGATGTGGCGTTGATCTCCGATGCCGGAACGCCGCTGATTTCCGATCCGGGTTATCACTTGGTACGCCAGGCGCGCGCTGCCGGTGTTGCTGTGGTACCGGTGCCGGGCGCTTGTGCACTGATTGCTGCGCTCTCTGCCGCTGGTTTGCCGTCGGATCGCTTTATTTTCGAAGGCTTTCTCCCGGCCAAAGCGGCTGGGCGGCGTGCACGGCTGGAGCAGGTAAAGGAAGAGCCGCGCACCCTGATCTTTTATGAGGCGCCGCATCGCATCCTTGAGTGCTTGCAGGATATGCAAGCGGTGTTCGGCGATGAGCGCCCGGCATTGCTCGCGCGCGAGCTGACCAAGACCTTCGAAACGCTCAAGGGTATGCCGCTGGCTGAGTTGGCTGCATGGGTTGGCGCCGACAGCAACCAGCAACGTGGCGAGTGCGTGGTGCTGGTGGCGGGGTGGCAGGCTCCGGAAGGTGAGGATGCGATTAATGCAGAGGCCTTGCGGGTACTGAACCTGTTGCTGGCGGAAATGCCCCTCAAACGTGCGGCAGCACTGGCGGCGGAAATTACCGGGGTGCGCAAGAACTTGCTCTATCAGGCCGCTCTGGAGCGGCAGAAAGACGTTTAAGTCTTGTTCTATAGCGCGCGCGCCGTTAACCTTGCTAGCGGAGAGTCGATCGGACAGTCGCTGCCGTGTTGCGTTCTGCGTAATGCGGGGGAGGAAAGTCCGGGCTCCATAGGGCGGAGTGCCAGGTAACCCCTGGGAGGCGTGAGCCTACGGAAAGTGCCACAGAAAATAACCGCCTAAGCGCTTCGGTGCCGGTAAGGGTGAAAAGGTGCGGTAAGAGCGCACCGCGCGACTGGTAACAGTTCGTGGCTAGGCAAACCCCACTCGGAGCAAGACCAAATAGGGTTCCATTGGCGTGGCCCGCGCTGGAACCGGGTAGGTTGCTAAAGGCGTGCAGTGATGTACGTCGTAGAGGAATGACTGTCCTCGACAGAACCCGGCTTACAGATCGACTCTCCACCTTCCTCTATTATCCGCTTCACTGTTTCGCCTTCTTTCTAAGGCCGAAAAAATCTTACTCTTAACAAACTACTTTAACTTCGTAGTTCAGCTTGCTGTATCAGCTTGTTTTTATGCTCATAACCTCGCGTAATTTCTCCGCTTTACCCCTCTGAATGTTCGCTAAATCTCCGTTCTATAAGGACTTTTCCCGCTAAGCGTACCTTGACGGTGGGGGTCGTGCGTTCCTATAGTGTGCGTGAGTGGTAGGAAGTGGCATAAAGTGGGTTTATTGGGCATGGAAAGCTAATAAAAAGGGGAAGCGCGATCGTGTTTCGTGGAGCAAACGCAATCAGTCTCGACGCCAAAGGGCGACTCGCGATGCCAAGTCGGTATCGGGACGAGCTTGTGTCGCGTTGCGCCGGCCAACTGATCGTCACGATTGATGCCATCGACCCTTGCCTCTGTGTCTATCCGCTGTCCGAGTGGGAGCTGATTGAAGCCAAGCTCCGCGAGCTCGCCTCCTTTCGTGAAGAAAATCGCCGTCTGCAGCGTTTGCTGATCGGCAATGCTGTTGACCTTGAGCTGGATGCCAGTGGGCGCTTCTTGGTGCCGCCGCGTTTACGCGAGCATGCCAAGTTGGATAAGCGCGTCATGCTGGTCGGCCAACTCAATAAATTTCAATTGTGGGACGAAGATACCTGGAATGCAGTGGCCGATGCCGATCTGGCGGCGATCAAGCAACCCGGTGCTCTGTCCGACGATCTACGTGACTTGATCCTGTGACCATGACCAGTAACTTCCGCCATATCACCGTGCTGCTCGAGGAGGCTGTCGAAGGCTTGGCTGTGCGCGCGAATGGTTGCTACCTGGACGGTACCTTCGGGCGTGGTGGGCATAGCCGGTTAATCCTCGAAAAGCTCGGGCCAGACGGTCGCTTGCTAGGGGTAGACAAGGATCCTCTAGCAATTGCGACGGGGAATGCGCTAGCGGCCGAAGACGGCCGCTTTGTCGTTGTACAGCGCAGCTTCGCCGAGCTGGGTGATGAGCTTGCGCAGCGTGCTCTGCACGGCAACGTCAGCGGCATTCTGCTTGATCTTGGCGTGTCTTCGCCGCAGCTGGATGACGCCGAGCGCGGCTTCAGCTTTATGCATGACGGCCCGCTGGACATGCGCATGAACCCGGATGCGGGTGTCAGCGCCGCCGCATTTATTGCCAGTGCTGGCGAAGAAGAAATTGCCCGGGTATTCAAGGAATACGGCGAAGAGCGCTTCGCCAAGCGCATGGCGCGCGCCGTCGTGCTGCGCCGCGCCGAACAGCCGTTCGAGCGAACCGCTGATCTGGCCCAGGTGTTGACCGTAGCCAATCCCGCTTGGGAGAAAGGCAAGAATCCGGCCACTCGCGCTTTTCAGGGGCTGCGCATCTATATCAACAACGAATTGGGTGATCTGGAGAGGGGTCTCGACGCCGCCCTAGAAAGCCTCGAAGTGGGCGGTCGTCTGGTGGTGATCAGCTTCCACTCGCTGGAAGACCGTATCGTCAAACTCTTTATGCGCAAGCATGCCAAGGGCGAGATGGACACGCTGCCACGCGACCTGCCGATCATCCCGAAAGCCTTCGAGCCACGTTTGAAGCTGATCGGTAAGCCGGTATTTGCATCTGAGACCGAAGTGAAGGCCAATCCACGTTCACGCAGCGCGGTCATGCGCATTGCGGAGAAAGTGCGATGAGCGCGGTATTCGCCAAACCGTTGCCAAGTGGCAGCCTGCTGATGCTGCTGCTATTTCTGGTTGTGCTGGTGTCCGCCATAGGCGTTTCCTATAGCGCGCACTGGAATCGTCTGCTGCTCAATCAGCTATATGCCGAACTCAGCGTGCGTGACAAGGCCCAGGCTGAATGGGGTCGACTGATTCTTGAGCAGAGCACCTGGACCGCCCACAACCGCATCGAGGCGCTGGCCACTGAGCGTCTGGGTATGCGTATTCCGGATGCCGCAGAAGTCCGCATGGTGGCGCCGTGATCGGTCTCGAAGGCGCTCTCTATCCGTGGCGTTTCCGTCTGGTGCTGCTGGTGTTGGCATTGATGGTGGGTGCGATTGGCTGGCGTATTGTCGACCTGCAGGTGTTTGATCAGAGTTTCCTGCAGGCTCACGGTGATGCGCGCAGCGTGCGCCATATCCCTATTCCCGCGCACCGTGGCCTGATCACTGATCGTAATGGCGAGCCGTTGGCTGTCAGCACGCCGGTGACAACGTTGTGGGCCAATGGCAAGGAATTGCAGAGTGGCAAGGCCAAGTGGGATGAGCTGGCGGTAGCGCTGGGTCAGGAGCCCAAGGCCTTTACTGTGCGTCTGCAGGCCAATGCCGAGCGCGAGTTTATGTACCTGGTCCGTGGCCTCACGCCCGAGCAGGGCCAGCGCATTCTCGAGTTGAACGTGCCGGGCGTGTATGGCATCGAAGAGTTTCGCCGCTTCTATCCGGCCGGGGAGGTAGCGGCCCATGTGGTGGGCTTTACCGATATTGATGACCGTGGCCGCGAAGGCATGGAGCTGGCATTCGAGAATTGGCTGGCCGGGGTGCCCGGTAAGCGGCAAGTGCTCAAAGACCGCCGTGGTCGCTTAATCAAGGATGTCCAGGTTGCACAAAATGCTAAGGCGGGTAAGGCCTTGGCATTGTCGATTGATTTACGTCTGCAGTATTTGGCGCATCGCGAGCTGCGTAATGCGCTGATTGAGTTTGGCGCCAAGGCCGGTAGCTTGGTCATGGTTGACGTGCGCACTGGCGAAGTTCTGGCGATGGTCAATCAGCCGACCTACAATCCAAATAATCGGCGCAATTTGCAGCCGGCGGCGATGCGTAACCGGGCCATGATCGATGTGTTCGAGCCAGGCTCGACCATGAAGCCGTTTTCCATGAGTGCGGCGTTGAAAAGTGGGCGCTGGAAGGCCACCGATACGGTTGATGTGTCGCCGGGCACCCTGCAGATCGGTAAGTACACCATTCGCGACGTTTCGCGCAGCAACGGCCCGCTCAACCTCACCGAGGTTCTGATCAAGTCGAGTAACGTCGGCATGAGCAAGATTGCTTTTGATATCGGTGGTCAGTCGATTTACGAAGTCATGCAGCAGGTCGGCCTGGGTCAGGATACTGGGCTTGGCTTTCCGGGCGAGCGCATTGGCAACCTGCCGAACTACCAAGAGTGGCGCAAGGCCGAAACGGCCACATTGTCTTATGGCTATGGCTTGTCGGTAACCGCTGTGCAGCTTGCCCATGCTTATTCAGTGCTCGCCCACAATGGCCGCAGCACGCAGCTTTCACTGGCACGTGTTGACCGTGCACCGGATTCCGTTCAGGTCATTCCCGAGTCGATTGCAACAATTATTCAGGGGATGTTGCAGCAGGTGATCGAGGCGCCGGGTGGTGCACATCGCGCCATGGTTCCGGGTTATCACGTGGCAGGCAAGAGCGGTACTGCGCGCAAGGCTTCGGTGAACAGCCGTGGCTACAAGGACAATGCCTATCGCGCGCTGTTTGCGGGGTTTGGCCCGGTTAGCGATCCACGCATCGCCGTCGCCATTGTGATTGATGAGCCAAGTCAGGGCGGTTATTACGGCGGTCTGGTGTCTGCGCCGGTATTCGGCAAAGTGATGGCCGGAGCCCTGCGCTTGATGAATGTGGCCCCGGATAATTTGCCAGAGCCACAAACCGCCGTTGTCGAAGCGATTAAAGGAGGGCGTATCTGATGCCTATGCCCCTCAACCAGCTGCTGCCCGAAGCCGCAAGCGCCACGCTGATTCGTGAGTTGACCCTGGATAGCCGCATGGTGCGTCCGGGTGATCTGTTTCTCGCCGTGCCCGGTACCCAGCAAGATGGTCGTGTGCATATCGCTGATGCCGTTGCGCGAGGCGCTGCAGCCGTAGCGTTTGAAGCCGAAGGCGCGGCCGAGATGACGGCCAGCAGTAGTGAGTTGGTCGCGATCAAAGGCTTGGCTGGCCAACTGTCAGCGATTGCCGGACGCTTCTATGGCGAGCCCAGTCGTGGCCTGCATCTGGTTGGCATCACCGGTACTAACGGTAAAACCAGTGTTAGCCAGTTGCTGGCCCAGGCCCTGGATCTGCTCGGCGAACGCTGCGGCATCGTTGGCACCCTGGGTAACGGCTTCTACGGTGCACTGGCTCAGGGCCGTCACACTACGCCTGACCCTATCGGTGTGCAGGCGACCTTGGCCGACATGAAGAATGCCGGTGCTCGTGCGGTGGCGATGGAAGTTTCCTCCCATGGTTTGCATCAAGGTCGCGTTGCCGCCCTGGCGTTTGATGTGGCGGTGCTGACCAATCTGTCTCGCGATCATCTGGATTATCACGGTTCGATGCAGGCCTATGCCGAAGCGAAAGCTGCATTGTTCGCGTGGTCGGGCCTACGTTGCCGTGTGCTGAACCTAGACGATGCCTTTGGCCGTGAGCTGGCAGCTGTTGAACACGACTCCCGGCTGATCAGCTACAGCTTGGAAGATGCAGGTGCCTATCTGTATTGCCGCGACGCGCAATTCGATGAGCAGGGCGTGCGCGCCACGCTGGTCACCCCGGGTGGTGAAGGTAACCTGCGCAGCGTGCTGCTCGGCCGCTTCAACCTGAGCAACCTGCTGGCGGTGGTCGGTACGCTGCTCGGTCTGGATTACCCGCTGGATGAAATCATCAAAATCCTGCCGCAGTTGCATGGTCCGATTGGTCGCATGCAGCGCTTGGGCGGCGTCAAGCAGCCGCTGGTAGTGGTCGACTACGCGCACACCCCTGATGCGTTGGAAAAAGTCCTTGAGGCCTTGCGCCCGCACGTCAAAGGTCGCCTGCTGTGCCTGTTTGGCTGCGGCGGTGATCGCGACAACGGTAAGCGTCCGCTGATGGCGGCCGTGGTTGAGCGTCTGGCCGATGCGGTGCTGGTCACCGATGACAACCCGCGTACGGAAGCCCCTGAGCAGATTTTCAGCGACATCCGCGCCGGCTTTGTCAGCCCGCAGGCGGCGCAGTTCGTTCACGGTCGCGGCCAGGCGATTGCCCAGCTGATTGCCACTGCCTCAGCCGATGACGTGCTGGTGCTGGCTGGCAAGGGCCACGAGGACTATCAGGAAATCAACGGTGTGCGTCAGCCGTTCTCCGACCTGGTTGAAGCGGCGAACGCTTTAGCTGCGTGGGAGGTGGCGCATGCTTAAGGCAATGCGATTGAGCGAAGTGGCTAAGCCGTTGAGCGCTCGGGTGATCGGCGCGGACGTAGCCTTCAGTGCCGTCAGCAGTGACAGCCGGGCCATTCAGCCGGGTCAACTGTTTGTCGCCCTGGCCGGTCCGCGATTTGATGGGCATGACTATTTAGCGGACGTTGCCAGCAAGGGCGCGGTTGCAGCCTTAGTTGAGCGCGAAGTGGCAGGTGCGCCCTTGCCACAGTTGCTGGTGACCGACACCCGTTTGGCGCTTGGCCAGTTGGGCGCTCTGAACCGTCAGGCGTTTCAGGCACCCGTGGTGGCGATTACCGGTTCAAGCGGCAAAACCACGGTCAAAGAAATGCTTGCCTGCATCTTGCGTGAAGGCCTGCAAGGCCCTGTGCTAGCGACCCGTGGCAACCTCAACAACGACCTCGGCGCACCGCTTACCTTGCTGGAGTTGGCTCCTGAGCATGTCGCCGCAGTGATCGAGCTGGGCGCCAACCATGTGGGGGAAATTGCCTACACCGTAGGCCTCACCCAGCCGCAGGTGGCGTTGATCAATAACGCCGGTACCGCCCATGTTGGTGAATTCGGCGGTCCCGAGAAGATTGTCGAAGCCAAGGGCGAAATTCTCGAAGGGCTGTGCGACAACGGCGTGGCCGTGCTCAACCTTGATGACAGTGCCTTCGCCATCTGGAAACAGCGCGCCAAGAGCCATGCGATCCGCTCTTTCGCCCTGCACAACACGGCGGCCGACGTGTATGCCAGTGAGCTGGCGCGTGATGCCCGTGGCTGCACAGCCTTTACCCTGAACTGCGTCAGCGGTCAGGCGCGTATTCAGCTCAACCTGCTGGGTGAGCACAATGTGAATAATGCCCTGGCCGCCGCGGCGGCAGCCCAGGCGCTGGGCGTTGCTCCGGCCGCGATCAAAGTTGGATTGGAAAACCTGCAGCCGGTCAAAGGCCGCACCGTTGCACAGATTGCCCCGAACGGCTTGCGAGTGATAGACGACAGCTACAACGCCAACCCGACGTCCGTCTGCGCCGCCATCGATATCCTCGCCGGTTTCCCTGGCCGCCGGGTGTTGGTGCTGGGCGATATCGGCGAGTTGGGCGAGTGGGCCGAACCAGGCCATCGTCAGGTCGGCAGCTATGCCGTGGGCAAGGTTGATGCGCTGTATGCCGTGGGCCCGTTGATGGCTTATGCCGTCGAAGAATTTGGCTCTGCTGGCAGGCATTTTAATGATCAGGCCAGCCTGATTGCCGCGCTGCAAGGCGAGCAGGGCGACACCACCCTTCTAATTAAAGGTTCACGTAGCGCTGCGATGGAAAAAGTCGTGGCGGCGCTGTGTGGCACATCCGAGGAGATTCACTAATGTTGCTGCTGCTGGCGGATTACCTGCAACAGTTTCACAAGGGTTTCTCAGTGTTTCAGTACCTGACACTGCGCGGCATCCTCGGCGTGCTGACGGCGCTGGCCTTGTCCTTGTGCCTCGGCCCGTGGATGATCCGCACCCTGCAAATCCGTCAGATCGGCCAGTCGGTGCGCAATGACGGCCCGCAGTCGCATCTGTCGAAAAAAGGCACGCCGACCATGGGTGGCGCGCTGATCCTTTCTGCGATTGCCATCAGTACCCTGCTCTGGGCTGACCTGAGCAACCGCTACGTCTGGGTGGTGCTGGCTGTGACCCTGTTGTTCGGCGCCATTGGCTGGGTCGACGACTACCGCAAAGTGATCGAGAAAAACTCCAAGGGCCTGCCAAGTCGCTGGAAATACTTCTGGCAGTCGGTATTTGGCCTGGGTGCAGCGATCTTCCTTTATATGACAGCGCAGAACCCCGTTGAGACCACTCTGTTTCTGCCGTTACTGAAAGACTTTAGCCTCGAGCTGGGCCTTGGTTTCGTGGTGCTGAGTTACTTCGTCATCGTCGGTTCGAGTAATGCGGTGAACCTGACTGACGGCCTCGATGGTCTGGCCATTCTGCCTACCGTGATGGTTGGCGGTGCGCTGGGGATCTTCTGCTACCTGTCGGGGAACGTGAACTTCGCTGAATATCTATTTATCCCTTACTTGCCAGGCGCAGGCGAGCTGATCGTGTTTTGTGCCGCATTGGTCGGTGCCGGCCTGGGTTTCCTCTGGTTCAACACTTATCCGGCTCAGGTGTTTATGGGCGACGTCGGCGCGCTGGCCCTCGGAGCCGCGCTCGGCACCATCGCCGTGATCGTCCGTCAGGAAGTGGTGCTGTTCATCATGGGCGGCATCTTTGTGCTGGAAACCCTGTCAGTGATCATTCAGGTCGCGTCTTTCAAACTGACCGGCAAGCGGGTGTTCCGCATGGCGCCGATCCATCACCACTTTGAACTCAAAGGCTGGCCTGAGCCGCGCGTGATCGTGCGCTTCTGGATCATCACCGTGATTCTGGTGTTGATCGGCCTTGCCACCTTGAAACTGCGCTGAGAACTGAGGATTGATAACAGCATGAGCCTGATCGCTTCTGACCACTTCCGCATCGTTGTCGGCCTCGGCAAGAGCGGCATGTCCCTGGTGCGCTTCCTCGCGCGCCAGGGTCTGCCGTTTGCCGTGGTTGATACCCGTGCCAACCCGCCGGAGCTCGCCACCTTGCGTGCGCAGTTCCCGCAGGTGGAAGTGCGTTGTGGCGAATTGGATGTGGACTACCTCTGCCGCGCCAGCGAACTGCTGGTGAGCCCTGGTCTGGCCATCGCCACGCCAGCGCTGCAAGCGGCGGCGGCGCGTGGCGTCAAGCTGTCGGGCGATATCGATCTGTTTGCCCGCTATGCCAAGGCGCCGATCATCGCGATCACCGGTTCCAACGCCAAGAGCACCGTCACTACATTGGTTGGCGAGATGGCCGCTGCCGCCGGCAAGAAAGTCGCAGTCGGTGGCAATCTCGGTACGCCGGCGCTGGACCTGCTCGATGATGCGGTCGAGTTGTATGTCATGGAGCTGTCGAGCTTCCAGCTGGAAACCACCGACCAGCTGAATGCCGAAGTGGCGACCTGCCTGAACATCAGCGAAGACCATATGGATCGCTACGCCTCGATGGCCGCCTATCACCTGGCCAAGCACCGCATCTTTCGCGGCGCGCGGCAAGTGGTGGTGAACCGTGATGACGCACTGTCACGGCCGTTGGTGGCCGAGCAGCTGCCCTGCTGGACCTTCGGTTTGGGCAAGCCGGACTTCAAGCGCTTTGGCCTGCTGGAAGAACACGGCGAGAAGTACCTTGCCTATCAATTTGACTCACTGTTGGCGGTGAGCGAGCTGAAAATTCGTGGCGCTCACAACCAGTCCAACGCCCTGGCTGCTTTAGCGCTGGGTCATGCTGTGGGCCTGCCGATGGATGCCATGCTCGGCACCCTGCGTGAGTTCGCAGGTCTTGCGCATCGCTGCCAGTGGGTGGGCGAGCGTCAGGCCGTGAACTACTACGACGACTCCAAGGCCACCAACGTTGGTGCAGCGCTCGCTGCTATCGAAGGGTTGGGCGCGGATATCGGCGGTAAGCTGGTACTGATCGCCGGTGGCGACGGCAAAGGCGCTGATTTCTCAGCATTGAAGAAGCCGGTCGGAGCGTTCTGCCGCGCCGTGGTGCTGCTGGGTTGTGACGCCGAGCTGTTGGCCGCCGCGCTTGGCGATGCGGCGCCGCTGATTAAGGTGCAGACCCTGGAAGAAGCGGTGCAGCGTGCTAGTGAGCTGGCCGAGGTGGGTGATGCCGTGCTGCTGTCGCCGGCTTGCGCCAGCCTGGATATGTTTAAGAATTTCGAAGAGCGTGGCCGTCTATTCGCTCAGGCCGTGGAGGGTTTGCGCGGATGATTGCTCGCCTATTCTCCGCCCCTTCGCCGTTGCATACCCGTCATGGGATCGACCTGGACTTCCCGCTGCTTGCCGGTTGCCTGGCGTTACTTGGCCTGGGTTTGGTGATGATTGCCTCGGCCTCTTCGGAAGTGGCGGCAGCGCAGACAGGCAACCCGATGTACCACATGATTCGCCATCTGCTCTATCTAGCCATTGGCACAGCTGCCGCGTTGGCTACTTTGCTGGTGCCGATGGCGCTGTGGCAACGATACAGCGGCATGCTGCTGCTGGTGGCCGTGGTGTTGCTGATTCTGGTGTTGTTGCCGGGCATCGGTCGTGAAGTGAACGGGGCCAAACGCTGGATCGGCCTGGGTATTTTCAACCTGCAGCCATCTGAGCTGGCCAAGCTGTTTAGTGTGATATTTATCGCCGCCTATCTGGTGCGGCGTCAGACGGAAGTGCGCGAGAAGCTCGCCGGCTTTATCAAGCCTATGTTGATACTCGGGCCGATTGCCGCGCTGCTGCTTGCCGAGCCAGACTTTGGCGCCACCGTAGTGCTGGTGGGTGCGGCAATCGCCATGCTGTTCCTGGGTGGGGTCAATCTGCTGCGCTTTATTCCGCTGGCGGCCTGCGTGCTGGGCCTCGGCGTATTGGTCATGACCAGCCAGGCTTATCGCTTGGAACGGCTGACCAACTTTGTCGACCCTTGGGCTGATCAGTACGGCGCCGGTTATCAGCTGAGCCAGGCGCTGATCGCCTTCGGCCGTGGTGAGTGGTTTGGCGTCGGTCTGGGCAACAGCGTGCAGAAGCAGTTCTACCTGCCGGAAGCGCATACCGATTTCGTATTTGCCGTGCTGGCCGAAGAGCTGGGCATGGTCGGTGCGTTGATAACTGTCGGGCTGTTTGTCTTCGTCGGCGTACGCGCCCTGTACGTCGGCCTATGGGCTGAGAAGGCCAAGCAGTTCTTCTCGGCTTACGTCGCCTACGGCTTGGCCTTTTTGTGGATCGGCCAGGTGCTGATCAATATCGGCGTAAATGTCGGCCTGCTGCCAACCAAGGGCCTGACCCTGCCGTTCCTCAGCTACGGGGGTAGCTCTCTGGTGATCTGCTGCGTCAGCCTGGCGCTGTTGCTCCGTATCGAGTGGGAGCGTCGCACGCAGCTGGGCAGTGAGGATGTGGAGTTCAAGGAAGCGGATTTCGCCGAGCCCGATGCGGCGCAGCGCCGCGTTCAACAGGAGGTTCAGCATGCGCGGTAATGTGCTGATCATGGCTGGCGGCACCGGCGGGCATGTATTCCCGGCGCTGGCGTGTGCCCGTGAATTCAAGGCGCGTGGCTACAGCGTGCATTGGCTGGGTACGCCGCGCGGTATCGAGAATGAACTGGTACCGGCGGCGGGTCTGCCACTGCACCTGATCGACGTCAGCGGACTGCGCGGCAAGGGCAAGCTGTCACTGCTGAAAGCGCCGTTCCAACTGATCAAAGCGCTGTTTCAAGCGCGCAAGGTGATGCGCGAGCTGCAGCCAGTGTGCGTGCTGGGCATGGGCGGTTATGTCACCGGTCCCGGCGGCTTGGCAGCGCGGATGAATGGCGCACCGCTGATCATCCACGAGCAGAATGCCGTGGCCGGTACCGCCAACCGTAGCTTGGTGCCATTTGCTAGCCGCGTCTGTGAAGCGTTCCCGAATACCTTCGGCAACAGTGCCAAGCGCCGTACCACGGGTAACCCGGTACGTGAAGAGCTGTTCCTAGAAACCCCGCGTGATTCGCTGCGCAATCGCCAGCAGCGTTTGTTGGTGCTGGGCGGCAGCCTGGGCGCCGAACCCTTGAATAAATTGCTGCCCGAAGCCCTGGCGCTGGTGGCGGCTGAGTTGCGCCCTGAGGTGTTTCATCAGGCCGGCAAGCAACATGATGTAATTACCGCTGAACGCTATCGCTCGGTTGACGTCGAAGCGCAGGTCGCACCGTTCATCAAGGATATGGCGCGTGCGTATGCCTGGGCCGATCTGGTGGTGTGCCGCGCAGGCGCCTTGACCATCAGCGAACTGGCCGCCGCTGGTTTGCCGGCGTTCCTGCTGCCGCTGCCGCATGCGATCGACGACCACCAGACCCGCAATGCCGATTTCCTGGCCAGTGCAGGCGCTGCCGTACTGCTGCCACAACGCTCCACTGACGCCGCCACGCTGGCCGCGCAGCTGACCGAGGTTTTGATGCGACCCGAACAACTCACGCGTATGGCGCAGGCGGCTCGTCGGCAGGCCAAGCCCGATGCAACCTGCACCGTTGTCGATATCTGCCTGGAGGTGGCCCGTGGCTAAGTCTCCCGCTGCTGCTCGTTCGGAAATCCGCCGCATGCGTCGCATTAGGCGCATCCACTTCGTCGGCATCGGTGGTGCCGGTATGTGCGGCATTGCCGAAGTGCTGCTCAACCTCGGTTACGAAGTGTCCGGCTCCGACCTGAAACGCTCTGCTGTTACCGATCGCCTGGAAAGTTTTGGCGCTGAAATCTTCATTGGTCACAGTGCCGAGAACGCTGAGCAGGCTGATGTGTTGGTGGTCTCCAGCGCAATCAACACCAGCAATCCGGAAGTGGCGTCCGCCCTGGAACGCCGTATTCCGGTGGTGCCGCGTGCGGAAATGCTTGCCGAGCTGATGCGCTATCGCCATGGCATCGCCGTCGCGGGCACCCACGGCAAAACCACCACCACCAGCTTGCTGGCCTCGGTATTCGCCGCCGGTGGTCTGGACCCGACGTTCGTTATCGGTGGTCGTCTAAATGCAGCCGGCACCAATGCACAGCTCGGCAGCAGCCGCTATTTAATTGCCGAAGCCGACGAGAGCGATGCCAGCTTTCTGCATCTGCAGCCGATGGTTTCGGTCGTGACCAATATAGACATGGACCATATGAGCACGTACGGAGGGGACTTCAATAAATTGAAGAAAACCTTCATCGAATTTCTGCACAACCTGCCGTTCTATGGTTTGGCGGTGATGTGCGTGGATGACCCGTTCGTGCGTGAGATTATGCCGCACGTAGCGCGTCCTACCGTGACCTATGGCTTCGATGACGATGCCGATGTACGCGCTATAAATGTTCGCCAGCAAGGCATGCAGACGTTCTTTACCGTGCTGCGCCGTGACCGCGAGCCGCTGAACGTGTCGGTGAACATGCCAGGCAATCACAATGTGTTGAACGCCTTGGCCACTATTGCCATTGCCAGCGATGAAGGCATCAGCGATGAAGCCATTCTCCAGGGCCTGTCGGGCTTCCAGGGTGTGGGTCGGCGCTTCCAGGTGTACGGCGAGTTGCCGGTGGACGGGGGCAGCGTGATGCTGGTTGACGATTACGGCCACCACCCACGCGAAGTCGCTGCGGTGATCAAGGCGGTTCGCGGTGGTTGGCCGGAGCGCCGTCTGGTGATGGTCTACCAGCCGCACCGGTTTAGTCGTACTCGCGATCTGTACGATGACTTCGTACAAGTACTCGGTGACGCCAACGTGCTGCTGTTGATGGAAGTTTACCCTGCCGGTGAAGAGCCGATCCCAGGTGCGGACAGCCGTCAGCTGTGTCGCAGCATTCGTCAGCGCGGTCTGCTTGATCCGATCTACATCGAGCGCGGCGTCGACCTAGCGCCCATCGTCAAGCCGCTGCTGCGCGCTGGCGACATTCTTCTCTGCCAAGGTGCCGGTGATATCGGCGGCCTGGCGCCGCAATTGTTACAAAGCCCGCTGTTTGCAGTGGCTGAAGGTAAGTCGAAATGAGTGCCGTTAGTTTGATCTCCCAGGTTCCGGTCAGTGCCTTCGGCCGCGTGGCTGTGCTGTTTGGCGGCAAGAGCGCTGAGCGTGAAGTGTCGTTGAAGTCCGGCAATGCAGTGTTGCAAGCGTTGCTGGTCGCAGGCGTAGATGCCTTCGGCATTGATGCGGGTGACGACCTGCTGCAGCGTCTGAGCGCTGAGAAAATCGACCGCGCCTTTATCGTGCTGCATGGCCGTGGCGGTGAAGATGGTGCAATGCAGGGCCTGCTTGAATGCGCCGGTATCCCGTACACCGGTAGCGGCATTCTTGCCTCAGCTCTGGCCATGGACAAGCTGTGCACCAAGCGCGTGTGGCTCAGCCTCGGCTTGCCGACACCGAATCACGCGGCACTGGCTTGCGAAGCCGATTGCCACGCGGCCGCCGCCGAGCTGGGCTTTCCGTTGTTCGTTAAGCCGGCCCATGAAGGCTCAAGCATCGGCATGGCCAAGGTCAGTGATGTCGATGCACTGATCACTGCCTGGAAGGATGCCAGTCGCTACGACGCACAGGTACTGGTCGAGCAGATGATCGCCGGGCCCGAGTTCACCATCGCCATGCTGCGTGGCCAGGTGCTGCCACCGATTGCCTTAGGCACGCCGCACAGCTTTTACGACTACGACGCCAAGTACCTGGCGAGTGATACCCAATACCGCATCCCCTGCGGCCTGTCGGTCGAGAAGGAACTCGAGCTGAAGGATCTCACCGCACGCGCTTGCGAAGCGGTGGGCATCCAGGGCTGGGCGCGCGCTGACGTGATGCAGGATGCCGACGGCAAGTTCTGGCTGCTGGAAGTTAACACCGTGCCGGGCATGACCGACCACAGTCTGGTACCGATGGCGGCCCGCGCTGCGGGTCTGGATTTTCAACAACTGGTGTTGGCGATTCTGGCCGACAGCCTTGAGGCGCGGGGTTAAATCATGACGGCCACGTTGCGTCACCAGCCAGGCTCTTCCCGCGCTTCCGTGCGCGGTAAGCCTGTGCCGCGCGGCGCAAGCCGTTTGGTGGCCAAGGAGCCGATCAGCTTAAGGGTGAGTTTGCCGAAAACCGGTTTTGCTGGGCTTGGGGGTTGGCTAAAGCGTCTGACTTGGCCGCTGTTGTTGCTTGGCTTGGGCTACGGCACCTATGAGCTGTCGTTGCGTGCGTTGCCCTATGCCGATCAGCCGATTGCCACTATTAGCGTTGAAGGTGATCTCAGTTACGTCAACCAGCAGGCCGTGCAGCAGCGCATAGAACCTTATGCCGCGGCCAGCTTCTTCAGTGTTGACCTGCTGAGCATGCGCCGTGAACTGGAGTCGATGCCCTGGATTGCCAGCGCTCAAGTGCGCCGTGTTTGGCCGGATCAGCTGGTGGTGCGCTTGGAAGAGCAGCTGCCGATTGCGCGCTGGGGTGATGAGGCATTGCTGAATAATCAGGGCGAAGCGTTCGCGCCGCTGGAACTGGCGGATTACCCGCATCTTCCACAGCTTTATGGCCCCAAGCGAGCGCAGCAGCAGGTGATGCAGCAATACCAGATGCTCAGCCAGATACTGCGGCCCATGGGTTTTTCCGTGGCGCGCCTGGAATTGCGTGAGCGCGGCAGCTGGTTCCTCTCCACCGGGCAGGGCATTGAACTGCTGCTGGGGCGTGACCATCTGGTGGAAAAAATGCGCCGCTTCACGGCCATCTACGCCAAGAATTTGAAAGAGCAACAAACGAATATTGCGCGGATCGACCTGCGTTATGCCAACGGCCTGGCCGTGGCATGGCATGAGCCGATAGCGCCCACGGCGGCAACAACCGCTGTCGTGCAGTGAATCAGGAGAAGGCAAGAACCATGGCAAACGTGCAGAGCGGCAAGATGATCGTCGGCCTCGATATAGGCACCTCCAAGGTGGTGGCGTTGGTCGGTGAGGTGAACGCGGACGGTCAGATAGAAATCGTCGGCATCGGCACCCATCCGTCGCGCGGGCTGAAGAAGGGCGTGGTGGTGAATATCGAATCCACCGTGCAGTCGATCCAGCGCGCTGTCGAAGAAGCGCAGCTGATGGCCGGCTGCCGTATCCATTCGGCATTTGTTGGCGTGGCCGGCAACCATATTCGCAGCCTCAACAGCCACGGCATCGTGGCGATTCGTGATCGCGAAGTCAGCCCAGCAGATCTGGAGCGCGTACTCGACGCTGCCCAGGCTGTCGCCATTCCGGCGGATCAGCGGGTGCTGCACACCCTGCCGCAGGATTACGTGATCGATAATCAAGAGGGCGTGCGCGAGCCGCTGGGCATGTCGGGCGTGCGCCTGGAAGCTAAGGTGCACGTAGTGACGTGCGCCGTGAATGCTGCACAGAACATCGAGAAGTGCGTGCGTCGCTGCGGCCTGGAAATCGACGACATCATCCTTGAGCAGCTTGCATCCGCCTATGCGGTGTTGACCGATGACGAGAAGGAACTGGGCGTGTGCCTAGTGGATATCGGTGGCGGCACCACCGATATCTGCATCTTCACCGAAGGCGCGATTCGCCACACCGCGGTGATCCCGATTGCGGGCGATCAGGTCACCAATGACATCGCCATGGCCCTGCGCACCCCCACGCAGTACGCTGAAGAAATCAAGATTCGCTACGCCTGCGCCCTGGCCAAACTGGCCGGAGCTGGTGAAACCATCAAGGTGCCGAGCGTCGGTGATCGTCCGCCGCGCGACCTGTCGCGTCAGTCACTGGCCGAAGTGGTCGAGCCGCGTTATGACGAGCTGTTCACCCTGATTCAGGCAGAACTGCGCCGCAGTGGCTACGAAGACCTGATACCTGCGGGCATCGTCCTCACCGGTGGTACGGCGAAGATGGAAGGCGCGGTTGAGCTGGCCGAAGAGATTTTCCACATGCCGGTTCGCCTGGGCTTGCCTCAGGGCGTTAAGGGCTTAGCCGACGTGGTGCGAAACCCGATTTATTCCACAGGCGTGGGCCTGTTGTTGTATGGGCTGCAAAAGCAGGCCAACGGCATTTCCATGTCTGCGCTTAGTAGCTACAGCGATGAACCCAAACAACCTGTGTTGGAACGGCTGAAACGCTGGATCCAAGGCAATTTCTGATTTTGCAGTAGGCGTTATAACTAGAAACTAAAGGAGAGGGAAAATGTTCGAACTCGTAGATAGCGCTCCAGCTAGTGCGGTTATCAAGGTCATCGGCGTGGGCGGCGGCGGCGGTAATGCGGTCAATCACATGGCGAAAAACAACATTGAAGGCGTTGAGTTTATTTGCGCCAACACGGATGCACAGGCACTGAAAAACATCGGCGCACGCACGATCCTGCAGCTGGGTACTGGCGTGACCAAGGGCCTGGGCGCGGGCGCCAATCCTGAAATCGGCCGTCAGGCCGCCATGGAAGACCGCGAGCGCATCGCCGAAGTGCTGCAAGGCTGCGACATGGTCTTCATCACCACCGGTATGGGCGGCGGTACCGGTACTGGCGCTGCGCCGGTGATCGCCCAGGTGGCCAAGGAAATGGGCATTCTCACCGTCGCTGTAGTGACGCGCCCGTTCCCGTTCGAAGGCAAGAAACGCATGCTGATTGCCGAAGAAGGCATCCGTGCCCTGGCGGAAAGCGTCGACTCGCTGATCACCATCCCTAACGAAAAACTGCTGACCATCCTCGGCAAAGATGCCAGCTTGCTGTCGGCTTTCGCTAAGGCGGATGACGTGCTGGCCGGTGCCGTACGTGGTATTTCCGACATCATCAAGCGTCCTGGCATGATCAACGTCGACTTCGCCGACGTGAAAACCGTGATGAGCGAAATGGGCATGGCGATGATGGGCACTGGCTGCGCCAGCGGTCCGAACCGCGCCCGCGAAGCCACCGAAGCGGCAATCCGCAATCCGCTGCTGGAAGACGTCAACCTGCAAGGCGCCCGCGGCATCCTGGTCAATATCACGGCCGGTCCTGACCTGTCTCTGGGCGAGTACTCAGACGTGGGTAGCATCATCGAGCAGTTCGCTTCCGAGCACGCGACCGTCAAGGTCGGCACCGTGATCGACCCGGACATGCGCGACGAGCTGCACGTGACCGTGGTTGCAACTGGCCTGGGGTCAAAGATCGAAAAGCCGGTCAAAGTGATCGACAACACGCTGCAGATCACTAGCAACAGTGCCGTTTCGACTGCAGCCGCCGCACCTGCGCGTGGTGAACAAAGCGTCAATTACAAGGACTACGAACGCCCAACCGTTCAGCGTCAAAGCCACGGCGGCGCAGCCACTGCAGCTAAGCTGAATGCGCATGATGACTTGGATTATCTGGATATTCCGGCCTTCCTGCGTCGTCAGGCTGATTGATGAAATGTATCAGGGGTGCTGGGGCGATTGGTGTTCAGCAAAGGCCGGTTCTGCTATTATCGCCGGCCACTGTTGAAAACAATTCGCAATTAGCGCTATAGCGGCCAAGCCATGATCAAACAACGCACCTTGAAGAACATTATCCGCGCCACTGGCATCGGCCTACATTCTGGGGAAAAGGTATACCTGACCCTGAAGCCGGCACCTGTCGACACCGGTATCGTGTTCCGTCGTACCGACTTGGATCCTGTCGTGGAAATTCCCGCGCGTGCAGGCAATGTTGGTGAAACCACCATGTCGACCACGTTGGTCAATGGTGATGTCAAGGTGGATACGGTAGAGCACCTGCTTTCGGCCATGGCTGGCCTGGGCATCGATAACGCCTACGTCGAGCTCTCTGCATCCGAAGTACCGATCATGGATGGCAGCGCGGGTCCTTTTGTATTTCTGATCCAATCCGCTGGCTTGCAAGAGCAAGACGCCCACAAGCAGTTCATCCGCATCCTTCGTGAAGTGACAGTTGAGGAGGGCGACAAGAGCGCCACTTTCGTCCCTTTTGAAGGGTTCAAGGTGACCTTCGAGATCGATTTCGATCACCCTGTGTTCCGTAATCGCACCCAGTCGGCAAGCGTTGACTTCTCCAGTACCTCGTTTGTAAAAGAAGTCAGCCGCGCCCGTACGTTCGGTTTTATGCGCGATATCGAGTTTCTGCGTTCACAGAACCTAGCGCTCGGCGGGAGCGTGGATAACGCCATCGTGGTGGATGAGTTTCGTGTGTTAAACGAAGACGGCCTGCGTTACGAGGACGAGTTCGTCAAACACAAGATTCTCGATGCCATCGGCGACCTTTATCTGCTGGGTAATAGCCTGATTGGTGAGTTCAAAGGCTTCAAGTCGGGGCACGCGCTGAACAATCGCCTGCTCCGTGCACTGATTGAGCAACCCGATGCATGGGAAGTCGTAACCTTTGATGATGCCAATACTGCACCAATCTCTTACATGCGCCCGGTAGCAGCGATGTAACGCAATACTCTCCTTATTTTGCTTTTCCAGGCCACCTTAGGGTGGCCTCTTTTTTGCCTTCTTGAGATGTATAGGTGGCGATTACTCGCTGGGTTTGCCGTGCTTGGCGAGACGTTCCAGTGCTGCCCGTAACTTGGGATCGCGAACCCCTGTAGCGGTTGCTTGGATATTCTCAGCGGCAAATTTGGACAGGCTGATACTGTGACTTGATCGATTTCTTTCGACAGTTGGCGGATGTACCTTGAAAAGGATTTTCGTTAAGGTCGCAAACTCTTCGAGAGCTTGCAGTTGTCGGAGCAGGCGTTTTTGTTGATAGCGCAGGCGCGTGGCCCAGTGGCCATCAGTAATTATTAGCAGCAGGCAACCCTCTCGCCAGGACGCTACATGACAGTGTTCGCGTGCAGCGGGTTGCAGCTGGCTTTCAAGAAGGTGTTGAAGTCGATCAATGCGCTGCGCTTGATTGAACAACGCCTTCAGGGGTTTCGCTTCGCGTAGTAGCGCGGCCGGAGCTCGGGCTGGCAAAGGACGAAAAGTCATGGCAGGACGCCTGAAAAAGTGAAGGTGTTATGGTAGCAGAATCGCTGCTGCCGACTGACGCTTCACCACTAGGGGAAGGCCGTGCACATAATCTTACTCAGTCGGCGCCATGGCGCCGCACGTTCACTCAGTTTAGACCTGCGCGGGTTGCTGCTGATGTCGGCTCTGCTGCTGGGCGCTGCGTTGATCAGTGGCGTTGCCGTGGGTGCTTGGTGGGCGCCGGCGACCGTCGCGGTGCATGACGATACTCAGTTCAATCAGGTGCTGGACCAGCAGCGTGCCGAGGTGGGTGAGGTGCGGCGTGATGCGCAGCGTCAGCTGGATGCCTTCGCTGTGCACGTGGCCGAGTTGCAGGCGCGCCTGACTCGCCTGGATGCATTGGGTGCGCGACTGACCGAGCTAGCAGATCTGGATGCCAGTGAGTTCGACTTCTCCCTCAATGTTGGCCAGGGTGGGGCAGAAGATGCTCTGGGTGATGCCGCCTATGCGCCGCCGCCATTCATGGATGAGCTGGATCAGATGAGCTTGCGTCTGGACAGTCGTGAGCAACTGCTGGAAGTGCTGGAGCAGCTGATTGGTGAGCGCCAATTGAGCGAGGCCGAATACCTATCCGGTATGCCGGTTCGTCAGGGTTATATGTCCTCGCCTTTTGGTCGGCGCGTACATCCGCTCACTGGGCGTAATACCCAGCATAAAGGTGTCGACTTTGCCGCCAAGCCAGGCAGTGATGTGGTTGCCGTGGCAGCCGGCGTAGTGAGCTTCGTCGGGATGAAGTCGGGCTATGGCAATGTGGTGGAGATTAGTCATGTGGATGGCTACACCACGCTGTATGCCCATAACCAGAGCAACCTGGTGCAGATCGGTGATTTGGTCCTGCGTGGGCAGACCATTGCCAAGGTCGGCCGCAGCGGCCGCGCCAGTGGTTACCACGTGCACTTCGAAGTGACCAAGGATGGTCGGGTGGTCAATCCGGCCAGCTATATCGCCCGTGTCGGCGACGTCGAATAACGCCGCTTTCCTCATTGGCGTTTCCGAGTAGAATGCCCTCTTCGCACGCAGCCATGAAGGCTGCATGGGTCACTGTTCAGTGGTCCTCAATCCATACGCCTGGAAGATCCTGTCGATATGTTTGCGCCTTTGTTGAAAAAACTCTTTGGAAGCAAGAACGAGCGTGAAGTCAAACGCATGCTCAAGGCGGTACAAGCCGTCAATGCCTTCGAGGAGCAGATGCTTGCCCTCTCCGATGAGCAGCTGCGCGCCAAAACGGATGAGTTCAAAGCCCGTCTGGCCAAAGGCGAAACCCTCGATCAGCTGCTGGCCGAAGCCTTCGCAGTAGGCCGTGAGGCTGGCAAGCGCGTCATGGGCATGCGCCACTTCGACGTGCAGTTGATTGGTGGTATGACCTTGCACGAAGGGAAGATCGCCGAGATGCGTACCGGTGAGGGTAAAACCCTCGTGGCGACGCTCGCGGTGTACCTCAATGCATTGTCCGGCAAGGGCGTGCACGTGGTTACGGTCAACGACTATCTGGCCCGTCGTGATGCCAACTGGATGCGTCCGCTGTATGAGTTCCTGGGCCTGACCGTTGGTATTGTCACCCCGTTTATGCCCCCGGAAGAGAAGCGTGAAGCCTACGCTGCTGATATCACCTATGGCACAAATAACGAATTTGGTTTTGACTACCTGCGCGACAACATGGCCTTCAGCATGGAAGATAAATTCCAGCGCGGGCTTAACTTTGCTGTGATCGACGAAGTTGACTCGATTCTGATCGACGAAGCGCGCACCCCGCTGATCATCTCCGGCCAGGCCGAGGACAGCTCGCGTCTCTACACAGAGGTCAACAAACTGATTCCGCGCCTCAAACTGCATGTTGAGGAAGAGGAAGGTATCGTCACTCAAGAAGGCCACTACAAGGTCGATGAGAAGGCTCGCCAGGTCGAACTGAACGAGGCCGGTCACCAGTTTGTTGAGGAAATGCTTACCGAAGTTGGCCTGCTGGCCGAAGGTGAAAGCCTGTATTCGGCGCACAACTTGGGTCTGCTGACCCACGTTTATTCGGGTCTACGTGCGCACAAGCTGTTCAACCGCAACGTTGAATACATTGTGAAGGATGACCAGGTCCTGCTGATCGACGAACACACCGGCCGTACCATGCCCGGTCGTCGTCTGTCTGAAGGCCTGCACCAATCGATCGAAGCCAAAGAAGGCCTATCTATTCAGGCCGAGAGCCAGACTCTGGCTTCGACTACCTTCCAGAACTACTTCCGCCTGTATGGCAAGCTGTCCGGCATGACCGGTACCGCTGATACTGAAGCGTTTGAGTTCCATCAGATTTACGGCTTGGCGGTGATCGTGATCCCGACCAACCGTGCGCTGGCGCGTAAGGACTTCAATGACCTGGTCTACCTGACCCAGGAAGAGAAGTACGCCGCCATCGTCACTGACATTAAAGAGTCCATGGCCTTGGGTCGGCCGATCCTGGTCGGCACCGCCTCGATTGATAGCTCAGAGTACGTCTCGCGCCTGCTCGATCAGGAAAGCATTGCGCACAAGGTGCTCAACGCCAAATTCCACGAGAAGGAAGCAGAAATTATTGCCCAAGCCGGCAGTCCGGGTGCGCTGACTATCGCCACTAACATGGCCGGTCGCGGTACCGACATCGTTCTTGGTGGTAACTGGGAAGTTGAGGTCGCCAATCTGCAGGACGCCACGCCCGAGCAGATCGCCCAGATCAAGGCCGATTGGCAGCAGCGTCACCAACAGGTGATCGAGTCCGGCGGTTTGCATGTGATTGCCTCCGAACGCCATGAGTCGCGTCGTATCGATAATCAGCTGCGTGGCCGCTCCGGCCGTCAGGGTGACCCGGGCTCCAGCCGGTTCTACCTGTCGCTGGAAGACAACCTGATGCGCATATTCGCCTCTGACCGGGTGAAGAACTTTATGAAGGCACTGGGCATGCAGTCCGGCGAAGCCATCGAGCACCGCATGGTCAGTAATGCCATCGAGAAGGCTCAGCGCAAGGTTGAAGGGCGCAACTTCGACATGCGTAAGCAACTGCTTGAGTTCGATGACGTGGCCAACGAGCAGCGCAAGGTGATTTATCACATGCGCAACACGCTTCTCGCCGCTGACGATATCGGCGAAACCATCACCGATTTCCGTCGCGAAGTGCTGGATAACACCATCAACGAACATATCGCGCCGCAGTCGCTGCCTGAACAGTGGGATATCGCTGGCCTGGAAGAGGCGCTCTTCACCCGCTTCAACCTGCGCCTGCCGATTCAACAGTGGCTCGACGATGATCACAAGCTCTACGAAGAAACCCTGCGTGCGCGCATTCTCGAAGCGCTGATCACGGCGTACAACGAGAAAGAAGTCGAAGCCAGTGCCGAGGCGTTGCGCACCTTCGAGAAGCAAATTCTGCTGCGTGTTCTCGACGACCTGTGGAAAGATCATCTGTCGACCATGGATCATCTGCGTCACGGTATTCACCTGCGCGGTTACGCTCAGAAGAATCCCAAGCAGGAGTACAAGCGCGAGTCCTTTACCCTGTTCCAGGAGCTGTTGGACTCGATCAAGAGCGATACCCTGCGCGTGCTTTCGCATGTTCAGGTGCGTCGCGAAGATCCAGCCGATGAAGAGGCGCGCCTGCGCCGCGAAGCCGAAGCCATGGCTGAGCGCATGCAATTTCAGCACGCCGAAGCCTGGGCACTGCCGCAGCAAAACTCTGAAGAAGAAGGCGATCAAGCGGTTGCCATTACCCCTGTTCGCACCGAGCCGAAAATCGGTCGTAACGAGCCGTGCCCGTGTGGCTCGGGCAAGAAGTATAAGCATTGTCACGGGCAGGTTAACTAAGCTGCCTGTTTAGAGGGGTTGAGCCGACAGTGAAGTTGGCTATTCTCAACCCCGCGTGATTGACGCCGCGAACGGTCTAACCGCTCGCGGCGTTTTAGCATCGAAATTATATGTATCACCACCTCAAGGAGCGTTTTCTATGGCTGTTGGTCTAGGCCCGTTGTCTACCCTGCACCCGGTTCCAGGTTTCGAATTGGGCATCGCTTCTGCGGGCATCAAGCGTCCTGGGCGCAAGGATGTGGTAGTCATGCGCTGTGCCGAGGGCTCCAGCGTAGCGGGCGTGTTCACCCTCAATGCGTTCTGCGCCGCGCCGGTGATCCTGGCCAAGAAACGTGTGCTGGGCAGCGTGCGTTACTTGCTGACCAACACCGGTAATGCCAACGCGGGTACCGGCGAGCCAGGCCTGCAAAATGCCACGCGAACCTGCGCGGCTTTGGCCAAGTTGACTGACGTGGATGAACGCGCGGTGCTGCCGTTCTCCACCGGTGTGATCGGTGAACCGCTGCCGGTTGAGAAGATCGAAGGTGCGCTGCAAGCTGCATTGGACAACTTGTCCGAAGACCACTGGGCGAATGCTGCGACTGGGATCATGACCACCGATACCCTGCCCAAGGGTGCCAGTCGTCAGTTTATGCATGATGCTGTGATGGTTACCGTGACCGGCATCAGCAAGGGTGCGGGCATGATCAAGCCGAATATGGCGACCATGCTTGGCTACATCGCCACCGACGCTAAAGTGGCCCAGGCCGTGCTGCAGGACCTGCTTCGTGATGCGGCAAACAAGTCGTTCAACCGCATCACCATTGACGGCGACACCTCCACCAACGATTGCTGCATGTTGATCGCCACCGGTAAGGCGGCCTTGCCGGAAATCACCCAGGCCAGTGGTGATCTGTTCGCCAAGCTCAAGGACGCAGTGTTCGATGTGTGCATGGAAGTAGCCCAGGCCATCGTGCGCGACGGTGAAGGCGCGACCAAGTTCGTCACCGTGCAGGTGAACGGCGGTGCATCCCATCAGGAATGCTTGGACGTAGGGTATGCAGTGGCGCATTCGCCGCTGATCAAAACCGCGCTGTTTGCCTCCGACCCTAACTGGGGGCGCATTCTTGCTGCCGTAGGCCGTGCCGGCGTGGCGCAACTGGATGTCAGCCTGATCGACGTGTTCCTCGGTGAGGTGTGTATCGCCAGCCGTGGCTGCCGCGCCGCCAGTTATACCGAAGAGCAGGGCGCAGCGGTGATGGCTAAAGAAGAAATCACCATCCGTATCGAGCTCGGGCGCGGCGGCTGCAGTGAAACCATCTGGACCACCGACCTGTCCCATGAGTATGTGAAGATCAACGCCGAATACCGCACCTGATCCCCGCAGCCCAGCGCTACCATGCCTATTCCCGTTATTTATGGCCCCATGAATAACGGGGATTTGCTATTCCCCCGGCGGCCTTTTACCTTCGCTTGAGCTGTCAGCCACCCATCAAGCAAGGAGTGCCTCATGTCATTGACTTTGGTCATCGGCGATAAAACCTATTCATCCTGGTCGCTACGCGCGGCCCTGGCCATGGAGCTGGCGGGCGCCCCCTACCGCGAGCAGCTGATCGCGCTCAACCGCCCGGATACCCGTGCGCAGATTCTGCAGCACTCACCGACCGGCAAGGTACCGCTGCTGATCAGTGAAGACGGCCCGATCTGGGATTCGCTGGCGATTGCCGAGTACCTGGCTGAGCGTTTTGTCGATGCCCAGTTGTGGCCGCAGGCCCGCGATGCTCGGGCATTGGCGCGCAGTGCCTGCGCGGAAATGCACAGCGGCTTAGTCTCGTTGCGTACTCACTTGCCAATGGACCTCAAACGCAATCAGGCCCTGGTGCAAATACCCGTTGATGCCATGGCTGACATTCAGCGAGTGTGCGCCTTGTGGGCCGAGTGCCGGCAGCGCTTCGGTCAGGGAGGTGCTTTCTTGTTTGGCAAGCCCTGCCTGGCGGATGCTTTTTTTGCCCCGGTGGCCGCGCGCCTGCGCAGTTACCAGATCGAGCTACCGGCTGAGGCTGCTGCTTATGTCGAGGCTATCTATCAGTGGCCGGCCTTTCAGCGTTGGTATCAGGCGGCTCAAGAGGAATATCTGGCGTGAAACGTATTCATGTAGCCGCGGCAGTGATTCGTGGTGAGGATGGTCAGATTTTGATCGCCAAGCGTGCCGCTGATCAGCATCAGGGTGGTCTGTGGGAGTTTCCCGGCGGCAAGGTCGAGGCCGGCGAGAGCGTACAGGCGGCCCTGGCGCGGGAGTTGGAGGAAGAGGTAGGGATTTGCCCTAGCGCCGCTCGGCCCTTGATTCAGGTGCGTCACGATTACCCGGATAAACAGATACTGCTGGATGTCTGGGAGGTGTCGGCGTTCAGTGGCGAGCCCCATGGTGCCGAAGGCCAACCGCTGGCGTGGGTCAGCCCGCGGCAGTTGGCTGAACATGACTTTCCCGCAGCCAATCGGCCGATTGTCGCGGCCGCGCGCTTGCCAGAGCGCTACCTGATCACCCCTGAAGGGTTGAGTGGCCCTGAGTTGTTGCGTGGTATCCAAGCGGCGTTGAAGAGCGGTATCCGCTTGCTGCAATTACGCGCGCCGGCGATGTTCGATGCGCAGTATCGAGACATCGCCGTGGATGCTCTTGGCCTCTGTGCCGGCAAGGCGCAATTGATGCTCAAAGGGCCGCTGGAGTGGCTGGGCGACTTTCCCGCTGCCGGTTGGCACCTGACGGCGCAGCAGTTGCGCGAGTTGAGCGCCGGCGGTCGGCCGTTTCCGCATGAGCGCTGGTTGGCAGCCTCGTGCCATTCGGCAGATGAGTTGGCGCTGGCGACACAGATGGGCGTGGATTTCATCACCCTGTCTCCGGTGCAGGTCACGCAGACCCATCCCGATGCGCAGCCACTGGGTTGGCCGCAGGTGGCCGAGCTGCTGTTGCACTTCAACCAGCCAGCCTATCTATTGGGCGGTGTCACCCCAGCCGACGTTGAGCGGGCTTGGCAGGTCGGTGCCCAGGGTGTTGCCGGTATTCGCGCGTTCTGGCCTGAGTGAGTTCTTTATCTGCCTATTGATCGAGTCTGTTGATGCCCGTTGAAGCCCGCTCCCCCTCCAATATGCGCCCCAGCACCCTGCATTTACCCCGTGGTAACTGGGCCACGGTGTTCGAATGCTTGTGTGCGCATTTCCCAGCGATTGCCCCGGCGGTGTGGCAGGAGCGCATGGCCCGTGGCCGGGTGTTGGACGCACACGGCCAGCCGATGACGATGCATGCGGCTTATCGCGAAGGGCTCAAGGTGCATTACTTTCGCGAGGTGCCGGCAGAGACGCCGATTCCCTTCGAAGAACGCGTGCTGCATGTCGATGAGCACATATTGGTGGCTGATAAGCCGCATTTTCTGCCGGTGATGCCGGCCGGAGAGTATGTCGAGCAGACCCTGCAAGCACGGCTGGCCAAACGCCTGGATAATGCTGATCTGGTGCCGTTGCACCGGATTGATCGGCATACCGCCGGCCTGGTGCTGTTTTCCACCAACCGCCAGAGCCGTGGTCAGTACCAGGCATTGTTCCGTGAGCGCTTGATGGAAAAATGCTACGAGGCTCTGGCTCCCGCCTTGCCGGACCTGACGTTTCCGCTGCTGCGGGCAACGCGGCTGGACACCGCTGAGCCGTTCTTTCGCATGCAGGAAGTCACCGGGCAGGCCAACACCGAAACGCGCATCGAAGTCGCTCAGCGCCTTGGCGAGCACTGGCTGTATCGGCTCTTCCCGGTGACAGGCAAAAAACATCAATTGCGCGTGCACTTGGCTGCTTTAGGCGCGCCGATTCTTAATGACCCCTTCTACCCCGAGGTCACGGATACGCCGGATGCCCCTGATGACTACAGCAAACCACTGAAGTTACTGGCTCGCGGCCTGGCATTTATCGATCCCCTCACCGGCGAGCGGCGCAGGTTTGAGAGCCGGCTCAGTCTGCTCTAGGGTTGTGGTTGTTTGGCGGCGGCCTGCCAGAGTACTTCATCAATCTGCTGACGCTTGGCGATGATCCGGGCGGCAACAAACAGCAGGTCTGATAGGCGGTTGACGTAGGCCAGGCCGACGCTGCGAATCGGCTCCACGGCATTCAGGTGCTGGCAACGGCGCTCTGCGCTGCGTGCCAGGCTGCGGCACATGTGTGCTTGGGCGATCAGGCGCGAGCCGCCGGGTAGGATAAAGTTTTCCAGCGGGCCGACTTCCTCATTCCAGCGGTCGATGGCGGCTTCCAGTTTTTCGATTTCCGGGGCCTGCAGTGCCTGGTAATCGGGCATCGCCAGTTCACCGCCGAGGTCGAACAGGCGGTGCTGGCAGGGCGCAAGTACGTCGATGATTTCGGACAGTCCCGGGCACCCGGTCGCGTGCTCCGCAAGATCGGCCAGCAACAGGCCAATGTGGCTATTGAGCGTGTCCACCTCGCCCATGGCCTCTATTCGCGGGTGGTCCTTGGTCACGCGGCGGCCATCGGCCAGGCCGGTTTCGCCGGTGTCACCGGTGCGGGTGTAAATCTTCGAGAGTCGGTAACCCATATTCAGAGACCTGTGTCGTGGGGGGTAGTGGTGGCCAACGGTAAACGCAGGGTGAAGCAGGTGCCCAGATTTGCTTTGGACTGCACTTCCATCTGCCCTTTGTGGTTGTTGGTGATGATGAAGTAGGAAACCGACAGGCCGAGCCCGGTGCCTTGGCCGACTTCCTTAGTGGTGAAGAACGGCTCAAAGATGCGCTTGCGCACCCGTTCGGACATGCCGAGGCCGTTGTCTTGCACCTGGATCTCGGCCCAGTGGCCAGTGCGTTTGGTGCGCAAGGTGATTTTTCCGGGCGTGTCGTCTTCGCGTTGGTGGATCGATTGGGCGGCATTTTTCAGCAAATTGAGCAGCACCTGCTCCAGCTCGTTGGCAGTGCCTGGAACCGCGCCCAGTTCTGGGTCGAAGTCGCGCACTATCTGCAGGCTTTTGAAGTCGAAACTTTCCGTGAGGTCGAAGTCGTTGCTGGCGATCTCCAGGGCCTGGTCGATTAAGGCCGGTAGCTGACAAGGGGTCAGCTGGCGGTTGCTCATGCGGCTGAAATTAAGCATGTGGCTGACGATATTCGCCGCGCGGGTGCCGGCCTGTTGAATACCGTCGAGCAATTGCGGAATTTCCCGAGCCTGCAGGTAGCTATCGATGGCGTCGAGGCAGACGCCAAACTGCTCGGCTTGCGGACGATTTTTTTGCAGCTCGGGCGATAGCCGACGGCGAATGTTCTGCACGTTATGCAAAATGGCCCCGAGCGGATTATTGATCTCGTGGGCCATGCCGGCGGCCAAGCCGCCAACCGAAAGCATTTTTTCCGATTGCACCATCATCTCTTCCAGGTTCAGACGCTGGGTGATGTCGTCAATACGAATCACCGCGCCGCGCCCGCTGCCGCCCATCAACGGGTAGAACGTCAGCGCGTAGTGGTGTGGCTCCTCGCCCAGGTGCCAGGTGACCCGCTCGACCTTCTCTACCTTGTGCTTCTCGACACTGCGTTTGATCTGCGTGAAAAATGGTTTGAGTGGTGGGAAGGCGAGGAATATCGGTTGATTCAGCGCCTCTTCCAGGCGGGTGCCCGATAGTGCGCTGGCTTCCTGGTTCCATTGGGTGACGTAGAGCTGCTCGTCGAGGGCGATCAATGCCGAGGGCATGGAGTCGATGATGCTGTTGAGGTAGTTCTGAAATCCGGTGAGCTTCTTCTCGATCTTGCTGCGCACCTGCACTTCCAGTTCCAGCTTGCGGTTGGAATCGCGGGCCTCCTCGGCCAGGTTGCGGGCATGGTCGAAGGCATCCTGGGCGTCGTCGCGAGCACGCTTGAGTTGCTGCTCACGGGCTTCGATGCGCATCAGCATGGTATTGAAGGCCTCGGCCAGGCTGCCAATCTCGTCGTGGTTACCGCGGTGGGCGCGCAGGGCGTAGTTCTCCTCGCGAGTGACCTGACGTGAGAGCTCCTCCAGGCGGCGAATAGGTCGGGTGATCAGGCGGCTCACCTGGCGCGAAACAATCAGCCAGAGCACTACGCTGATGGCGAGAATGGCTAAGCTAGCGGTCAGGGTGCCGGTGTAGAAAATCACGGGCAGCTCACTGGAGGCTACTAGCAGCAGATGGCCGGAGTTACCCGTGGTTTGCGGCAACTCGAACAGCTGGTTGATGCGAAACTCGCCGTGGCGCCAAGACTCGACTTCTTCAACGCGCTGCGGCAGCTGTAGTTTGGCGCCGCGCTGCAGTTGCGCCAGGTTTAGGCCATTCGCGTCATAGATCACTGCCGCGCGCACCGGTGCGTAGTCATCCAGGCGTTTGAGCAAGGCTTGGGCCGCGGTGGGTGACATCAGCGCTTCCTCGCTCAGCGCGGGACTGGCAATCAGCCGGCCGAGGGTATGCAGTGCCTGAGGGGCCACGCTTCCTTGGGATATCCAGTAGGCCGCGCTGATAAACGCCAGGTTAGCCACCAGCAGTTCGGTGGCCAGCAAAGCCAGCAGGGCAACCAGCAGCTTGCGGCCGACGGGTAGGTTTTCAATGCGCTGACGCAGGAGCATGGTGAGGAGGATCGGTAGTGAAGGTGCGGGCAGGTTAACGCGTGCCTCAGTGACTGGGCAATCCGCGTGCGCCGAGGTGACTCAGCAGGCGCGCATGCAGGTCTTGTAGATGAGGCAGCACCAGTTGATGACGCTGGGCAGCACTGCAAGCATAGCCCAGCAAGTAGGCGATTTCCGTGCGCCGGCCCTGGCTGGCATCTTGGTGCATGGACGAGAAGTTCGCTGCCGTGGCCTGGATCACCTGCAGCACATCATCTTGCAAGTCCTCGGCAGCCGAGCTGTGACCGCAGCGGTTTAGCAGCTCAATCAGTTCGCTGCACAGACAAGCTAATTGGGCCGGGTATTCAAGGAGTCCGCCATTACGGCAGTCATGCAGTACGGTCAGCGGGTTGATGGCACAGTTCAGCGCCAGCTTGCGCCACAGCCGACTGAGGATGTCTAGACTCCAGTCATGGGCAATTCCAGCCTGGCGCAAATCTTCCAGCCAGGCGGGCGGTTGCAGGTCAAGCGGGTCACCAAGCCACGTATGGCCATGGCCGGCAAACACCACCTGGAAATCCGCCTGACGAAATGCGCCTTCGGTGCTGGAGGCAAAGATGCAGCGTGCTTGGGGCGCCGCTCGCGCGACTTCGTCCTGGCTGCCCAGGCCGTTCTGCAGGAGCAATATTTCGGCGCCATTGACCAGCCTTGGCGCCAGCTGTGTCACAGCCTCGGCTGCGTCATAGGCTTTACAGGCCAGCAGCAGACGCTCGATCGGCTGAAGATGCCCTATTGTCTGAGCGCTTATGGGAAATTTCTGTTTTTGCGCCTGTTCTATCAGGGTCAGTCCGCCCGACTGCAGGTAGCTGGTTAGGCGCGTTTGATCGCGCAGGATCAGTTGTACCGGCAAGCCTGCGCGGAAAAGGCGCGTTGCCCACAGGGTGCCTAGGCTTCCCGCTCCAAGGACATGCCACATGTGCGTTATCGCCTAGTTTGCATGAGGTAGGCGCATGGCGGTTACCCGGCCGCTGGTGTGTGATTCCGGCAGGAGTTTTTCCGCGTGGCTGATAATCTGCTCAGGCGTGCAAGGCAGACCTTTGACGTCAAGACCCACCAGGCTTATCCCAGCCTTGAGGCTGATAAAGCCTTCGCTGGTTTTGAAGGCCTTGAGGTTGATACCGTCGTGCAGGCGCTTAAAGCTGCTTGGTGAGCACTCTTGCAGGTCGGTGAGCAGGGTGATTAGGCCGAAGTGGCTTTCATCCAGTCGCACCAGCACATCGAGTGGCCGTACCAGCTGTTGCAGGCGGCGGGCCGCACCCGTGAGCAGCTCGTTGTGGAAATTGCCGCCATGCTGTTGATGCAGTTCGCGTTCGTCTTGCAGGCCGATCAACAGGTAGCAGAGTGCGCCGCCGCGCGATTCGACCTGACGCAGGCTGTCGAGCATCTTCTGATGCAGGTAACGGCTGTTACCCAGGCCAGTGAGCGGATCGATTAGATTGCGCTGTTCCAGGCTAGAGATGTTTTCGGTGAGTAGGCGGTTTTCCTGCAGCAGGCGCTGTAGGGTGTTGCAGAGGCGGTCGGCGGCGTAGACCCGCGGCACCAATTGCTCGTTCATTACCGCCTTGCTGATGAAATCGTCGACGCCGCTGTCAAAGGCCTCGTGCAACACGTTTTCACCTTCCTTGCCGGTGAGCAGGATCACATAGGTGTAGTGGTTGGACATTTCGTCGTGCTGGCGTACCTGCTCCGTCAGCTCAAGACCGTTCATCTCCGGCATTAGCCAGTCGGCTAGCAATACACTTGCAGGGCGTTCTTCGAGCAGTTTGATTGCTTCGGCAGCGCTGCTGGCAAAACGCAGGTCCTGGTAGCCCGCCTGGCTCAACGCTCGCCTGATCATGGCGCTGGAGAATTTGGCGTCATCGACGACCAAAATGCTCAAGTGGGGATTAGGCATGGGGCAGGCTCACTAGGGGGTAATCATCTGGGCCCGATACTTCGCCGGGCAGTGTTTGTTACTAACGCTATATAATGGCTGGGTTTTTAACGTCAAGCCAGGCGCGTCCGTTCATGATGCAGGGCGCGCCGACTATTTGGAGCAAACCCATGCCCTCGTTCGACGTGGTGTCCGAACTGGACAAACATGAAGTGACCAACGCCGTCGACAACGCTATCAAGGAATTGGAGCGTCGTTATGACCTGCGCGGTAAAGGTAGCTTTGAGCTGAAAGAGCTGACTGTCAACCTGACAGCCGACGCGGATTTTCAATTGGAACAGATGGTCGAGATTCTTAAGCTCAGCCTGGTCAAGCGCAAGATCGATGTGCAGTGCCTGGAATTTAAGGATGCTTACCCCTCCGGCAAGAGCGTCAAGCAGGAAGCGGTGCTGCGCGAAGGCATCGAAAAAGAGCTGGCTAAGAAGATCGTCGCGCACATCAAGGACTGCAAGCTCAAGGTCCAGGCGGCTATTCAGGGCGAGCAAGTGCGCATTACCGGGAAAAAGCGCGATGATCTGCAGGAGGCAATTGCTTCCTTGCGTGGCAAGGATTTCGGTATGCCCTTGCAGTTCAACAACTTCCGCGACTAAAGCGCGAGTATTGAACCTTGTCGTCGTGCAGACGTCGCAACGCTGCACGTGCGGTAAAACCGCCACGGTTTGCCGTTGCGGTTTTTTTTAAGCTTTGCAAGGATTAGCGGATGGACTTTAACGTCGAACAACTCGTGAAAATGGCGGAAGCCGGGTTGCCGGTCGTGCTGGAGTACAGTGGCAAGCTGACTCTGGCCTTGATCACCTTACTGGTCGGCTGGTGGCTGGTTGGCAAACTTATCAGCAGCATTGGCCGCCTATTCGAAATGCGTCAGGTCGACCGGGCCCTGGGCAGCTTTATCTGCAGTCTGGTCGGCATTGTGCTGAAGGTTTTGCTGCTGGTTAGCGTGGTCTCGATGATTGGGGTGGAAACCACTTCCTTTATCGCAGTAATCGGTGCTGCCGGCTTGGCCATCGGCCTGGCTTTGCAAGGCAGTCTGGCGAACTTCGCCGGCGGCGTATTGATCATGCTGTTTCGCCCGTTCCGTGCCGGCGACTGGATCGAGGCGCAAGGTGTCTCGGGCAGTGTCGACAGCATTGAGATTTTCCACACCACGCTGAAAACCGCCGATAACAAAGTGGTGATTGTGCCTAATGGCAGCTTGTCGAATGGCCACATCACCAACTATTCGCGTGAGCCCACGCGACGTGTCGACATCAATGTGGGTATCGATTACTCCAGTGATATCAAGCAGGCGCGCGACGTACTGCTGGAGATCGCCAAGGACCCGCGTGTGCACAGCGAACCAGCGCCCGAAGTGTTTGTGACGGGGTTGGGCGACAGTGCGGTCAACCTGTCACTGCGGGTGTGGGT
This sequence comes from Pseudomonas sp., assembly GCA_017886405.1. Lineage (GTDB taxonomy): Bacteria > Pseudomonadota > Gammaproteobacteria > Pseudomonadales > Pseudomonadaceae > Aquipseudomonas. Next base: position 1,598 of record JAGGNC010000085.1, on the reverse strand, counting down.
GGCGACGCCAGATTTTTGGCCGGTCACTTTTGGCTTCACCGAGCAGACCAAAGAGCGCATGGACAAGGCCGGTATTGTCATTCCGTTTCCACAGCGCGTGGTGCACCTGGTACAGCAGAGCAGTTAAGCCCTGCCTGAGCGCTCGCCGTGTTAGCGGCGAGTCGCGTTGTAGAGCGTTTTGAAGTCGCGGCCCATCGCCTGTTGATAGTGGCTGATGAGGTTTTGCCAGTCAGCTTGGTCCCAGGGTGAATGGCGTCGCAGTTGCAGCATGTCGTGTACCGCGGCTTGCTTGCTGGTCAGGCGGCGGCGGCATTTTTCCAGGTCGAGCAATGCCACTTCGGCAGCCCGTGCCTGCCCTTCGCCGCTAATGCGGACAAAAATATGCTTGATATACATGCAGCCATGTTGCCAGCGCGCAGTGTGAAGGTGAGCCAGTGTGTGAGCGACCTCCACCAGCAGTTGTTGATGCAGTGCTTCGCCATACTGCTCGCGGCCTTTGCTGGCATACCACTCATCAATCGGCTGAAAACCTTCCAGCGCCTTGGTGATGAGTAATGCTCGCCAGCCATCGCTGCTGCGCTGCGCCGCGCAGTAAACAATTTCGGGGACTTTAACGCCTGCCTTGCGGGCCCCGAGCAGCGCTTCTTGCTCGCGCAGCACGGTTGGCCGGCCAAAAGGGTGGAGCAGGCTGCGGTGAATATGACCCGTTTGACGTTTGGCGTAGAGCAACGTGGCGTCTTTGTAAATACGCTGCACGCCACTGAACCCGCCGCGGCGGTCGTTAGGCTCTTCGACCCATTCACCTTGGATCTGCCACCAGTTGTCGAAGCTGGCTGAGTTGGATGAGGTATTTGGGGTGCTGAATGTTGCTGCCATAATGTGCCCTCAATATGGATATCAGCTGCCAGCAAAACCTACGCCATTTTGGCTGATATGACCATTCTCGGATTATTCTTGCTCGGTTGGGGCTCCTCCGCGGACATCCTTTTGCAGTGCCTGTTCGCGTCGCCATTGCAGGACGATTAGAACAAGGGTCGGTACGCCCAGTAGAGCGGTGATAATAAAGAATTGCTCATAGCCGAGATTTTCCACCATAACCCCCGAGTAACCGCCGATCAGGCGCGGTAGCAACAGCATGATTGAGCTGAGTAGGGCGTACTGGGTGGCGGAAAATTTCAGGTTGGTCAGGCTCGACAGGTAGGCGACGAACGCCGCAGTGGCCAGGCCGGCACTGAAATTGTCGGCGGAAATAGTCACGATCAGCATTTGCAGGTCTGCGCCCATGCTGACCAGCATCATAAACAGCAAGTTGGTCGCCGCCGACGCTGCGCCGCCGATAAAAAGAATCGGTAATATGCCGAAGCGCACGATCAGTAACCCACCCATCCCTGCACCCAACAGAGTCATCACCAAGCCAAACAGCTTGCTGACGCTGGCGATCTGATCCTTGGTAAAGCCTTGGTCGATATAGAAGACATTGGCCATCACGCCCATTACCGTGTCCGACATGCGGTAGGTGGCGATCAGCCCCAGCAGGAGGAAGGCTTGCCAGCGGTAACGCAGGATAAAGTCGTTGACCGGTGTTAACACCGGTGCCA
>JAGGNC010000043.1 GCA_017886405.1 Pseudomonas sp. | reverse complement strand
GTTCCTGACTAGTATTACAAATACTCAATTATCAATCCGGATACAGGCAACTCACATGTCGTTGATCAACGAATACCGCGCAACCGAAGATGCTATCAAAGAACTGCAAGAGCGCCTGAAGAATCTGTCGCAAGACGACAAGCTGAAAAAAGAACTGGAATTCGAAGGCAAACTGCGCACGCTGATGGGCGAGTACCAGAAGTCGCTGCGTGACATCATTGCCATGCTTGATCCAGACGCCAAAAGCAGCAAATTGGGCCGCGCCAGCAAAACCACTGGTACCAAACGCGCCCGTAAAGTTAAGCAGTACAAAAACCCGAACACCGGTGAAGTTATCGAAACCAAAGGCGGCAACCACAAGACTCTGAAAGAGTGGAAAGCCAAGTGGGGCGGTGACGTTGTAGAAAGCTGGGTAACCCTGCTGGACTAAGTTGCACAGCCTGCCTGACCCAAACATCATGAAAACCGCCAGCACTGCTGGCGTTTTTTATGGGCGCTGTTGCTGTCAGTTGCCTGGCATTTATACCCTGAATTAACACCTGAATTCGGTCCATAGGTAAGCGCTGAAGAAACCTTCAGGCTCTATTTGGTCGGATCACCGGATGTCATCCGCTGAATTTTTCGATGAAACAGATTAATTTTTCCGATGCCGAGTGCGCCGGCATACGTAAGTACACGCGCAAAGAGTTGTTCATGATCGAGATACTCAGCAACTAGTCATGAATCAATACTGGGAAAAGCGATACTGCAGCCGCCGGTCACCAATGTAAGCCATTTAAGTCGCCAGACCTGGTCAAGCCATCCGGGGCTTGGCTGACTCGTTGTGGCCGAAGCCACCCATTGATACTCGATCGATACGCTAGCCCGGCTGATGATGACGCATTGGCCACGCCGCGTTGTTTGAATAAATGGGTCCGGCACTCGCGGGCATGGTTTGCGTTGGGCCGCGTTATCGGGCGTGGGCTTTTAGCAGGCCATTCCAGCAAGTTGTATACGCAGGCGAAAGCATTTCCCGGCGCATTGCCCACTCCGTTGGTTTGGCGATTCGACCGGGCTGCAAGGTTCCGCGCCCCCATCGACTATTAATGGCATCCAGCGTACTCATCAGTCGTTCGGTTCTGACGGGCTGCTCGGGGGCGAATAGGTCTTGTGTGTACTCATCACGGCGACACAGATCCAGCAGCAGTACCTGAGCCTTGGCGTAGCTGAAGCCTTCGCGGTATAGCCGGCTGATGCCTTCATGGGCAGCAGCAATGATCAGGCGCGTGTCGTCGGTCGGGTAGGGCAGCTGGCAGAGCAGGCCGTTGGCGTACTTGGCCTCGTTGGGGTTAAACATCCCAGTGCGCAAACTGACTCTGATCTGCCGGCACAGTGAGTGTTGCTGGCGTAGCTTTTCTGCCGCGCGGGTAGCGAAAGCGGTCACGGCTTCCTGAATCGGTTCGACGGTCTGCAGGCGTTTGCCGAAGGAGCGGCTGCAGCAGATTTCCTGCTTGGCTGGTGCGGCCTCTTCCAGTTCCAGGCAGGCAATGCCGCGCAGCTCGCGGGCGGTTTTTTCGACGATCACGTTGAAGCGCTTGCGCAGCGCCCAGGCGTCGCTGTTGGCCAAGTCCCAGGCGGTTTTGATACCGAGTGCGTTGAGGTGAACCTGCATGCGTTTGCCAATGCCCCACACATTTTCCACTGGCAGGGCTTTGAGTAATTTGTCTCGCCGCACCGGGTCGCGCAGGTCGACCACGCCGCCGGTCTGTCGTTGCCAGCGCTTCGCCGCATGGTTGGCCAGCTTGGCCAAGGTCTTGGTGCTAGCGATGCCGATGCCCACGGGGATGCCAGTCTTTTGCTTGATCTCGCTTTGCAGTGATCGGGCCAGGCTCTCCAAGGATTCCGGCATACCGCTCAGATCGGCAAAGGCCTCATCGATGCTGTACACCTCAATGGCCGGCAAGCGGGCCTCCATGACGCTCATCACTCGCTCGCTGATGTCGCCATACAGGGCGTAGTTGCTGCTGAACGCGACGATGCCATGACGTTTAAGATCACCCCGAATTTCATGCAGCAGAGCGCCCATCTTGACGAAGGGTTTGGCATCGGCTGAGCGGGCGATCACGCAGCCATCATTGTTGCTCAGCACGACGATGGGTGTGCGTTGTAGATCAGGCCGGAACACGCGTTCACAACTTGCGTAGAAGCTGTTGCAGTCGATCAGGGCAAACACGGGCTCAGGCATGGGCACGGTGATTACGCAGGCTGTGGGTGACCACGCCCCAAATCATCAGTTCGTCATCATCCAGCACATAGCGCGGTTGATAGTCCGGATGCTCGGACTGCAGCACGTACGTGCCGTGACTTTTCCCCAGGCGTTTGACGAACACATCACCGTTTAAACAGGCCACCACGATGTCGCCAGGCTTGGCCTCTAGGGCGCGGCTGACGATCAGGTAATCGCTGTCGAAGATGCCCACGCCAGTCATGCTTTCGCCGCTGACCAGAACCACATAGGTGTGCGGCGCATTCAGGTCCAGCAGCTCATCCAGGGACAGCTTGTGCTCCATGTGATCCAGCGCAGGGCTGGGAAAGCCGGCCGGAATGCGCGCGTCAAAGTAGGGCAGGCGAGTGCCGTTAGCGCGAAGCTCGGCAAGGATCAGGGCATTGCTCATAGGGGATACACCATAACTGTATTTATATACAGTATCCGGTGCTTTGTGGATCAAGCAAGGGGCGCTCGTCTGATCGAGCGGGTATGTGCTCGAATTGGTTACAGGCGGAAAATTTACGTATCGCTTCTGCGGTCGATGAGGCTTAAGGTTAGTTATCGCAACCCGAGGGGATCCGCCATGATCATGCTGAGTTCGCTGACTGAACATGTGGTGCTGATAGGTGTGTTGGCACTGATGCTGGGGTTGGCCCGTGTGGCCTATGGTGGCCAGCTGACCTGAGCGCTGTTGGCTGTAGCGGTCATCCAACAGGTACACCACGCCCTGATCATCGGTGCTGCGAATCACTCGGCCTGCGGCCTGCACGACCTTCTGTATGGCGGGATACAGGTCCGCATAGTCGTAGCCGTTCTGTTCACCGAACATCTGCTGCGTACGCGCGTTGACCGTAAGCGTCCAGCCCTACCATCTATAAACCCACTCCATTCGAGCGGCATCCTGTATTTTTCCGGCAGGAGAGTTACATGGGGCCAATGTCAGTGCGGCGCGCGGCGTGGATCGCGCATGTTAAGTCTTGGCGTGGCAGCGGTCTGACGCAGGCCGATTACT
>JAGGNC010000017.1 GCA_017886405.1 Pseudomonas sp. | reverse complement strand
TTCGCAACGGTATTGCGGCACCCTGCAGCTGACGAATTTTCGCCACTTCGGCATACAGTTCAGCAATCGGTGGGAAGTTGAAATCGCGCTCCAGCAGAGTCGGGCGCACACCATGCTCGAAGACGTTGCAGTCCGTCTGCCGCTAAACGTCGTTAACCCCGCGAAGATTTTTGCCGCCGGCCAACTGATCCGGCACACTACGCGCCCCGAGCAAGTGCTCGTTTTCAAGCCTACAGACTCCGTATGACCCGATCTCCGCTCCGCCGTCTCGTTTTTGGCACCCTACGCCGTGTGCTGTACCTCTGGGTGCGCTCGGAAACCATCAACCAGTCGGCCTTTACCCTCAAGCTCGACCGCAGCAAGCCGGTGTTCTATGTGCTGCAGCTGCCGTCGATGAGCGATCTGGCGGTGGTCGATACGGAGTGTCGCAAGGCCGGCCTACCGCGCCCGGTACTGCCGGTATCGGTGGGTAATCTGCAGGAACCTGCAGCCTTCTTCTACCTGATGCCGGAGCCAGACTGGCTCGGCCGCCAGGACAAACGCGGGATTTCACCGACGCTGCAACGTCTGGTCAGCGCCCTGAGCCAGCATGCGGTGGACGATGCGCAGATCATTCCGGTCAGCGTGTTCTGGGGCCAGTCGCCCGATCACGAAACCAGCCCATGGAAGCTGCTATTCGCTGACAGCTGGGCGGTTACCGGGCGCCTGCGCCGCCTGTTCAGCATCCTGATTCTCGGCCGCAAGACCCGCGTGCAATTCTCCACGCCGATCCATATGCGCGAGCTGATCGAGCAGGACAAGGGCCACGAGCGCACCTTGCGCATGGTGCAGCGCATCCTGCGGGTGCACTTCCGCAATCAGAAGGCCGCCGTGATTGGCCCGGATGTGTCGCACCGGCGCAATCTGGTCAAAGGCTTGATCCGCGGCCCACAAGTGCACCAGGCCATCCTTGAGGAAGTAGAACGTGAAGGCATCAGCCTGGAAAAGGCTGAAAGCCAGGCGCTGCGCTATGGCAACGAGATCGCCTCGGATTACACCTACACCGCGATCCGCTTTCTGGAGCTGGTGCTGAGCTGGTTCTGGAACAAAATTTACGACGGCATCAAGGTCAACCATATTGAGGGCGTGCAGGACGTCGCCCAGGGCCATGAGGTGATTTATGTGCCCTGCCACCGCAGCCATATCGACTACTTGCTGTTGTCCTACCTGCTGTTCAAAAACGGTCTGACGCCGCCGCATATTGCCGCCGGTATTAACCTCAACATGCCGTTGATCGGTGGTCTGCTGCGCCGTGGCGGTGCCTTCTTTATGCGCCGCACGTTCAAGGGCAACCCGCTGTACACCGCCGTGTTCAACGAATACCTGCACACCTTGTTCAGCAAGGGTTTCCCGGTCGAATACTTCGTCGAAGGTGGGCGCTCGCGCACCGGGCGTATGCTGCAGCCAAAAACCGGCATGCTGGCGATCACCATGCGCAGCTTTTTACGCAGCAATCGCCTGCCGGTGGTGTTTGTGCCGGTGTATATCGGCTATGAGCGGGTGCTGGAAGGCCGCACCTACCTGGGCGAGCTGCGTGGTGCGAGCAAGAAGAAAGAGTCGATCTTTGCCATCTTCAAGGTCATCGGCGCGCTCAAGCAGCGTTTTGGCCATGTCTGGGTCAACTTTGGTGAGCCGATCAAACTGGCCGAGTTTCTCGACAGTGAGCAACCGGACTGGCGCGCGCAGGACTATGGCACGCAGTTCCGCCCCGAGTGGCTCAACACTGCCACCCATCGCCTTGGCGCGCGCGTCGCCCAGCACCTCAACGAGGCCGCGGCGATCAACCCGGTCAATCTGGTGGCCCTGGCACTGCTGTCTACCAGCAAGCTGGCCCTGGACGACCGTGCCCTGGCGCGGGTACTCGACCTGTACTTGGCCTTGCTGCGTCGCGTGCCTTACTCGCCGCACACCACCCTGCCGGACGGCGATGGCCTGGCGCTGATCCAATACGTACAGAAGATGGACCTACTCGCCGAGCAGAAGGATGCCCTCGGCAAGATCCTCTACCTGAACGAGCACAATGCCGTTCTGATGACCTATTACCGCAACAACGTGCTGCACATCGTCGCCCTGCCGGCGCTGCTGGCAAGCTTCTTCCAGAGCAACGCACGGATGAGCCGCGAGCAAATTCTGCGTTTTACCAAAGCGCTATACCCCTATCTGCAATCCGAACTGTTTATCCGCTGGAAGCTGGATGAACTCGACGCGGTGGTCGATCAATGGCTCGCCGCTTTTGTTGAACAAGGTTTGCTGAGGCTGGATGGCGACACCTATGTCCGCCCATCCCCAAGCTCGCGCGAGTTCGTGCTGCTGACGCTGCTCGCCCGGGCCATCGTGCAGACCTTGCAGCGCTTCTATATGGCCACTGCACTGCTGCTCAATGCCGGGCAGAACGCCATCAGCGCCGAAGAGCTGGAAGACCTCTGCACCGTGATGGCCCAGCGTTTGTCGATTCTGCATGGCCTGAATGCGCCGGAGTTCTTCGACAAGAGCCTGTTCCGTCACTTTATCCAAAGCCTGCAGCACCAAGGCGTTGTTCGTCAGGATGACGCCGGCAAACTCAGCCACCATCCACTGCTCAGCGAGTTGGCCGAAGGCGCGGCCAAGCGCGTGCTGCCGGCAGAGATTCGTCTGTCGATTCGCCAGGTAGCCATGGACAGAAATGAGGATGTTGCCGACACCATGTAACTAGGCACGGCGCAACGCGCTCACTGGCCTGCGCTACACTACCGTGAGCTTCAACCACTATAACCGCACAAGGATGCCTACCATGCTTCGTTTAATGTCCCTGGCCGCCGGCCTTGCCATTGCTAGTAGCGTCTTCGCCCTGTCCCTCTCCGACTTGACCCAGAGCGACGCCAGCGGCGGCCTCAAAGATGCCCTTACCCAAGGCGCCAAAGTAGCCGTAGAGCAGCTGGGCAAACCTGGCGGCTTCAGTAACAACCCGGACGTACGCATCGAACTACCAGGCAATCTCGGCAAAGCCGCGAAAACCATGAAAATGATGGGCATGGGCGCGCAGGTCGATCAGCTTGAAGCCAGCATGAACAAAGCCGCCGAAGCCGCCGTGCCGCAAGCCCAGGCGCTGCTGGTGGATTCGGTGAAGAAGATGACCGTAGAGGACGCCAAAAGCATCCTCAGCGGCCCGCAAGACTCCGCCACCCAGTACCTGAACAAAACCAGCCGCGAACAGATCCGCGCCCAGTTCCTGCCCATCGTCAAAC
>JAGGNC010000295.1 GCA_017886405.1 Pseudomonas sp. | reverse complement strand
AGGCAGGGGAAAACCTGCAATTACTGCAACAGGTACATGTCGATAATGCGCCCTGAAAACAGCTTGCCCGCCAAGGTCCGTGGTTTTGGGCTGGTGGCGGCGATGTTCGTGATGATTGTGATGAGCATGGTGGTCATCGCCATGTCGCGCTTGTCGATTACTCAGCACGGCAGCAACAGCCTGGCAATCCAGCAGGCGCGCGCCTATCAGGCAGCTCGTGCTGGATTGGAGTGGGGCATTAGCCGCGCCTATAAAACCGCCAGCTGTGCAACAGGTGCCCCTAGCCAAGCGGGCAGTGCGTTGGCCGAGTTTTCAGTAAGCGTCGCCTGTACGGCGAATAACTACACGGATAATGAGGGCAACCCGGTGCAGATATTCCGTCTCACTGCGACGGCGCAGAACGGCTCGCCAGGCGGGCGCTCTGACTATGCCTATCGGCAACTGACTGCGGTGGTGGAGCGATGATCAAGACGATGCTGCGCGCGCTTAGCCTGTTGGCGCTGCTGGGATCGGCCAACGCTCTAGCGGTTACTTACACGTTCAATACCGATGGCACACCGTTGGTCAGCGAGGGGGCCTCTATTTGCTCCGGTGCTTGGAGTCGATCGGGAACAACCTTTACGTGTGATGGAGTCCTTACAACGGCATCGGGAGATGTACTAACGGTGTCAACCGCGACGACAATTAGCGTTGCCGCGCGCTCCCATACATTAATAGCAACCTTAGTCGGTGCAGCAGATCGCAACATCAACCTGACTGCCACCTCCAATCCCTTTAGCGCCAGTAATAGCACCATCAATGGAACCGTTACAGCCACCTCCGGTGATATCAGTTTGACGGGCGGCAGCGTGACCGGGCAGGTGCTCAGCAACTGCTGTAACGTCACTACCAATGGCACGAATCTGCAAGGCGGGGCCCGCTCTAACTCCTCGGGTATCAGCATCACTGGCGGTACGATACAAGGTGAATTCTTCGCTGCGAACAACACGGCCACGTTCTCAGGCGTGACGATGATCGCTGGTAGGATAAGTGGTGCCAGTACCGTGAGCATTAGCGATAGCAGCCTGGGTAGCCTTAACACCCTTGTTTCCGTTAGCTCAGTCAGCGGTGCGATAACCCTGAACAACACCAATGCTTACGGTAACTTCAACGCGCCAAGTTACTCGACCATCAACGTTAATAGCCTCAGCACGGTCACCGGTACTTGTCTGCCCAGCTCTACGCCAGCCAATGCCTGCTCGTCAGGCCCTTTACTCAGCTGGTCACTGGATGAGGCCATGTGGTCTGGAGCCTCCGGCGTGGTTAAGGATTCCACACCCAATGGCCTCGATGGGACTGCATTGAACGGTGCTGTAACGGCCAATACAGGCCCAGCCTTGCCTGAAGTCAACGCCATGGGTACGTGCGGCTATGGCAGTTTTTCCAGCTCGGCCAGCCAGTATGTGCAACGGGCCGACAATAATCTGCTGGATCTGCAGGGCAGCTTTACCATAGGTGTGTGGGTCAAGCCGCGTCGTTTGCCCAGCTCTGGCTTGATGACGCTGGTGTCAAAGGATGAAAACTATGAGTTTCATCTCAACCCCAATGGCACCGTTAACTGGTGGTGGCAGACAAGCAGCCCCGCCAACACCCGCGAGTTCAACAGTACAGCAGCCTTAACTGCGGGGCAGTGGAGCCATGTACTGGTGCGCTACGCGCCGGGTGACCAGCGTATCTACATCAACGGTAATCTGGCGGGGCAGGCCAACTTCGATGGTACGCCACTGGCCAACAGCGATCCCCTGCAGCTGGGCTCAGACCAGAATTTTGCCGGGCGTTACTTCGATGGCGACATGGACGAGTTGCGCATCTACAACACGGCGCTGAGCCCGGCGCAGATCAGTGCGCTTTATCAAGAGCGGCATCAATGCGCGCTGCGGTTGCAATGTTTCAGTGACAGCTTTGATAACCCTACATTGGGTACCGACTGGGCGGTGGCTAGCCGAGGGAACACGGCTTTCACCCCGACGGTTATCAATCAGCGTATGCGTCTGACCAGTAATCAGGGCGCAGTCGCCACTGCTTCAACCCTGCAGCGTTTGTTCCCGGCCGCGTGTAACTTCATCCAAGTGGAATTCAAGCATTATGCCTACGGCGGCAGCGGGGCTGACGGCATAGCAGTGGTGCTCTCTGATGCGTCAGTAGCGCCCCAGCCTGGCGCCTTCGGTGGTCCGTTGGGCTACGGTACTCGGGGTGATGCGGCCAATCCTGGTTTTGCCGGCGGCTGGCTAGGCGTTGGTATTGATGAGTTCGGCAACTTTTCCACTGAGGGCGGCCCAGGCGGACCGGAGCGACGCATTGATTCGGTATCGGTTCGCGGCTCTGGATCAGCTAGCACCGGCTATCGCTATATTGCGGGCACCCCGGCCAACCTCAGCCCAGGCATCGATCAACCAGGAAGCGCGGCAGGGCCTGGGCACACTTACCGCATCAGCATTGACGGACGCTTTACCAGCCAGGCGCTGGTCACTGTGGAACGTAATAGCGGCAGCGGTTTTGTTGTATTGCCCAACCTCGATGCAGTCAATGTGCTGGCGGCGGCCAACAGTCAGGCAGCTTTACCGGCTGAATTTTACCTGTCGCTGACCGGCTCTACGGGGGGTTCGACCAACTTCCACGAGCTGGACGACCTGCAAATATGCGCCTCGACCATCAAGCCGCTGGCGCAGCAAATTGATCATTTTGAGTTCAGCTATGCAGGCACGGCGCTGACCTGTAGTCCGCAGCCGGTGACCATTCGTGCCTGCCTTAACAGCAGTTGCAGTACCCTGTTCACTGACCCGGTCAGCGTTACGCTCAATCCAGCGAGCTACTGGTCTGCCGTTGCGCCTGCCACCGGCAGTGGCAACGTCATCAACTTCAGCGGTGGTACCGCCCAGGCTCGATTGAGTATTACCACGCCCAGCACCGTTAGCTTAGGTGTGCAAACTTCGACGCCTTCGACCAAGCCGCTCAGCGTACCGATATGCTCGACCACTGGCTGCGGGATTACTTACGCTGACAGCGGCTTGCTGCTGCAAGTGCCTAACATGCTTGCGGCCAAGCCGACTGCTGCGACCATTAGTGCGGTGCGCAAGTCAGACAATGTCCCGCAATGTGTGCCAGCCTTCGCTAACGTTAGCCGTAACGTTGGCTTCACGTCGGCTTACACCAACCCATCTACCGGCACCCAGCCGGTGGTGGTCAATGGCAGTACTGTGCGCGGTACAGCTGTGAGCTTGAGCCTCAACTTTGATGCCACCGGCACC
>JAGGNC010000120.1 GCA_017886405.1 Pseudomonas sp. | reverse complement strand
TAGCCGGCTGTGGCAACCGCAGCGTCGGTAACAAGATCGACGACCAGTTCATCGCCCCCGAGGTCCGCTCCAACGTCGCCCGTGTGCACATTGACCTGACCAGCCCGACATCGCACATTGTGGTCACCAGCTATAACGGCGTCGTTCTACTGGCAGGCCAGACCCCACGCAGCGACCTCAAGGCCATGGCTGAACAGGCCGCACGCCGGGTCAATAATGTCAGCAAGGTACACAATGAACTGCAGGTACTGCAGCCAACCTCTCTGCTGGTGCGCAGCAACGACTCATTGCTGACCAGTCGCATCAAGACTCAGATGATCGCCGACAGCGCCGTGCCTGGCACACGCATCAAGGTGATTACCGAAAACGGTATCGTCTATATGCTTGGTCTGGTCTCGCAAGCCGAAGCCACTCACGCCACCAATCTGGTGCAAAGCGTGTCTGGCGTGCAGAAAGTGGTGAAGCTGTTTCAGTACAGCAACTGACAGCGACAGCCCATAAAAAAGGCGATCCTAGGATCGCCTTTTTTGTTTACTTGACCACTTTCAGGCTAGGCCTGCCGCTGGGCCTTGGCGGCTCGTCAGTAGGCAGCCCTTGATCATCGGGATCATCCACTTCACCCTCGCCGAGTATCGACGACTCGGTATCAAAGACCATGCCCTGGCCATTTTCCCGCGCGTAAATCGCCAACACCGCAGCTGCCGGAATATACAAGCTTTGTGGTACGCCGGAAAAGCGCCCTTCAAAGCTGACGGCCTCGTTATCCATATGCAGATGACGGACTGCGGTAGGTGAAACGTTCAGGACAATCTGCCCATCATTGGCGAAGCCAACAGGCACCTGCACGCCAGAAAACTCTGCATCTACCAGCAAGTGCGGAGTGCAGTCGTTTTCAACAATCCACTCATAAAGGGCACGGACCAGATAAGGACGACTCGACTTCATCATTATCTCCTCGAGTTAACGCATATCACGTTCAACTGGCGACAGGCTGACCTGGAACGCCTCACGGGCAAACTGGCGCTCCATGTAATCGAGCAACGGCTTGGCCGGCTTTGGCAACTCTATCCCCATAATCGGTAAACGCCAAAGAATCGGTAGCAGGCAGCAGTCCACAAGACTCAATTCCTCACTGAGGAAATACGGCTTATCGGCAAACAATGGCGATACACCGGTCAGGCTTTCACGCAATTCCTTGCGGGCCAGTGCACGCGCCGGCTCTTTACTGCGTGGATCAAGAATCAGATCCACCTGCGCGCACCAGTCCCGCTGGATACGATGAATCAGCAGACGGCTGTTGGCCCGAGCCACCGGGTACACCGGCAGCAACGGCGGATGCGGATAACGCTCATCCAGGTATTCCATCACCACTGTCGACTCATAAAGAGCCAAATCGCGGTCGACCAGTGTAGGCACGCTGGCGTAGGGGTTAACCTCAAGCAGCTTGGCCGGATAACGACCCTTTTCGACACTGATAATCTCGGCGCTGACACCCTTCTCGGCGAGCACAATTCGTACGCGGTGGGAATAGTGGTCGGCGGGGTCGGAGTAACAGGCCAACCGATTGGTCACGCCCATGGCGATCCTCCTCGCTTATAAAGTTATGTAAAGCAGAAAGACCTGCGCGCCCAAAGGGGCGCACAGGTCAACAGCGGAGATGCAAAAACTTAGTGCACGTCCTTCCAATATTCGCGCTTGAGCAGGTAGGCGAATACAAAGAAGAAGGCAAGATACAGCAGAACGTAGGTGCCGATACGCTGACTTTTCAACTTAACTGGATTAGCCGAGTAAGCGAGGAAGGTCACCAGGTTCTGGATCTTCTCGTCAAACTCTTCAGCGTTCAATTGACCCGTCTTGGGCTCAACCACCAACTGATCACAGGCTTCATGCGTGATCTGCGCACCGGATAGTGGATCAAACAGCTTCTTACCGTCCTCAACCACTTGCACTTGCTTACAGCCAATGTACTGACGACCCTGCAAGGCAACCAAAACGTTCGGCATACCTACATTCGGGAAGACCTTGTTGTTGGCCCCCAACGGACGCGCAGTATCTTCATAGAAGGTACGCATGTAAGTGTACAGCCAGTCCGTACCACGCACGCGTGCAACCAGAGTCAGGTCGGGCGGTGCAGCCCCAAACCATGCTTTGGCCTCGGATGGCTGCATACCAATCTTCATATGCTCGCCAATCTTCGCGCCAGTGAACACCAGGTTATCCAGCATGACTTCATGCGGAATACCCAGATCATTGGCCACACGCTCATAGCGCTGGTACTTCGCTGAGTGACAACCCATGCAGTAGTTGGCGAAGGTGCGTGCACCGTCCTGCAGGGCCGCTTTGTCAGCCAGGTCGATGTCAACCTTATCCAGCGGATATTCGACGCCACCTGCGGCAAAGCCAAGGCTCGGCAGAAGCGCAATAATCAATGCTGCGAAATACTTTTTCATCAGCCAGTCACCCTTTCCGGAACCGGTTTGGTTTTTTCCATCCTGGTGTAGAACGGCATCAGGATGAAGAACGCGAAGTACAGGAAGGTACACACCTGCGCCAGCAGCGTACGACCTGGAGTTGGCACCAACACACCCAATACTCCCAGAATTACAAAGGACACACAGAAGATCAGCAACCAGACCTTGCTCATCCAGCCTTTGTAACGCATCGATTTCACCGGGCTACGGTCCAACCACGGCAGTACGAACAGCACCGCGATGGCCGCACCCATCGCAATTACGCCCAGCAACTTATCGGGTACCGCACGCAGAATCGCGTAGAACGGGGTGAAGTACCAAACCGGGGCAATGTGCGCAGGCGTCTTGAACGGGTTAGCCGCTTCAAAGTTCGGCTTCTCGAGGAAATAACCACCCATTTCCGGGAAGAAGAACAGCACGAAGCAGAAGATGAACAAGAAGACCACAACACCGACAATGTCTTTCACGGTGTAGTAAGGATGGAATGCGATACCGTCGAGCGGAACACCATTTTCGTCCTTGAACTTCTTAATATCTACACCATCTGGGTTGTTCGAGCCGACTTCGTGCAGCGCCAGAATGTGCAGCACTACCAAACCGAGAATAACGATCGGCAAGGCCACCACATGCAAGGCGAAGAAGCGGTTCAGGGTGATGCCGGAAATCAGGTAGTCACCACGAATCCACTGTGTCAGATCCGCACCGATAACCGGTATGGCGCCGAACAGCGAGATGATCACCTGGGCACCCCAGTAAGACATCTGGCCCCAAGGCAACAGGTAACCCATGAAGGCTTCAGCCATCAACATCAGGTAGATGAG